>NZ_JAGDEZ010000100.1:0-765 GCF_017498305.1 Pseudomonas sp. OA65
CATTGCGCCCGCCACGGCCATCGCCGCGCACGGTGACGGTGGTTTCACCGCCGGAGAGAATCACGCACGGTGCTGCCAGCGGCTGGCCGTGCAGGGCGATTTGCCGGGCGATGCCGGCGTGGACTTTCGCCACTTCCCGGGATTCGCCTTCCAGATCGCCGAGGATCAATGGGCTGAAACCGGCCTGCCGGGCCTTCACTGCCGCAGCCTCCAATGACTGCTGGGGGCGGGCGATCAACTGGAAGTGGCTGCGGGCGAGGCTCGGGTCACCGGGCTTGACGGTTTCCGACGCCGGGCTGTGCAGCCAGTTGCGCACCGACGCGGGCACCTCGATCTGGTAGCGCTGGAGAATCGCCAGGGCTTCGGCCGAGGTGCTGGGGTCGGCCACGGTGGGGCCGGAAGCGATGACCGTGGCCAGATCCCCTGGCACATCGGAAATCGCGTAGGTGTACACCGTCGCCGGCCAGCAGGCCTTGCCCAGGCGCCCGCCCTTGATCGCCGAGAGATGCTTGCGCACGCAGTTCATCTCGCCGATGGTCGCGCCGGATTTGAGCAAGGCTTTGTTGGTCGATTGCTTGTCGGCCAGGGTGATGCCTTCGGCCGGCAAGGCGAGCAGGGCCGAACCGCCGCCGGACAAGAGGAAGATCACCCGGTCGTCTTCGCTGAGATTGCTCACCAGCTCCAGCACCCGTTGGGCCACGGCCAGGCCAGCGGCGTCAGGCACCGGGTGGGCGGCTTCCACCACTTCGATTTTCTGACAAGGCG
>NZ_JAGDEZ010000101.1:0-730 GCF_017498305.1 Pseudomonas sp. OA65
CCGCCTTCGAACGCGCGCTGCCACTGTTCCAGGCCATGGGCAAGAACATCACCCTGGTGGGCGGCAACGGTGACGGCCAGACCGCCAAAGTGGCGAACCAGATCATCGTCGCCCTGAACATCCAGGCCGTGGCCGAGGCCTTGTTGTTCGCCTCGAAAAACGGTGCCGACCCGGCCAAGGTCCGTGAAGCGCTGATGGGCGGTTTCGCTTCGTCGAAGATCCTTGAGGTACACGGCGAACGCATGATCAAGGGCACCTTCGATCCGGGCTTCCGCATCAGCCTGCACCAGAAGGACCTGAACCTGGCCCTGCAAGGCGCCAGGGAGCTGAACATCAACCTGCCCAACACCGCCAACGCCCAACAAGTGTTCAGCACTTGCGCGGCCATCGGCGGCAGCAACTGGGATCATTCGGCGCTGATCAAGGGGTTGGAGCATATGGCCAATTTCTCGATTCGCGATAACTGACACACCACCCCCCTTGTGGGAGCGGGCTTGCTCGCGAAGGCGATCTTCCTGTCAATGAAGTGTTGACTGACACACCGCCTTCGCGAGCAAGCCCGCTCCCACAGGGGTCTGCGTTGCCCTTCAAATAACAAGAATCCCGGGAGCCCGCCATGTCGGTCGATCCGCAACAACTGCTGCGCGAGCTGTTTGCCACAGCCATCGACGCGGCCCATCCGCAGCAAGTCCTTGAACACTACCTGCCCAGCGACCGCAGCGGCCGGGTG
>NZ_JAGDEZ010000102.1:0-684 GCF_017498305.1 Pseudomonas sp. OA65
TTGGGGGGGGGGCGCTGCCTCGCGGTGGGCGGGGAGGCGGCCGCAAAGCCAGTCACCGGGGTGTATCAGAAAGAATGCCATCCGCTTCATTGGGGGCGCTGCGCACCCCAGCGGGAGCAAGCTCCCTCGCCACGGGAGTGGTGGTGGCTGGCTTATCTCCCACAGGTTTTTTCAGTGTTTGGTCCATGGGTGTCAAGGCATCACCTGCGCCGGCTCTTGTGGCGAGGGAGCTTGCTCCCGCTGGGCTGCGCAGCGGCCCCAAAGCCAATCACCGGGGCGTATCAGAAAGATGCCATCCGCTTCATTGGGGGCGCTGCGCACCCCAGCGGGAGCAAGCTCCCTCGCCACGGGGGTGGTGGCTGGTTTATCTGTGAACACCCTCAGCGCCGGCGAGTAGGCGGGGCCTGGCTGAACACATTCCCCTGTGGGAGCGAGCCTGCTCGCGATAGGGCCGGGTCAGGCAACATTGATGGTGGCTGGTGTACCGCTATCGCGAGCAGGCTCGCTCCCACAGGTTTTTTCAGTGTTTGGTCCATGGGTGTCAGGGCATCACCTGCGCCGGCTCTTGTGGCGAGGGAGCTTGCTCCCGCTGGGCTGCGAAGCGGCCCCAAAGCCAGTCACCGGGGTGTATCAGAAAGAATGCCATCCGCTTCATTGGGGGCGCTGCGCACCCCAGCGGGAGCA
>NZ_JAGDEZ010000103.1:0-657 GCF_017498305.1 Pseudomonas sp. OA65
TTGCCGGCGCGGGGCCGCTGGTCGGGCCGGTGCTGGCGGCGCAGATGGGCTATTTGCCCGGCACGCTCTGGCTGATCGCCGGCGTGGTGCTGGCCGGTGCGGTGCAGGACTTCATGGTCCTGTTCCTCTCCACCCGTCGCAACGGTCGTTCCCTGGGCGACATGGTGCGCGAGGAAATGGGCCGCATCCCTGGCACCATCGCGCTGTTCGGTTGCTTCCTGATCATGATCATCATCCTCGCGGTGCTGGCGCTGATCGTGGTCAAGGCCCTGGCCGAGAGTCCGTGGGGCATCTTCACGGTGATGGCGACCATCCCGATCGCGATGTTCATGGGCATCTACATGCGCTACATCCGCCCGGGCCGCATCGGTGAAATCTCGATCATCGGCGTGCTGTTGCTGCTGGGTTCGATCTGGCTGGGCGGGCAAATTGCTGCCGATCCGGTCTGGGCCAAGGCCTTCACCTTCACCGGGATCCAGATCACCTGGATGCTGATCGGCTACGGTTTTGTCGCGGCGGTGCTGCCGGTGTGGCTGATCCTGGCGCCACGGGACTACCTGTCGACGTTCCTCAAGATCGGCACCATCGTCGCCCTGGCGATCGGCATCCTGGTCACCATGCCCGAGCTGAAAATGCCGGCATTGACCCAATTCACCG
>NZ_JAGDEZ010000104.1:0-657 GCF_017498305.1 Pseudomonas sp. OA65
TTGCCGGCGCGGGGCCGCTGGTCGGGCCGGTGCTGGCGGCGCAGATGGGCTATTTGCCCGGCACGCTCTGGCTGATCGCCGGCGTGGTGCTGGCCGGTGCGGTGCAGGACTTCATGGTCCTGTTCCTGTCTACCCGCCGCAACGGTCGTTCCCTGGGCGACATGGTGCGCGAGGAAATGGGCCGCATCCCTGGCACCATCGCGCTGTTCGGCTGCTTCCTGATCATGATCATCATCCTCGCGGTGCTGGCGCTGATCGTGGTCAAGGCCCTTGCCGAGAGCCCGTGGGGCATCTTCACGGTGATGGCGACCATCCCGATCGCGATGTTCATGGGCATCTACATGCGCTACATCCGCCCGGGCCGCATCGGCGAGATCTCGATCATCGGCGTGCTGTTGCTGCTGGGTTCGATCTGGCTGGGCGGGCAAATTGCTGCCGACCCGGTCTGGGCCAAGGCCTTCACCTTCACTGGGATCCAGATCACCTGGATGCTGATCGGCTACGGTTTTGTCGCGGCGGTGCTGCCGGGTTGGCTGATCCTGGCGCCACGGGACTACCTGTCGACGTTCCTCAAGATCGGCACCATCGTCGCCCTGGCGATCGGCATCCTGGTCACCATGCCCGAGCTGAAAATGCCGGCATTGACCCAATTCACCG
>NZ_JAGDEZ010000105.1:0-642 GCF_017498305.1 Pseudomonas sp. OA65
CCAGCATCTGGTTGGAGATGCCGAACAGCGGCCACAAGGTGTTGATGCCGCCCAGCGGATCGATCACGCCCTGGTACAGCAAGTAACCCCACAGCGCCACGCAGCCGGCGGTGGCGATCAGGTTGGCGGTCCAGGATTCGGTGCGTTTGAGAGCCGGTACGAACGAGCCGAGCAGGTCCTGCAGCATGAAGCGCCCGGCACGGGTGCCGGCGTCCACCGCAGTGAGGATGAACAGCGCTTCGAACAGGATCGCGAAGTGGTACCAGAACGCCATGGTGTTCTCACCCGGCAGCACCGAGTGCAGGATCTGCGCGATGCCAACCGCCAGGGTCGGCGCACCGCCGGCACGGGCCAGGATGGTGGTCTCGCCGATGTCCTTGGCCACCGCTTGCAGCGCGTCGGGGGTGATTGCAAAACCCCAGCTGCTAACGGTCTGGGCCACGGCCACCACGTCCGAACCGACGATCGCCGCCGGGCTGTTCATGGCGAAGTACACGCCCGGTTCGATCACCGAAGCCGCGACCATGGCCATGATCGCCACGAAGGACTCCATCAGCATGCCGCCGTAACCGATGTAGCGGGCGTTGGTTTCGTTATCCAGCAGCTTGGGCGTGGTGCCCGAGGAGATCAGCGCGTGGAAAC
>NZ_JAGDEZ010000106.1:0-642 GCF_017498305.1 Pseudomonas sp. OA65
GTTTCCACGCGCTGATCTCCTCGGGCACCACGCCCAAGCTGCTGGATAACGAAACCAACGCCCGCTACATCGGTTACGGCGGCATGCTGATGGAGTCCTTCGTGGCGATCATGGCCATGGTCGCGGCCTCGGTGATCGAACCGGGCGTGTACTTCGCCATGAACAGCCCGGCGGCGATCGTCGGCAGTGACGTGGTGTCCGTGGCGCAGACTGTCAGCAGCTGGGGCTTTGCAATCACCCCCGACGCACTGCAAGCGGTGGCCAAGGACATCGGCGAGACCACCATCCTGGCCCGTGCCGGCGGTGCGCCGACCCTGGCGGTTGGCATCGCGCAGATCCTGCATTCGGTGCTGCCGGGTGAGAACACCATGGCGTTCTGGTACCACTTCGCGATCCTATTCGAAGCGCTGTTCATCCTCACTGCGGTGGACGCCGGCACCCGTGCCGGGCGCTTCATGCTGCAGGACCTGCTCGGCTCGTTCGTGCCGGCGCTGAAACGCACCGAATCCTGGACTGCCAACCTGATCGCCACCGCCGGCTGCGTGGCGCTGTGGGGTTACTTGCTGTACCAGGGCGTGATCGATCCGCTGGGCGGCATCAACACCTTGTGGCCGCTGTTCGGCATCTCCAACCAGATGCTGG
>NZ_JAGDEZ010000107.1:0-630 GCF_017498305.1 Pseudomonas sp. OA65
GCCGAGCGCGACGAGCAGGGCCGCACCACCCGCTACGAATACGCCGATGACCTGCACCTGGTCAGCCGTCGCCTGAACCCCGACGGCAGCGAGCTGAAGTACCGCTACGACTCGGCGCGGCTGTTGCTGACCGAGATCGAGAACGAATCCGGCGAAAAATATCAGCTGGACTACACGCCCAACGGCTTGATCCGACAGCAAGTCGGCTTCGACGGCCAACGCACCGCCTACGCCTACGACCTCAACGGCCACCTGCTGGAAAAAACCGAACACGGCGAGGACGGTTCGCAATGGGTTACCCGCTACCAGCGTGACACGGCTGGGCGGCTGCGGGTCAAGACCTTGCCCGACGGCCAAGCCATCGAATACCGCTACGACGACCTGGGCCGGCTGGTCTACGTCGACGACGGCAGCGACCATCCGCTGGCCTTCGAATACGACGCCCAGGACCGCCTGATCAGCGAGCACCAGGGCTGGGGCACCCTGCGTTATCGCTATGACGCCTGCGGACGCCTCAACCACCTGCGCCTGCCGGACGACAGCCAGCTCAACTACCACCACGCCCCGGGCGGCGCACTGACCGCCATCGACCTCAACGGCACGCGCCTGACCGAACACCGCTTTGACGGC
>NZ_JAGDEZ010000108.1:0-618 GCF_017498305.1 Pseudomonas sp. OA65
CGCTATCGCGAGCAAGCTCAGCTCCCACAGTGGACCTGGGTGTACGCAACATCTAAATCCGTCGCCGAACCCTGTGGGAGCCGGGCTTGCCCGCGATGGCGGCGGCACATCCAACTGTGATGCAAGCAGACACACCGCTATCGCGAGCAAGCTCAGCTCCCACAGTGGACCCGGGTGTACGCAACATCTAAATCCGTCGCCGAACCCTGTGGGAGCCGGGCTTGCCCGCGATGGCGGCGGTACATTCAGCAGCCTAATGACAGACCCACCGCTATCGCGAGCAAGCTCAGCTCCCACAGTGGACCTGGGTGTACGCAACATCTAAATCCGTCGCCGAACCCTGTGGGAGCCGAGCGTGCCCGCGATGGCGGCGGCACACCCAACTGTGATGCAAGCTGACACACCGCTATCGCGAGCAAGCTCAGCTCCCACAGTGGACCTGGGTGTACGCAACATCTAAATCCGTCGCTGAACCCTGTGGGAGCCGGGCTTGCCCGCGATGGCGGCGGCACATTCAACTGTGATGCAAGCTGACACACCGCTATCGCGAGCAAGCTCAGCTCCCACAGTGGACCTGGGTGTACGCAACATCTAAATCCGTCGCCGAACCCTGTGGGA
>NZ_JAGDEZ010000109.1:0-617 GCF_017498305.1 Pseudomonas sp. OA65
GGCTGTAGGCGTCGAGGGTGGAGGCCTTGATCTGCTCCAGTAACTGGTCGACGCGGCTGTGGGCCTGGACGTCGATGCGCAGGGCCAGGGTGTTGACGAAGAAGCCGATCAAGGCCTCGGTTTCCCGCCGTGGACGGTTGGCCACCGGCGTGCCGACCACCACCTGGGGCTGGTTGCTCAGGCGCGAGAGCAGGATCGACCAGGCACCGAGCAGGGTCATGAACGGGGTCAGGCCCTGTTGCTGGCTGAAGCGGCGCAAGCGGGCGCTGAGTGGCGCCGGCAGTTGCAGGGCCAGCGCGGCGCCTTGGTAGCTTTGCACTTGCGGCCGTGGGTGGTCGCTGGGCAATTCAAGCAGCGCCGGGGCGCCGTCCAGGTGGGCTTTCCAGAAATCGACCTGGGCGTGCAGGCGTTCACCTTGCAAGTGCTGCTGTTGCCAGCTGGCGTAGTCGGCGTACTGCAGGGTCAGGGCCGGCAACGGGTCGTCGAGGTTCTGGCTGAACGCGGCGTAGAGGGCGTTGAACTCGCCGATCAACACCGCCACCGACCAACCGTCGGAGACGATGTGGTGCTGGGTCACCAGCAGGATGTGCTCGTCTTCGGCCAGGCACAGCAGGCGT
>NZ_JAGDEZ010000010.1:0-23149 GCF_017498305.1 Pseudomonas sp. OA65
GGGTGCGAACACGCCAGTGATAACTACGGCCTCTGTCCTGCGCGCACCTCCTATCTTAGGCCGAATAATTGTTTGCTGCGCGACAGCGCAGCGTCGAAGACGCGGCGGGGGCTCCCTCGCCACAAAAGCCCCCGTGCCACAAAAAGTGTCTAGCGACGTTGCTCAGGACGGCTCCTTGGCAATCACCGAAATCTTCCCGTTACGCTCGATAATCGCAAACTTGATTTGCTCCAGGGTCTCGATGCCTTGGCTGGAGCGCGCGGCCTCCATGATGTCCGCCTCGATCAACCGGGCATGGCGCATCCGACCACGGAGGATCCGCCCGTCCTCGACGATGATGGTCGGGCCTCCGTCGATCAGCCGGGAAACCCACTGCGAGCGCAACTTGAGCAATGAAAAGCCGACATCGATGGCAATCAGCGTCACGATCACCATCAGCGCGTTAGTCATCGAGAAGTCATCGCCCAACAGCGCCTGTTGCGTGGCCTCGCCGATGATCATCAATAACACTAAGTCGAACGTGGTGATCTCGGCCAGGGAACGCCGTCCGGCGATCTTGAACAACACCATCAATGCCGCGTACAACGCGGCGGCTCGCAGTACCGAATCCATAGGTCACCTAAGGAAATATGAACTGTTTGAAACTGACCGTGGCGCCGCCAGGGATGGCGATGCGGCTGTGATAGGTGCCGAAGCCTTCGCCAAGCAATGACAGATACAGGCTGGCCTGCCCTTGCTTATCCGCTTGGACCCAGAGCGTCATGCCCTGCCCCGCGCCCGCTGAGCGCATCGGTGGCGGTTGCAGCGCTTGCACCTCGAAACCTTCCAGCCAATCGCCGCCCAACGCCACTTCCAGCACGGCGTTGGGTTGGCCCTTGAGCCGGATGGTCATGGTGTTGGCCGAGCCGTTGCGGTGGAACGCCTGGTACTCAACGCCCAGGCTGCCGTCGCTGCTGTACAACTCCCGGTCGCTCAACGGCCCCCGGGAAAACAGGCCCAGCAAGGTCAGGACCACCAGCAGCACCAATACGTACCAGCCCACTCGCTCGAAACGCCAGACCTTGTGCTGGAAGACCATGTCTTCGCGCACCGGGAATTGGCGGCTGCGGTGGTCGTCCTGCTCGTCTTGATCGGTCATGGTCGCCTCCTATCGGCGCTCACCGGCCAGGGCGCGCCGGTGAAAGCTGGGCAATTGCTGCAACACGTATTCGGCGGCCCACAATTGCACCTGGCTGCGGTTGCCGAAGAACCGCTCGCGGCGACTGAACAAGGCGCGCTGGCCATTCACCTCGAACGCCCAGGCAAAACAGACGGTGCCGGCGGGTATACCGTCCTTATCCTCTGGCCCGAGCAGGCCGGTGGTCGCCACTGCTGCGTTGGCATTGGCATCGCGCAAGGCACCAAGCGCCATCTCCTCGGCGACTTCCCGACTGGTGAGGTTGAACGTCTCGATGGTGCGTGGGCTCACGCCGAGCAAGCGCTGCTTGGCTTCAGGGGAATACACCACATAGCCACTTTCGATCAGTGAACCACTGCCGGGCACCTCGGCCAGCAACGTGACAATCTGCCCGGCGGTGCAGGATTCGGCCGTGGTCAGGCGCAGGTCATGTTCGCGCAGATAATCAACCAGGGTTTGGGCAACAGTCATGGCAAACGGTCCTTCAGGGATGCTGATGGGTTGACCCCTGCCGTTTTGATTCATTCCCTTTATCGCACCGTCAGCCAGATCCTGGAAATAAATGAAACCCCTGTCTGTCGCCGTACCTCAAACCTACATGGGCCTCATGCAGAGGCCGTCCTGATCAGGAGGTCGTCATGTCTGCACCTTTCGTCAAACTGTTCACGCATCCTGAGTTCGCCTGGGCCGACATCCGCGAACAGGAACAGGCCCATCCACGCCATTACCTGGCTCACTTGCTGTTACTCGCGCTGATCCCTGCGGTGTGCCTGTTCATCGGCACCACCTGGACCGGTTGGAGCCTGGCGGAAAACGAAACGGTCCGGCTCAGCAGTGCCAGCGCGTTTCAATTGTGCGCCCTGCTGTACGTGACCATCGTGGTCGGCGTCACGCTGATGGGGCTGTTCATCCGCTGGATGTCCCGCACCTTCGAGGTGCGCCCCACCGTCAACCAATGCATCGGTTTCGCCGCCTATACGGCCACACCCTACTTTCTCGCCGGGATTTTCGGGTTGTATCCGAGCCGTTGGCTGGCCGTAGCGGTGCTGTTGCTGGCATCGGCCTACTCGACCTTCCTGCTGTCCGTCGGATTGCCCAAGTTCATGGGCCTCAAGAAAGAACAAGGCCTGCTGTACTCGGCAAGTGTCTGGGGCGTGGGTTTGCTGGTTCTGGTGACGATTCTGGTGGAAATGATCCTGCTCTGGTTCAACTACCTGCAGCCGGAATATCTGCGCGTGCCGGTGGGCTGAGGGTATTTTCGGGGCGCAGAATGCCAGTGACGGCGGCTTCGCAGTGCGCGGTCTTCGCAATCTACGTGCAACCGGACTATCCTGCGAGTTTTTGCCCCCTGAATTCGATGTGGCGGGACTGGATTGCCCCGCCCTTTAAGGCCAAGTATTTATGTCATCATCCAGCAAACGCTCTCCCAACGTGCCGCAGCGACGAGAGCTGAGCCCCAGTGACCTGAACTTCCCGGTGGTGGGAATCGGCGCTTCGGCGGGCGGTTTGCAGGCCATCAAGCAATTTTTCGAGCACATGCCCAAGGACAACGGCATGGCGTTCGTCATCGTTCTGCACCTGGCGCCCGATCATCAGAGCCTGGCCGGCAAGATCATCCAGGAAACCACCAAGATGCCGGTGCTGCAGGTCACCGATGCGGTGCCGATCCGCAAGAACCACGTCTATGTGATCTCTCCCGCCCAAAGCCTGCACATGAATGATGGCTATCTACATGTCACCCCGGCCGAACCGCGCCAGGGCGGGCACGTGGCCATCGACCTGTTTTTTCTTGACCTGGCGGACGTACATAAGGACCGGGCATTTTGCCTGGTGCTCTCGGGCACCGGCTCCGACGGCGCCGTGGGCCTGTCGAGGATCAAGGAGCAAGGTGGCGTAACCATCGCCCAATCCCCCACGGACGCCGAATTCGACGGCATGCCCCAGGCGGCCATCGATACCCAGATGGTCGATCTGGTGCTGCCAGTGGCGGAGATACCGCAGAAATTGCTGGAGCTGTGGAGCAACGCACAGGAAATCCGCCTGCCCACCGCCAATGACCCGGAAATCCACGCCCAGCAGCCCTCCTCGGAACGCGAGGTCGTCGCAGCCGAACAGTCGCTGATGGATATCCTGATGCAACTGCGTGCTGGCACCGGTCACGATTTCAAGCATTACAAGCGCGCCACGGTGCTGCGCCGTATCGAGCGACGAATGCAGGTCACCGCCCAGGCGGATTTGCCGTCCTACTACGCCTACCTGCAGAACCACCCGGATGAAACCAAGTCCTTGCTCGGCGACCTGCTGATCGGTGTCACCAACTTCTTCCGTGATCGTGAAGCCTTCGAGGCCCTGGAGCGGGACGTACTGCCCAGCCTGCTCAAACCTGTCGAGCCCGGCAGCGTGCCTCCGGACGAGGTACGCGTGTGGTCGGCAGGCTGTTCCACCGGTGAGGAGGCCTACACCTTGGCGATGCTGGTCAGCGATCAACTGGTGCACGACGCCAGTCCCGCCAAGCTGCAAGTGTTTGCTACCGACATCGACGAAAGAGCCATCACCGTTGGCCGTAGCGGCGCCTATCCGGAGGCGATCGTTACCGACGTGCCGCCGACCCGGTTGCGCCAGTATTTCCTCAAGGACGGCGCCAATTATCGTGTGCGCAAGGAAATCCGCGAGCGGGTGCTGTTCGCCAAGCACAACCTGCTGTCGGATCCGCCCTTCTCGCAGATCGACCTGATCGTCTGCCGCAACCTGCTGATCTACCTCGACCGCGAGGTCCAGCGCGAAATTCTGCAGATGTTCCACTTCGCCCTGCGACCAGGCGGCTATCTGTTCCTCGGTTCGTCGGAATCGGCCGATGCCTGCCATGAACTGTTTACCCCGGTGGACAAGCGCAACCGGATCTTTCGCAGCAAATACGGCACCGCCAGCAGCCGTCGCACACCGACCATGCCCCGCGGCGGCTACGTGCGCACGACGGCCTCGCCAACAACGCCCCTGGCACCACCGATACGCAAGGTTTCGTTTGCCGACATCCACCTGCGCGCCATCGAGCGCTCCGCGCCGCCGAGCATGATCGTCGATGCCAATGCCGATATCCTGCACATGTCCGAAAGCGCCGGCCGCTTCCTGCGCCATGTCGGCGGCGAGATGTCGCGCAATCTGCTGACGTTGATCAATCCGCAGTTGCGCCTGGAAATCCGCACCACGCTGTTCCAGGTCAACCAGAGTGGCCAGGCGGTCAAGTCGCGTCAGGTCAACCTTGAACGAGATGGCCGTCGGTTCCTGGTAGATCTGCTGGCCCAGCCCTATAGCGATGACCAGTCCGACGGTGACTTCGTATTGGTCGTTTTCGAAGAAGTGGAAGTCGACGCGACCGAACAGCTTGAATCCAACGCCAACCAGACCGAAAACCAAGTCCTCTCCAACCTTGAGCGGGAACTGCAACGCACCAAACTGCATCTGCAGGACACCATCGAGCAGGCCGAGGTCTCCAGCGAGGAACTCAAGGCCTCCAATGAGGAAATGCAGGCGATCAACGAAGAGCTGCGCTCGGCCACCGAAGAGTTGGAGACTAGCAAGGAAGAACTCCAGTCGATCAATGAAGAGCTGCTGACGGTTAATTACGAGCTCAAGACCAAGGTTGAAGAAACCGACAAGATCAACGACTACCTCACCAACCTGATCGCCTCCACCGACATCGCCACGGTGTTCGTCGACCGCAGCGTGCGCATCAAGTGGTTCACGCCAAGGGCCACGGAAATCTTCAGCATGCTGCCGGTGGACACCGGCCGCTCGCTGCTGGACATCACCCATCGCCTGGATTACGCCGACATGGCTTCGGACGCCACCCAGGTGTTCGAATCCTTGAACATGATCGAACGGGAAGTCAGCAGCAACGACGGCCGCTGGTACATCGCCCGGCTGCTGCCGTACCGCTCCAGCGAGGACCACATCGACGGCACGGTGTTGACCTTCATCGACATCAGCAAGCGTCGGGCGGCCGAGGAGGAACTGCGCCTGGGAGAAGAACGCATGCGACTGGTGGCCGAAAGCACCCGGGACTACGCGATCATCCTGCTGGATGAACACGGCGTGATCACCCGCTGGAACACGGGCGCCGAATTGATCTTCGGCCACTCCAAGGCCGAAGCCGAGGGCGCCTATTACGACTTCATCTTCTCGCCCCAGGACCGCGCCGACGGCGTGCCGGAAAACGAATTGAGGCTGGCCCGGACCAACGGGCGCAGCGAGGACGAGCGCTGGCACCTGCGCAAGGACGGCAGCCGCTTCTTCTGCAGTGGCGAGGTCACCTTGCTGCAAGGCACCCACCTGCAGGGCTACGTGAAAATCGCCCGCGACCTGACCGGCCACAAACGCCTGCATGAAGAACAGACCCAACGGCTGATGGAAACCCAGAACACCAGCCACCTGAAGGACGAGTTTTTCGCGGTCATGTCCCACGAACTCAAGCACCCGCTGAACCTCATCCAGCTCAACGCCGAACTGCTACGGCGCTTGCCGGTGACCAAGACCGTCAGCGCCGCGGCCAAGGCCGTCAACACCATCTGTGACGCCGTGACCAGCCAGGCGCGAATCATCGATGACTTGCTCGACGTGGCACGGGTGCGCACCGGCAAGCTCAAGCTCAAGCGCCAGGCGGTGGACCTGGGCCGGGTGCTCCAGGACATCTATACGGTGGTGATCAATGACAATCACCCGAACAAGGTGACCCTGGAACTGCCCGATGGGCCCGGCGCGCTGATCATTAACGCCGACCCGACCCGGTTGGAGCAGGTCATCTGGAACTTGGTGAACAATGCCCTGAAATTCACCCCCAACGGCGGGCGCGTGCAGTTGATCGCCAGCCAGGACGGCAGCATGGCGCGGCTGGACGTCAAGGACTCCGGCGTGGGCATCGAGGCCGAGCATTTGAACGAAGTATTCGACCTGTTCGGCCAGGCCGAGACGCAGCATGCGACCCATCAACGCGAAGGACTGGGCATCGGCCTGTCCCTGGTGCGGCAGTTGACCGAGGCCCATGGCGGCAGCGTGGAGGTCAAGTCCGATGGGTTGGGCAAGGGCTGCACGTTTACCATTCGCCTGCCGTTGAGCAAGGCGGAGGAGCCACAAGCCAAGCAAGCGCCCAGCAGTGAGCAATCCGGTCGCCTGAGCGGGCTGACCGTTCTACTGGTGGATGACTCTCCCGAAGTGCTGGACACCCTCAAACTGCTGTTGGAGATGGAAGACGCCCAGGTCCTCGCCTTCGACCTGCCGCAAGAGGCCTTGCAAAGTGCCCGGGACGCCCGTTTCGATGTGGTGATTTCTGACTTGGGCATGCCGGTGATGAACGGGCATGAGTTGATGCAGGCATTGCGCAAGTTGCCCCATGTCAAACACATTCCGGCCATTGCATTGACGGGGTACGGGGCGTCGGTGGATATGCAGAAGTCCCGGCAGTCGGGGTTTGATCAGCACATTGGCAAGCCGGTTTCCTATGATGAGCTGATTGATACGATTGAGCAGTTGTTGCGTTCGCAGGTTTATTGAGTCGGGCTGCGCTCTCAGGCAATAAAGATGTTGGATGTGCGGCCCCATCGCGAGCAAGCTCGCTCCCACAGATTTCACGGTGTACATGGACTTCGTGCCTGCTGAAGATCCAATGTGGGAGCGAGCCTGCTCGCGATCGCGGTGGTTCAGTCACATCGATGTTGGGCCTGCTGGCCTCTTCGCGAGCAGGCTCGCTCCCACAGGGGGCTGGGGGCACATGAATTGTGTGGCTGCCGAAAATCCAGTGTGGGAGCGAGCCTGCTCGCGATGGCGGGGGTTCAGTCACATGGATGTAACAGACCCCAATACCTTAAATCTTCCTCATACCAATACGCCTACGCATCTCAGCCGTAATACTCTGCCGGGTCTTCTTCAGCCCAGCCCAAGGCTCATGCCCCACCTCCGCCAGACGCTCATGCACATTGTGCACATTCCAAAGATTGGCCCCCTTGAGCTCAGCCACCTCCTCACGAAAAATCGGCACCGACACCGGCAGCCCTTCCCGAGTCCGGGCGGCATACGCGCAGATGGTGGTAGCCCCCAGCCCATTACGCAGGTAATCGATAAAGATCCGCCCCACCCGATTCTTCGGCCCGGACACCGCCGAAAACCGGTCCGGCAGCAACTTGGCCATATGACTGACAATCGCATGGCTAAACCCCTTCACCTCATCCCAACCCAGCTTGCGCGTCAACGGCACCACCACATGGATGCCCTTGCCGCCGCTGGTCTTGAGGAACGCCTTGAGCCCCAGCTCATCGAGCACCGATAACGTGAGTTGCGTCGCCTCGACCATGCTTTTCCAAGGCAGCGCCGGGTCCGGGTCAAGGTCGAGGACGAAGCGGTCGGGCTTGTCCAGGTCGACGGACGTGGCGTTCCAAGTGTGCAGTTCCACCGTACTCATCTGCACCGCGCCGATCAGCGCTTCGGCGTTATTGATGATCATCACCGGTTGCCCGGTCAGGTCCTTGTCCAGGCTGGTGATACCGGGAATCGCCAGGCGCTCGGGGTTCTTCTGGAAAAACAGCTCGCCGGCGATGCCTTCCGGCGCCCGGACCAGGGCCACCGGGCGCTCCGCCAGTTCCGGCAGGATAAATTCCGCCACGCTGGCGTAGTACTCGGCCAATTGCAGCTTGGTGGTGCCGCTGCTAGCGTCGATGACCCGGTCCGGGTGGGTGATACGCACTTTGCCGTCCATGGCCGGCGCCTTGGCTTTTGCCTTCGACTTGCCCTTGGCCGTCGTCGCTTCAGGCGCGTCCTGGGTGCTGGTTTTCTTCGTTGCGGTGGTTTTCTTCACGGGTTTGGCAAGCTCCTGGGTAATGGCCTCGGCCGGCTTGTCGTCGCGCAAGCCATGGAAAACCGCATGGCGCACCGAGCCTTCCTTGGTCATTTCGGCAAAAGCCACCTCGGCCAACAACGTCGGTTCGAGCCAGTGCACGCCCTTGGCTTCGTAGCCGGTGGGCGGATTCACCACGGCGGGCTTTTTCGTCTCCAGGGGCAACAGCTGCTGGTAGATGCTTTTAAGGGTGGTTTCGTTGAACCCGGTGCCGACCTTGCCGGCGTAGCGCAACTGGCCGCTGTCGGCATCGTGCAGCCCCAGCAGCAAGGCACCAAAGGCACTTCGCGCGCCCTTGGGATCGCTGAAGCCCACCACCACGAACTCCTGGCGATTCTTGCACTTGAGCTTGATCCAGTCATTGCTGCGCCTGGACACATAGGCACTGCCGACGCGCTTGCCGATCAGCCCTTCCATCCTCATCTGGCAGGCGCTGTTGAGCAGCGCATCGGGGGTTTCCTCAAACGCATCGGAAAACCGCAGCAAGGGGCTTTCGTTGGGCTCCAGTACCGCGGCCAAGGCGGCCCGGCGTTCTTGCACCGGCACTTTGCGCAAGTCCATGCCATTGAGATAAGGCATGTCGAACAGGTAATAGGCGATCTTGCCGCTGCTGCCGGCCTCGAAGGCATTTTGCAGGGCCTGGAAGTCCGGCACGCCCTCCTCGTTGGCCACCACCATCTCGCCGTCGAGCCAGGCCGATTCCAGCCCCAGCGCGGCCAAGGCCTCGGCCTGTCTTGGCAACTTGTGGGTCCAGTCATGGCCGTTGCGGGTCAGCAGCCTGACGTCGCCGTTTTCGATGCGTGCCATGACCCGGTAACCGTCGAACTTGATCTCATAGAGCCATTCGCCGTCGGGCGCGCTTTCCACCAGCGTGGCCAATTCCGGCTTGAGAGTTTCCGGCAGTGGCCCGGCAACTGCGCCGCTGAGGGTGGTTTTCGAGGTGCGCTTGGGTGATTTCGGCTGGGCGGCTTTTTCCGGTTTTTTCACCGCTTTGGCCGCTGCGGCCTTGCCTCGGCGCTTGGGCACGATGGTGCGATCGCTGAGCACGCTGTCCGGCTCGGCCTGGACCACATCGTATTCGCTCTCGGGGCGGGCCGCTTGGTCCTGGTGCTTGATCAGGAACCATTGCTCCTGCTTGCCGGGCATGTGGGTACGCACCAGGTTCCACAGGCCGCTGAGTTTTTCGCCTTGCAGCTCGAACTTGAGCCGGCCTTTGGCGTAGGCCTCGTGGGGATCCCCTTGGGGAATCCAGACACCCCGGTCCCAGACGATGACCTCGCCAGCTCCGTAGTGGCCTTCAGGGATGCTGCCCTCGAACGTCGCGTAATCCAGCGGATGATCCTCGACATGCACGGCCAGGCGCTTGGCCTTCGGGTCCAGGGAGGGTCCCTTGGGCACTGCCCAGCTCTTGAGCGCGCCGTCCAGTTCCAGCCGGAAGTCATAATGCAAGCGCGTGGCATCATGCTTCTGAATGCAGAACTGCAAGGCATGGGCGCTTTTTGCCGATTTTCGTGAGCGTTTCGCCGCCGGCTCCGGGGTGGCGGCGAAATCGCGCATGCGGTTGTAGTCATCCAGGGTCTTGCTACTCATGGTCCACCTGCCACTTGTTGCAGCGCTGGGTCGGCGACGGGCATCCCGGCGGTTTCCGCAAGCAATTGATCGACCACGCGGCTCAGGGCCTGTTCGACCGAATCGCCCAGTAGCAGGCCTTGTTCGTAGAGCACGATCTGCCGATCGGCGCTGGAGCCTTCCTGGACGATCCGGCGGGCCTGCTTGAACACGTCCTGAACGCCCAACTCGGCAGCGGTTTCACCGAAGGTCTGCTCCGCCAGGGTGAGCCATTCACCGATCAGCATCGGTTGCTCCTGCCCCTCGACGATAAACTCCGCGAGAATCCCGTGGCGCTTGGCCCGCCAGCGATTTTCCTTGAGGATCCACTGGGACATCTGACTGTAGTGGGCGCCGGGCCGGCGCAGCGTGACGGCATGGGCCACCATCAGGCGAAACAGCGAGACCAGGCACAGCACGTCCTCTGCCCGAGGGCAGGCATCGCAAATGCGCAGCTCCAGCGTGGGATAACGTGACGAAGGTCGTATCACCCACCAGCAATCGCTGGCCTGGCGAATGGAACCGGTGCGCATGAGCATGTCCACGTAGCCGGCAAACGCCGACTCATCTTCGAAATACTCCGGTACGCCCATGCGCGGCCATTCATCGCAAGCGACTTGTCGATAGCTGCTGAAACCACTGTTGCCGCCGTTCCAGAATGGCGACGAGGCGCTCAGGGCCAAGAACATTGGCAACCACGGCAGGATCTCATTCATCACCCGCACCCGGTCCTGGGTCGCGGGCACTTCCACGTGGACGTGCAGGCCCGAGAGCACGCTGCGCCGCGCCACCCGCTGATAGTCATCGAACAATTGCTGGAAATGCAGCTCATCGGTGGGCTGCAGCACCTGGGTGGCCATCGGATGCGAGCCCGCGCTGAGCAGGCCCAGGCCATGCTCGGCCAAGCGCTTGGTCAGGCCGCTGCGCACCTGGGCCAGGTAATCGGCCGCTTCGGGCAGGCTGCGAAAGATGGGCGAGGCCATCTCCACCTGGCATTGGAACATTTCATGGGCGAAATGCTTGCCCAGTTCGGCCTGGCACGCCGCGATCACTTGCGCGGGGGGGTCACCTGGCATGCAACGGGTTTGCAGATCAGTGATGAAATACTCCTCTTCAACGCCGAACTTCATGCGCCTGTTCATCGATAGTCCCTCCGTTAGCCCCGCCGAGACCTGCGCCAATGCGGGTTACAACCAACGCCACCACGGCGATCCTTTCCACGTCCTGATAACCCGGCGTGAGCAGTTCCTCACCGAACACATCCGGGTCCAATTCCTTGTAGGTCCAGCCGAAATCCGCCGAGTCACGCCATTGCCCCAGCGCTTCCAGGAACGGGTCGCGTCCGTCCACCATCGCCACGCCGGTGTAGAGCACCAGCGAGCCGCCTGGTGTAAGCCGGGGCAAGGCCTGCTCGACGATGCGCAGCGACAGCCCGGCGCCCAATGTTCCGCCACCGTGGCGATAGGCGCGCTCGGAGGGATCGGCCATGTACGGCGGGTTGGCGACGATCAGGTCGAAGTCGCCGACCACGTCTTGCAGCACGTCGCTGCGGCTGACCTCGACGTTGGCCACCTCCGCCAGCGCGGCGTTCACCGCGCACAGGCGCAGGGCTTGAGGGTTGATGTCCACGGCCAGCACTTGCGCTTCACGGCGGGCGCGGGCAATCACGATGGCACCGACACCGGCGCCGCAACCGATGTCCACGGCGCGCTGCACGGCGGTGAAGTTCTGCTGCAAATGAGTATGGATCAGTTGGGCGAAGCGGTAGCTGTCAGGACCGAAAAACACCGCATCATTGGCTTGGGTGGGAAATTGCGAATGGGCAAACAGCAAGCCATCCAGGCTTGACCAGCGCACCCGGCTATACAGCAAGCCATCACGTGCTTCCAGCACCTGGGCGTCTTGCAGTTGCCGCTGTTCATCGGCGCTGATCAGCCCCGGCGCAAACGGCCGCGACCAGCCGAACACGTCCCGCAAGGTCTTGGAACGCTCATTGCCGGGCCGCTGGTTGACCCGTTCGTGGGTCAGCGGCGTCGGGGTGATGAAACGGTAGCCGTCGGCTTGCAGGCGTCGGCCAAGTTGTAACAGCGCAAGGTCCGGTTCGGACAGGCGTGCTTCCTCAGTCATGCAGGGCTCCCTAGCGAAGTGCGGATTTGAGTTCGATGAACCGGCGAGTCGCCAACAGTCCGGCCGGATGGCTGTGGCAGCGAGCGCAAAGCCAGGGCATCAGGACCTGCATCTGCTCGTCCGGCGTGCGGCCTTGCAGGGCCTGTTGCAGACTTTGCACATCGGGATCGTCCGTCGGCGTCACGGGCTCACACACGGCGCCCGAACCACGCCGGGCAGCGGATTTCGCGCCCTCATCCCGCCAGTCACCGGCAATCCAGTCGTGCAGCAGTTGTTTTTCGTAGGGGCTGAACACCCCGAACATGGCCGCGCCTGGCCCGTCGATCAGTGTCCAGAAACGGCTGCTTTGCGGATCTTCATGACGCTTGATCCAGCCTTTGTTCTGCATCGCCGCCAGGAACCCTTGCAACTGGCCCGGTTCCGAAAGCCACTGGTTGACGGTCTTGCCTTCGAACTTGCAGTAATCGGAATGCATGTGCTGGCCGAACGGGCGTTTGCGCTCGAGCATCTCCAGCACTTCGCGATCCAGGTCGAACGCGCCGATGATGGCCCGGCTGCCCTGCCCCAGGTCGTTGAGGCGATAGCCCAGGGTAACTCGCTGCCAAAACGCTTCGCGGTCGGCTTCCATCGGCATCAGTTGCATCAGCGCCTGCACGGCCTTGTGGGCGTGGCCAGTGCTGGCGTTGTCGATGGTGACGTGGAGGGTGAAATAGTACGGATCGATATCCAGTTCGCTCAGCTCATAGGCACTGATCAACAAATGCAGGGGCAGTTGTTCGTAGCCCAGGTTGTAGCCGATCACCTCCGGCAGGTACTCGTCGCCGGCATAACCCAGGGCCAGTTGCACGGTGCCTTGCAGATACAGGTCATCGTCGATGTCCGGGGCGTCCGACAGGTCATGTTCGGCGAGCAACTTGCGATAGAGCACCACGTGGTTTTGCGCGGGATGACCATCCCCCAGCTCTTCCAGGTAGGTGCACAGCAACCCTTCGAAACGGTGGTCGTGCCAGTGCTTGAGCACGCCGTAGAGCCAGGCGCCGTCGACCCGTTTGGTCGGTGCAACGGCTTGCAGGAAATACAGGGCATGGGCCTTGTTGCTGAAGAACTCTCGCGGGCCGCCGCTTTTGCGCCGTTCCAGGTAATCCGCGTATTGCCGGGCGACGCCGGCGCTGTGGTGCTCGACCCAGGCCAATAGCGCCGCCGGGTCATCGGGCATCTCTTGGGGTAGCACCGCAGCCATCGCGATGCACTGCTGGAGGAACGCTTGTGCGACGGCTTGTTTGTCAGCGTCGTCGGGGCCCTGAAGCAGCCGTTCATAGCATTGGCGCACCTGGCCGTTATGGATGATAGGGCGCACGGTGGCAGGCTGGGATTGGAGGGGTGTCAGCGCAGTCATAAGGGCCTCTTGGGTTCTCGGCGGACGCTGAATCAGAACGTCTCTTCTGTTGCAGAGCGCTGGAAACGGCGAAAAATTCCCTTGAGTTGAACGGCAGGCGGATAAACGGGGCGGTGCGTAGATGATGGGAACCCTCGTTTCGCTTCAGCCCTCGAATGAGGGCAAGCGTGCCAATCCCAGCGAGTGAACACCCTTGTGGCGAGGGGATTTTTCTGTGGGAGCAAGGCTTGCCCGCGATAAAAACAACGCGGTCTCTCTGAAACTGAGGCGCCTGCGTCGCGAGCAAGCTTTGCTCCCACAGGGGGACGGTGCGACGTTTGCTAAATCCCCTCGCCACAAGGATGTTGCGCATCCAAGGAGCAACGATGACATTCACAGTATGGGTAGCGGTGCTCGGCGCGGTGTTGCTGACCCTGGCCCTGACCTCCTCTTATCTGCGCTGGATGCCGGTCACTACCTCGGCGATGTGTCTGGCGCTGGGCGTAGCTATCGGGCCGATGGGGTTGGACGTGCTGAAGCTGGACATCAGCGACTCGTCGGTCTGGATGGAGCACCTCACGGAAGTCGCGGTGGTGTTTTCGCTGTTCGTCAGCGGCCTCAAGTTGCGCCTGCCCCTCAACGACCGGACCTGGCGCGTGGCCTATGGGCTGGCCGGGCCGGTGATGATCCTGTGCATCGGCGGCCTGTGCCTGGCGCTGCACTATCTGTTGGGCCTGAGTTGGGGCGTGTCGATGCTGATCGGCGCGGTGCTGGCGCCCACCGACCCGGTGCTGGCGGCGCTGGTGCAAGTCAACGATGCCCGGGATGACGACCGGGTGCGGTTCGGCCTGTCGGGTGAAGCGGGACTGAACGACGGCACCGCGTTTCCCTTCGTGATCCTCGGTCTGTTGATGCTGCGTGAAGACGGCAGCGGTTTTCTCGGTGAATGGCTGCTGAGCGACGTCCTGTGGGCCGTGCCGGCCGGTCTGCTGGTTGGCTACTGGATGGGTCGCGGCATTGGCAGGCTGACCTTGTCGATGCGCATCAGGAATGCCGACAGCACCTTGTCGCCTAACGACTACCTGGCCCTGGCGCTGATTGCCCTGGCTTACGTCGTGGCCGAGTGGATCCAGGGCTACGGGTTTCTCTCGGTGTTCGCCGCCGGCCTGGGGTTGCGCCAGGCCGAGGTCAAATCCACCGATGAATCGGCCCCGCCCGCGGAACACTTGGTGCAACCGGTGGTGGGCCACGAAACCGTCGATCCCCAACAAGCTGTCGTGGGCGACACCGAGTCGCTGGACGACAGTCAATTGGCCGCCGGGGTCATGATGAGTGACATGCTGGCGTTCGGCAGCCTGGTGGAGCGATCAATGGAGGTGTTCCTGGTCACCTTGCTGGGTGTCGTGCTGGCCAACCACTGGGACTGGCGGGCGGTGGCGGTCGGCGCCCTGTTGTTTGTCGTGATTCGCCCGTTGAGTGTGCTGGTGGTGCCCTGGCGGCGATTGCTCGATGGCCATCAACGGCTGCTGATCGGCTGGTTTGGCATCCGCGGGATCGGCAGCCTGTTCTACCTGTTTTTCGCCTTGAACCATGACCTGCCGCCAGACGTGGCGCAACTGTGCATCAACCTCACCCTGTCGGTGGTGGCCTTGAGCATTCTGGTCCATGGGTTGAGCACCCAGCCCACGTTGGTGTGGTATGAGCGCCGTAAGCAGCCGAGGTGAGGCAGTGTGGCCGGGTTGAAGCACTATGGCAGGAGATGAATGCTGTTGTGGCGAGGGGATTTATCTGTGGGAGCAAGGCTTGCCCGCGATAAAAACAACGCGGTTTCTCTGGAACCGAGGCGCCTGCATCGCGAGCAAGCTTTGCTCCCACAGCGGGGCGGTGCGACGTTTCGCTAAATCCCCTCGCCACAATGATGTTTGTCCTCAAGAACGGGGGCTTAACCGCCAGGATCGCTCACTTGGATATAAACCGAATACGCCCCCAGCAACACCCAGAACGTGGCAAAGATCCACGGGGTACGCAGCGAAAACAGCAAGGACTTGCGGTACCCCTTGTGGGTCGATTCCCGCTCGCTGAACAACGGCGACTCGTCGTAGGCCAGGCCCATCAAGGGTTCGGCGCGCAACAGTTCGCTCTGCTTGAAATGCCAATGATCGATGATCTCGTAGGCGGCCTTGATGCCCGGCCAGGCGTTGAGGGAACTCAGGAAGCCCAGCAAAGCCAGGAATGGCGGCACGATCAATGTGAACAACTTGCCCCACTCCGGGTTCAGGTTGGCCATGCAGGAGGCAAAGGCGATCACCAGGAAGGATTGGGCGGCCAGGTAAGCATCGGTTCGATTGGCCAGGATACTGGTTTCGTATTGGATCTCCCGACGATAGAAATCCAGTCGCTCCTTGGGCGAGCCGAACAATTTGGCGTTGTGTTCCGTCAGTTCTTCGTCCGGGGTGGGCCCGGTGAGTATTCTGGGCATTGCGCAGGCTGTGCCTCGGTGATGATTCGGACACATTAGAAGAGCCCGGCGCACGGCAAGTTCAAGCCAATGGACCACAGGTGCCGCGAAATCCGAGGAAACGCTGCCCAACGGCAACGGTCTCTAGTGCGTAAGGGCAAGAGGACTGTTTGCGTGGATTATCTTGGATGGGTGCAATGGCCAGCGATGCTCGTGACGGTGCTGGCCGCCTGGCTGATCGGCTCTCGCCAACCCCGACGTCGGGTGGCGGGCTTCAGTTGTTTTATCGCGAGCAATATTTTGTGGGTGATTTGGGGTTTGCATACGGATGCGTATGCGCTGATCGTGTTGCAGTTTTGCCTGTGTGCGATGAATTTGCGCGGGTTCAAGAAGAACACCGAATAGGCGAATGCGGCTGCTCTTGTGGCGAGGGAGCTTGCTCCCGCTCGGGCGCGTAGCGCTCGCTTGCTTTTGGGGCCGCTTCGCAGCCCAGCGGGAGCAAGCTCCCTCGCCACTGGAGACGAATACCTTCCTGGCTATTTCATCGTCTGCCCAATGATCTGCATCAAATCGATCTGCTTGAACGGCTTGATCAGCCGAGGCAGTTGCGCGGCGAAACCTTCCAGACGTTCGGCATAACCGGTGGCCAGGATGATGGGCAGGGTCGGTTGGCGGTCGCGCAACAATTTCGCCAACTGCGCGCCGTCCATCTGCGGCATGGCCATGTCGGTGATCACCAGGTCGATGTCCAGGTTGCGCTCATACAGTTCCAGCGCCTGGGCCCCCGACGGCGCGCAAAGGACTCGGTGCCCCAGGTCTTCGATCAACAGGCGCGTGCTGGTCAGCACCAGGCTGTCGTCGTCGACCACCAGCACTTTCAATTCATGGACCGGCGGCGCCACTTCCTCGACCGCCGCTTTACCAGGCGCCGCATCGCCGGCCACTGGCAACCACAGTTCGGCAGTGGTACCGACACCTTTCTGGCTTTTGAGTGTCAGGCGGCCACCCAGCTGTTCCGCCAAGCCATGCACCATCGACAACCCAAGACCGGTGCCCTTGCCGACGCCTTTGGTGGTGAAGAACGGATCCACGGCCGAAGCCAGGGTGGCCTCGTCCATGCCTTCGCCCTCATCGGTTATCGTCAGGCAAATGAAGCGCCCGGGGGCCATCGGCTTGTCCGGGGTGGCATCAGCCCCTTGCCGCTCATCGGCGGCGATGATGATCTGGCCGCCATGGGGCATGGCGTCCCGGGCATTGGTCGCCAGGTTGAGAATCGCCAGCTCCAGTTGGTTGACATCCGCCAGCACCGGCGACAGCGCCTCGGCGAAACGGGTCTGGATGTGTATCGACGGCCCCAGAGAGCTTTGCAGCAGGCCGCTGATGCCCTGCACCAGGGCCGCCAGCTCGACCGATTCGTAGGTCAGCTTCTGCCGACGGGCAAACGCCAGCATGCGTTGGGTCAACGAAACCCCGCGCAGCGCGCCCTGGGTCGCGTTGTCCAGCAATTGAGTGAGTTTCGGCTCGCCGGGCATGCGCTTGCGCACGATTTCCAGGTTGCCAAGGATCACGGTCAACAGATTATTGAAATCATGGGCAATGCCACCGGTGAGTTGGCCGATGGCTTGCAACTTCTGGGATTGGAACAGTGCCTCGCGGGCCTGCTCGAGGGCCTGCTGGGCCTGGGTGGCATCGGTGATGTCGCGGGTGATCTTGGCAAACCCCAACAGCGTGCCGGTATCGCTGCGAATCGCATCGATGACCACGTGGGCCATGAATCGCGTGCCATCCTTGCGCATGCGCCAGCCTTTTTTCTCGAAACGTCCTTCGCTGGCAGCGATGCTCAACGCCCGCTGCGGCTCGCCGGCATTGCGATCCTCGGGGGTGTAGAACATCGAGAAATGCCGACCGATGGCTTCCACCGGCAGATACCCCTTGATCCGCTGTGCTCCCTGGTTCCAATTGGTGACCTGGCCTTCCGGGTCGAGCATGTAGATGGCGTAGTCGGTGACGCTTTGCACCAGCAGGCGGAATTGCTGCTCGCTTTGCTTGAGGGTTTCCTCGGCCATTTTGCGGTCGGTCAGGTCGCGGGTGATCTTGGCGAAACCGAGCAAGGTGCCGCTCTGGCTGTCGATGATCGGATCGATCACCACATGGGACCAGAACAGCGTGCCGTCCTTGCGCACTCGCCAGCCCTCGCCTTCGAAACGTCCCTCGCGCACGGCCGTGTCCAGCGCCCGTTGCGGCAGGCCGGCGGCGCGGTCCTGGTCGGTGTAGAAGCGGGAGAAATGCTGGCCCAGGATCTCGGCTTCCTCGTAGCCTTTGAAACGCCTGGCACCGGAGTTCCAGCTGGTGATGATGCCCGAAGGGTCGGTCATGTAGATGGCGTAGTCGACCACCGCGTCGATGAGCAGGCGAAAGCGCTGTTCCTCATTGATGAGCGGGGTCTTGGGGGCGTTCTCAAGCATCTGGCCGGGGCATCCGTGTGGATTTTTTGCGGATTATGGAACAAGTCTGGCGTCAGGAAAAACTATTGAGCCTAGGAGGTGAAGGGGCCGCTACGCAGCCCGGCGGGAGCAAGCTCCCTCGCCATGGGATCCAGACCGTCTTAAGTGAACAGCGTTGCCTGTGGGAGCGGGCTTGCTCGCGAAAGCGGTGGGTCAGTCTACATTGACGCCAAATGGACCGACGCCTTCGCGAGCAAGCCCGCTCCCACAAGGGAATTTGTGTGTTTCCGTCTTGACCGACCACCAGCGCGGCAACAGTTGCTGCACCCTGGCCTCGCCGAATCGATCGTCGATCAGCATCACCACCCCACGATCCTGTTGGGTACGGATGACCCGGCCGGCCGCCTGTACGACTTTTTGCAGCCCCGGATACAGGTAGGTGTAATCGTAGCCGTCGCCAAAAATCGCCGCCATGCGTTGTTTCATCTGCTCATTGACCGGGTTGAACTGCGCCAGCCCCAAAGTGGCGATGAACGCGCCAATCAGGCGTGAGCCCGGCAAGTCGATGCCCTCCCCGAACGCCCCGCCCAGCACCGCAAAGCCAATACCCTGGCTGTGCTCCATGAACCGCTCGAGAAACGCCTGCCGAGGGGCTTCGCCCATGCCCCGCGATTGCGTCCAGAGGTCAATCCGTGGGTATCGCTCGGCAAACAGCCCGGCCACTTGCTGCAAGTAATCGAAGCTGCTGAAAAAAGCCAGGTAGTTGCCCGGGCGTTCGCTGAACTGGCGGGCCATCAACGTGACGATCGGCTCCAGGGACGCCTGGCGATGGGCAAAACGCGTGGAGATGCGGCTGACGACCTGTACGTCCAACTGTTCGGCCTTGAACGGCGACTCCACATCGATCCACACCGTGTCGCCCGGCGTCCCCAGCAAATCCGCGTAGTAATGCCGAGGGCTCAGGGTCGCCGAGAACAGCACGGTGCTGCGGGCCGCCGTCAGCCTGGGCCGCAGGAACGCCGCCGGCACCACATTGCGCAGGCACAGCGTCGAAAGGCTGCGCTGGCGGCCGAGCTCACGCTTGTGGATGTCGAACAGGAAGTGCTCGTCGAAGGTTTCTGCCACCCGGCCGAACTGCAAGGCGTCGAAGTAAAACGCCTGCAGTGCGCTGTCCAGGCCCTGGGGATGATCGTTGAGGTAATCGCCAATGGCGGTGGTACAGGTGGCCAAGGCCTGGAGCAGTTTTTCCGGAAGTTTTTCATAGGCCTGGTAGGCCGCCACCTGGGGCGCATGCAAAGCGTTCCACTGGCGATTGACCCGTTCCAGGGATTTCTTCAGCGCTTCGGGGGCGGTCTTGCGCACGCCGCTCAACGTAGCCTGGTCGAGGGTCGCGCTGTACATCTGCCGTCCACGCTCAACCAGGTTATGGGCCTCGTCCACCAGGGTCGCGATAGTCCAGTTATTGGCCTGGGCCAGGCCAAAGAGCAAGGCACTGAAGTCGAAGTAATAGTTGTAGTCGGCGACCACCACGTCGGTCCAACGGGCCATTTCCTGGCTGAGGTAATACGGGCATACCTCATGGGCCAGGGCAATCTCGCGCAACGCCGCCTGATCGAGCATGGCGACCCGACTCGCCGCTGCCCGGGCGCCCGGCAGGCGGTCATAGAACCCACGGGCCAGCGGGCAGGATTCGCCATGGCAGGCTTTGTCCGGGTGCTCGCAGGCCTTGTCCCGGGCGATCATTTCCAACACCCGCAACGGCATCGACGGCGCGCTGTCGGTGATCACGCGTGCCGCATCCAGGGCCAATTTTCGTCCTGGGGTTTTCGCCGTGAGGAAGTAGACCTTGTCCAGTTGCTGTGGCGCCAGGGCCTTGAGCATCGGGAACAAGGTGCCAACGGTCTTGCCGATGCCGGTGGGCGCCTGGGCCATCAGGCAGCGGCCGGTGCTGACCGCCTTGAATACCGATTCGGCCAAGTGCCGTTGCCCCGGCCTGAAACCCGCATGGGGAAATACCAGCGCCTGGGCGCCGAGGTTACGCGCCTGTCGATGGGCCATTTCCTGCTCGGCCCAGGCCAGGAACGACGCGCATTGTTCCTCGAAGAAAATTTGCAGTTGTCGTGCCTCGAAGCGTTGCGCGAAGCGGGTTTCCTTTTCGCTGACGATGTCGAAATACACCAGGGCCACGTCGATGTGCGTCAGTTGCAGCTTCTGGCACATCAGCCAGCCATAGATTTTTGCCTGGGCCCAATGCAACTGGCGATGGTTGGCCGGCTGTTTGCTCAGGTCGCCCCGGTAGGTCTTCACTTCTTCAAGGAATTGGCAGGCCGGGTCATAGCCGTCGGCCCGGCCTTTGACTTTCAGTGTCTGGAACTGACCTTCCAGGGCCACCTCAGCCTGATACCCCTCGCTGCGCCGCGAAGCGACGGTGCGGTGGCCGGCAATGCCTTCCAGGGCCGTCGGCGACGGCGTGAAGCGCAGGTCCAGGTCACCCACCTTGGCGGTGAACTCACACAGTGCTCGCACGGCGATGCTGTAGCTCTGCGCCGGAGTCATGGGGCCCCATCGCGAGCAGGCTCGCTCCCACAGGGGATCGGTGGTGCATCCCCCTGCTCATTCCCACAAGGTTCACCCCCTGTAGGAGCGAGCTCGCTCGCGATGGCGGACTCCGCCCATTGCACATAACAGACAGCGACGGGCATCTGGTGCTCATGACAGAACTCCAGCCAGCGCAGTTGGTTATCTTGCAGGCGATCGCCGGGGCCTTTGACTTCGATCATGCGGTAGGCCTTGTGCTGCGGCCAGAACTGGATCAAGTCCGGCATCCCGGCACGGTTGGCCTTGATGTCGAGCAGCAGGCGCTGGAACCAGTGTTTGAGGTGTTCGGCCGGCAGGCAATCGAGGGCCTGCTCCAGCAAGGATTCGGACAACGCGCCCCAGAATACGAACGGCGATTGCACGCCCCATTTTTCGAGGTAACGGCGGCCGATGGTCCGCCGATAGCGACCATCGTCCAACTCCGCCAGGCAGGCCGCGAACGACTCGGCGCGACGGGCATGGAAGTCTTCGTTGAGCAGGTCCACCGGCCCGCGCTGGAACGGGTGGAAAAACGCGCCCGGCAACGGTGCGAAAATCGCCGGCCAGCACAACAGGCCGAACAGCGAATTGATCAGGCTGTTCTCGACGTAATGCACCGGCGCGGTTTCGTCGTGTAAATGCGCCTGGACGTGGTACTCCACCGACAAGGCCGGATCGACGCGCGGCAGGAGCAGGTCCAGGCGCTCCACCTCCCGGGCGATTGTCCGTGGCACTGGCGGGCCGCCCAGCTTGCGCCGCAGGCGAGGCAAAATTCGCAGCAACGCCTGGGTTTCGGCGGCGCTTTGCGGTGCCTGCGCCGCCGCCTCACCCAGTTCAAGGGCCAAGGCATATTCGCCCATGCGCTCCAGCACCCGGATCCTCCGCAGCCGCGCGCCTGGGTAGGTGCAATCGCGATAGATGCACAAGGCCAAGGCGAAATCGCCGATGCGCTCGCCGTACTGGCCGATCTGGAACAACAACTTGCCCCGGCGCCGTTCCAGCCATGGATTATCCAGGGACAGGTCGTTGACTTGGGCGACGATCTCCTCCGCGGGCTCGCCGGCTTCGAAGCGCTGCTGGCAATCGTGGAGGAACAGGCAGGCATCGACGTCTTCGCGGCTGCGCAAGCCCCGTGACTCGGTGCTGAATTCGACGGTTTCGTAGGTGAAGATGCCCAGGTCCGCCAGGACGAATTCCGACCAATCCTGGTAAAGATTGCCGAAGAACATCAAGCGCAGCCTGTCGCACAGGTTCATGATCGTCAGGCTGTACAGCCGATCATCGAGCTGCGGACACCAGGCACGGAACGGCCGAGGTGGGCTGGATTGATCCGCCAGGGCCTGGAGCCAGTCGGTCTTTTTGGCCTTGGGGTGTTCGATCAAGTGGCCCAGGCACTGGAGGATCTCCGCCTTGAGCAACACCTCGAACAGTTCGACGAGCCCGACCGGGGCCTGTTCCTCGACCCAACCCAGCGCCAGCAAAGGCTCGACGGCGACGCCAATGTCGCCGATTTCCGAGTAGTTCAGCTTGTTATGACGGAACCGCAACCCTTTGCGCATCACCATCCGCACCAGCAAGCCCTGGGACGCACGGGGTAGCACCGCGAAATCGGCGATGAAGCGCTGCTCTGCGCGGCTGAGCACATCGGCATAACGCTGGGTCAACCACGCGAGCACTTGCTGGAAGTTGTTCAAGTAGTAAAACGGATCGTCGAGAGAGCGGGCTGCCACGGAAAGAAACGCCAAGGATGTCGAGGTACTGGTTATGCATACAGATAACAGCTGTAAACCCGCCAGGCAACCGCAAAAGATGAACGGTCTCCTATATTTAAGGTGAAATCCTTCAGCTAGCGATGAACTTTCCTACAACAAGCGAGACCAATGGCGGTTAGCTAATGTGATGGCGCGGTCGAAT
Source organism: Pseudomonas sp. OA65 (assembly GCF_017498305.1). Lineage (NCBI taxonomy): Bacteria > Pseudomonadati > Pseudomonadota > Gammaproteobacteria > Pseudomonadales > Pseudomonadaceae > Pseudomonas > Pseudomonas sp. OA65. The sequence continues at coordinate 22,564 of NZ_JAGDEZ010000010.1, forward strand.
CAGCTGCTCCGTGTCCTTTGGATTTGAGAGGTTATGGTTATGAACATGAAGTTTGTGGGCCTGCCCCTGGTTGCCGTGGCATTTCTGGCGCTGGCTGGCTGCGCGTCGCCCACTGTAGTGACTTTGCAGAACGGCACCCAGTATTTGACCAAGGACACCCCCAACACCCGCACCGTCGATGGTTTCTATGAGTTCGAGGATATTTCCGGCAGACAAGTCCGGGTCCGCGCCGATGATGTGGCCACCATTCGCAAGGAAGACTGATTCCAGGGATTCGCCTGGTAGGCCGCCATCGCGAGCAGGCTCGCTCCCACAGGTCTGGTGGTGAACACAAATCCTGCATATACCCATAATCCACTGTGGGAGCGGGCTTGCTCGCGAAGGGGCCTGTACATCCAACATCACCGTCAACTGACACACCGCTTTCGCGAGCAAGCCCGCTCCCACAAGACGAGCCGCTGGTGAACACAAATCCTGCATATACCCATAATCCACTGTGGGAGCGGGCTTGCTCGCGAAGGGGCCTGTACATCCAACATCACCGTCAACTGACACACCGCTTTCGCGAGCAAGCCCGCTCCCACAA
>NZ_JAGDEZ010000010.1:23249-195868 GCF_017498305.1 Pseudomonas sp. OA65
GACGAGCTGGTGGTGAACACAAATCCTGCATACACCCATAATCCACTGTGGGAGCGGGCTTGCTCGCGAAGGGGCCTGTACATCCGACATCAATGCAAGCTGACCCACCGCTTTCGCGAGCAAGCCCGCTCCCACAGGTCTGGTGGTGAACACGAATTCTGCATTTACCCCGCCCCCCACTGTGGGAGCGAGCCTGCTCGCGATAGCGGTATCAGGCGAACACGATCCCGTCGCCGCCAACCTGATCGAGACCAACCCCCACCAAGGTCACGGAACTGTCGCCGACCTTGAGCAGCGTGTCATTGCCCACTTGTGACAGGTACTCGCTGTAGGCATGACCTGTCCCGGCGCCCGGTACACCGAGAAACACCAGTTTGTCCCCCGCCTCATACCCCGTGATCCGGTCATGGCCGAACGAGCCGTTGAACAGGAAGGTGTCACTACCACCACCCGATTGCATCTGGTCATTGCCCGCGCCGCCGACGAAAGTGTCGTGGCCCGCACCGCCCAGCAGCACGTCGTTGCCGTCCTGGCCGAACAGCCAGTCACCCTTAGCACCCGCCACCAGGGTGTCGTTGGCCGCACCGCCCTTTATCGATGAGGCATACGCCGTCAGGTTGGCGCCCGCCACCAAGCCGTTGGCGGTGACGCTGTGGCTCACCTCATCCTTGAGCAGCCCCCAGAACAATCCGGACTCTTTACTGACCAAGGTGCCGACGTCGCGAGTGACGCTGATCGCGCCATGGGCATCGCGCAGGTACAGCGTCCCGGCGCCGTCATGGGCGAAACTGAAATCCTTCACCGACTGCTGCAGTTGCAGACTGTTGCTGCCCTGCCCGCCCTCGATCACGTTGTAGCCACCGCCATCACGAAAGGTGTCGTTGCCGGCGCGACCTTCCAGGTAGTCGTTGCCCTGGCCGCCCTGGATCAGGTCATGGCTGTCACTGCCGATAATGAACGTGCTGCCGGTGTGGGTTTCAGCGTTGCGGTTGAGGTCCTGGACCCAGGTATTGGCCCGCGCGGGGTCGGAAAGGTTGGCGACAATGACGGTGGAGTCTTTTTCGGTGAGGTCGTAGAACGCCGAGCCCATGATCCGCCCCATGCCATCGCTGTAGCCGCTGGGCAGGTGGGAAATCCAGGTGGGAATGTTGAGGATGGAAAACGGCAACACGTTCCAAGCCGCCGACGCGTAGTGATCATTGAAACTGACGATGTTGTTGGTGGCGGATTCCTGTTGCCCATCGTGCACACCCACCGACGCAAGGTTGAACGTCGAGCCATCCAGAGCGCGGAACACCGGATCGTTCTCGTAGCCGATGTTCAAGACCTTATCGGTACTGCTCTGGGTCGGCGAGGCGTAGGCGATGTAGTTCGCATCGGCGTAGAAGCCCGACCATTGGTTAGCGCTCAAGTCCGCCAGGCTGTTGACTGCCAGCCCACCCAGGCTGTGGCCGCTGACCAGCACGTCCGCGCCCGTCAGGCCATGGGCCTGGGCAAACTTCGCAACGTCCGCCAGCAGGCTGCCAAAGGCTTCGCCAGCGTAGTTTTTTGCGTAGTCCTTGGGGCCCAGCGCGGCCAGCAGGTCGTTGATCACGTCGCCAATGGAATCGCCAATCAGGTTTTCCCGAGGGCCGCTGGTGCCACGAAACGACACGCCGATTTCCTGCAACTGCCCCGTTGCGTCGTACTTGCCAAGGATCTCGACCTGCGCGGTGGTGTAGCCGGCCTTTTCGCCAAAGAACGTCCCGCGAGCATCCACCTTGCCGGCGTAACCCAGTTGCGCGGCGCTGATGGGTGTCCAACCGGCTTTCTGAACGGCTTCCAGGGCGAGTTTTTCCGAATCGGGATTCCACGGTATGCCGGGAATCACTCCTTGGGAATCCGTGCCCCCCAACAGCGCGGTGACCAGGGTCGCCGGCAGGCCGGCACCGAAGCCGTTGTGCTGGTACCCGGCGGCAAAGCCGTGGTCGAGGTTGTGGTAGGAATACAGCATGATCGCCATTGCGTCGCTGACCAGTGCCTTGGATTCGGTGGTACCGAGGTTCTTGTAGTCGTAGATACCCATGGTGGTTGCTCTCTTTTTGTTGTTGGAATGCTAAAACCATCTGATGGAGGATCATTGTGGCGAGGGACCTGTTCAGCCCCTCCTTCTGCAGAAGTGCCTGTTCAACGCCTTCTCTTGGTCAGAACTGCCAATCCAGGGTCAAGCCCACGCCATGGGTTTTATCCCGGGCGCCGAGCAGGCCGTTGTAGTCCAGGTTGACCCGCACATCCTTGGCGACCGCGAGCCCGGCACGGGCGCCGATCACCGCGGCGTTGCGGTCCATGGACACGCTCTGCACCGCGAAGGTGTTGCTGCTGCCGGCGAAGGCCAAATCCTGTTCGGACGAGGTGCTGCTCAGGTTGTGCTGCCAACCGAGGGAACCGGACAGTTGCAGTTGCTGTTGATCCGACAGCGCCAGGGTGTGGCTGGCCCGCACGCCCAGGGTCGAGAGCACGGCATCGCGACGATCATCGCCACCGTGCAGGGCCGCGTTGTCGCCTTTCTCGTGGAAGCTGTCGCTGTCCAGGTGCACATAGGCCAGGTTGGCGAACGGTTCCAGGGCCACCGGTTGCACATCGAGGCGGTACGCCGCTTCAGTGAAGAGTTGGGTGGTCCGCGCATCACGCTTGGCTTTCTCCCGGCCACTGACGTCGCCCCATTGCAGGTCGCGCTTGACGTCGATGCGGTGCCAGCTGTGGGCGCCGCCGACGGTCAGGCGCAGCGCGTCGATCTCATGCCCCAGATAGACACCCAGGTGATAGCTGTCGGCCTTGGCCGAGGAATGGGTGCCGTCGCCCATGCTCAACGAACTGTCGCTGTAGCCGGTGACGAAACCCAGTCGCGTCTGCTCGCTGATCAGGCCGTCGACACCGGCCAGCAATCCGCCGATGGAGCTGGTCGTACTGGCGTGATCATTTCCACCGTCGTTCTTGCCCCAAGCGCCCAGCACCTTGAACCAGGCATTGCTGCTGGCATCGGTCGGCGTACCGGCGTCATAGAGCACGTCCTGGCGCAGGCGGTCACCCACGGCGTCACGCAAATGGCGGCTGTCGTTGATCAACAGCGTGCCGATGGCCGGGTGGATTTCGCCGGACAACTGCTGGAATGCCTGTTGTGCCACGGCGGCGCTGGGGGCCAGCAGCAAGGCCTCGTACAGCCCGTTGCCCGCGCCGAGTTGCTCGGCGGCAGTGGCCACGGAGCGCTGGTTGGGCGTCAGGCCGAGGCTGGCAAATGACGCGTCGTTACGCTCGACAGCCAGTTGAATGCCGCTGGCGCTGTACGCCAGGTCGCCCCCCAGGAACGCGTAGTTGGGCAGCACTTCGGCAAAACGCCCATCAATGCCACCGGCAGCTTGCAGGATGTTGAACTGTCTACCCAGCAGGCTTTTCACTTCTCCGGCGGTGAGCAGCGTCGGGCTGTTTTCCAGGGACAGCGACACCGTCGCCCCGTCAATGGAGGCCGTGCCGCCGGCTACGATCAGGTCGCTGGAACTGGGCGAGACTTCCACCGCGTAGTTCGAACCGGGCTGGAACGTCACGTCGCCAGCCACTTGCAAGGTGCCGATGGAGTTACCCGGCGCCACGCTGCCGCCGCGGCTGGCGGTCAGGCTGGCGATGCGGCCGTTGCCGCCGAGGATGCCGCCGTCGTTGACCGTCACGGCCGATGCCAGCGAACCATTGATCGCCAGTCGTCCTTGATTGACCAGGGTCGGCCCGCTGTAGGTGTTCTCGCCGGTGAGCACCAGGGTGCCGATGCCTTCCTTGGTCAGCCCGCCGTGACCAGCGATGTCGTTGCGCCAGACGTCCAGGCCGCATTGGATGCCGCTGCACACCCGCTCCGTGGACTTGCCGGCATCGATGATCGCGCCGATGCCCGGCAGGTCCGCCACGAACTGACCGGAGCCGTAGGCGCCATCGATGCGAAATTCCTCGGGAATGTCCTGTTCGGTCACCAGCATCGATGGACCATCGATGGCCTTGCCCAGGTTGATCATGCCCCAGCCATACAACGCATCGACGCCCGGCGCGCCCATGTCGGTGGCGGTGGTGCGCAACACGCTGGCGACCTGGGCGCCGGTCATGTAGGGAAAACGCTCCATCAACACCGCCACGCTGCCGGCGACATGGGGCGCGGCCATGGAGGTGCCGCTCTTGTTGGCGTAGCCCACGGTCAGGTCGTCGGCACCGGTGCCGCCGATCACGGCGCTATAGACCCGGGTGCCCGGCGCCGACACGCAGAAACTGGCGGTGTAGCCGCAGCGCGACGAGAACGTACTGATGGTGTACGGGTCGGGGCTGGCGGTGTCCGGGTTGACTTGCAGCGCCGCCACGGTGAGCCAGTTCGCCGCGATCTCCGGGACGAAATACGCCAGGCCCGCGATGGCATCGGGGTTATTGAGGTTGTAGTCGTTGCCGGCGGCAAAAATCGTCACGATCCCACTGCGAGCCGCGGCAATCGCCCCTTCGTAGGCACCGCCGGGCTTGGTGCCCAGCAACGGCTGGATCTGATCGAATTGCAGTTGTGCATCTTGCACGGTGAAGTGCGGGAACGCCGGATCGCGACCGCCCTGGTCGAAGCGGTCAGTGATGCCGATGCCCCAACTGTTGTTGATGATCCGTGCGCCGCTGGCGATCAACGCGTCCCACCCCGCCTTGTACACCGCGCCATCGTTGCCACGGATAATGCCGTCCTCTGGCCCCGGGTCGCCATTGTCGGCGCTGATGATCTGCGCATCGAACGCCACGCCGTGCATCGGGCTGCCATCGCGGCTGCCAGCGGCGATCCCACCGACGTGGGTGCCATGGGAACCCAGCTTGCCGTCCGAGCCAACAGTGGGTGAGCCATCGTAGCGGAACGGATCGCCGGCCTTCACCGGGATGTAGGGGTCGGTGTATTCGCGGATGCCGCTGGTGACCAAGGTCACGACTTTGCCAGTGCCGGAAAACTCCGGGTGCGCCGCGTAGACCGGCTGGTCGAAGATCCCCAGCTTGACGCCCTTGCCGGTGTACCCGGCGGCGTAGGCCTGCTGCGCGTTGATCGCACCCAGCCCCCATTCGGCGTTGAATTCGCTGCTGCGCCAACTGCCTGGGTCACCCGCCCTGCCGTCCTCGACATAAGGCGCCGCCTGGGCCGTGCCCAAGGTCGCCAGGGCGCAGAGCATGGCGCGGTTGAGGGTCTTGAGCAGGAACACGCGACCTGTCGGTCTGGGTTGTTGTTTGTTTTCGATTTTCATCACGAACCATCCTTAGTTGTTGCAAAAATCCTGTGGTGTTCCTGGCTTTGTGGCTTGCCATGGCTTTGTGGCTTGCCCAGCTTCTGTGGCTTACCCAGCTTTTGTGGCCTACCCAGCTTCTGTGGCGAGGGAGCTTGCTCCCGCTGGGTTGCGCAGCAGCCCCAAAATGCCTGCGAGCGCTTCGCACTCGAGCGGGAGCAAGCTCCCTCGCCACAAAGGCATTCTCGCTGTCATTGAGCGCCCGACCGGGACACAAACGCCTCATCCACCTTCGCCAAATCCTGCGCACCGAGGGTGCCGGCGTAGTAATGCAGCTTGGTCCAGGCCATGAGGTAGTCGTAGCGGGCCTGGGCCAGGTCGCGGCGGGTGGTGTAGAGCTGCTGCTCGGCGTTGAGCGCGTCGAGGTTGACCCGCTCGCCGCCAAGAATGCTTTGCCGGGTCGAGACCACCAGCGCTTCGGCGGAACTCAGGGCCTTCTGGTACGCCCGCAGTTTGTTCACCCCCGACACGCAAGCGCTGAACTGCCGGCGCAGCTCGATCAGCGTCTCGCGGGTCTTGGCCTCCAGCTCGTATTCAGCGTGTTCCATGTTGCGGCTGGCCTGGCGGGTCGACGCCGAGACCCCGCCGCCGGCATACAGCGGCACGCTGACTTCCAGGCCGATGGTGTTGGTGTCGTAGCGCTGGTTGTAGGTGTTGCCGCTTTCCGATTCGTTCTGGCGCATCGTCGCGTAGGCATTGACCTTGGGCAGGTGCCCGGCACGGTTGCGTTCCACCTCGAAGCGCGCGACGTCCACCGCCTGGCGCTGGGACGCCAGGCTGGGGTTATTGCTCACCGCCAGCTCATGCCAGGTGTCGAAACTGGCCGGTTGCAAGGCAAAGACCTGGAAGGTGTCGTGCAAGGGCGCCAGGTCGCCGATGTCCAAGGCCGGGACGCCAATCAACGAGCCGAGCTCACGCAAGGCGGCATCCTGCTCATCCCGGGCCTCGATTTCCTCGGCGATTGCCAGTTCATAGCGCGCCTGCGCCTCAAGGATGTCGGTGCGGGTGCCTTCGCCCTGGCGAAACAGCTGTTCGTTCTGCTGGAACTGGTGCTCGAACGCCTTTTTCTTGGCCTGGGCGATGTCGATCTGGTCCTGGGCGAACAAGGCCTGGGTGTACTGGCTCAGTACCCGCACCAACAGCGCCTGGCTCTTTTCCCGAAAGCTTTCATCGGCGAACAGCGCCTGGGCCACGCCCTTTCGGTAGGCGGCGTACGCCTCATAATCCAGCAAGGGTTGTTGCAGCGTCAGGCTGGAGCCGTAGCTGCTGTAGTTGCGATCGTCGTGCTGACTGGCACCACGGTCATTGAGGTACGTGACCTTGGATTGGTTGCGGCCCTTGTTGTAGCTGTAGCCCAAGTGCGGCAACAGCCCGGCACGGCCAATGGCGCGGTTCTCCAGGCCCGCATCGCGCTCCTTGATCGCACCCAGGTAGACCGGGTCATTGCGCAAGGCCTGCTCATAGAACTCGAACGGCCCCATGGCCCAGGCGCTGTTGCCCACGGAAAAGGCAAGCAAGGCCATCCAATAAAAACGCTTCATACCGCCGGACATCCTTATTCTTCGGTCAACGCAGAGCCGGCTCGGTCGAGCAGCGGTTTGAACAGGTAGTTGAGCAACGAGCGCTCGCCGGTGCGCACGAACATCTCAGCCGGCATGCCGGGCTTGATTACCAGGCCGTTGAGCTTGTCCATGGCCACGGCGCTGACGCTGCTGCGCAGCACGTAATACGGCGCGCCGGTTTTTTCATCGAGCATCTGGTCTGCGGAAATCAGGCTGACTTCCCCCGGCACTCGCGGCGTGCGGTTCTGGTTGAAGGCGGTAAACAGGATGTCCACCGGTAAATGCGGGCCGACCTTGTCGATCAGGTGCACCGGCAGGTGCCCTTCCACCTCCAGCCGCGTGCCCTGGGGCACGATTTCCAACAAAGTGTCGCCCTGGCGCACCACCGCGCCTTCGGTGTGCACCCCCAGGTTCACGGCGATGCCATTGGCGGTGGCGAGGATTTCGCTGTGTTGCAACTCGAACCCGGCGGACTTCAGTTGCTGTTGCAGGGTTTCGCTCTTGAGTTGGGCGTCAGCCAACTGGCTGCGCACTTCTTTCTGGTATTCCTCGTTGTGCTGCTGCAGCTTCAGCCGCGACTCGACGATCCCCTGCTCCACCCGCCCGCTTTCGCCGCTGTTCTGCGCCAGTTCCTGCTGCACTTGCGACAACTGGCGCTGATAGTCCAGCAGGCGGTTGCGCGGGATGTAGCCGTTGTCGGCCAAGGGTTGCAGGTTGCCCAGTTGCAGGCGCAGGGATTCGGCCTGGGCAGTCAGGTCGCTGCGGGCCCGGCGCATGCCCGCCAGTTGCGCCGTGGCGCCCTCGATGCTGGCGCGCAACGCCGCCTGTTCCCGGGCGAACGCTTCACGGCGACTGCTGAATAGTTGCCGCTGGCCTTCGAGCACCAGGGCCAGGCGTGGATCGGGATCGCGGCTCAGTTCGGTCGGGAAACTCACCTGCAACAGGTTGTCCCGCTCGCTTTGCCAGCGCGCCAGGCTGGCCCAGGTCATCCGGTACTGCGCCTGCAGCGATTGCACGTCGGCGGCGGCCTGGGTCTGGTCCAGGCGGAACAACGGCTGCCCTTGCTTCACCGCCTCGCCTTCGCGCACCAGGATCCGGCTGACCACTCCGCTGCTCATCGATTGCACGGCCTTGCGCTTGCCTGAAACCACCACGGTGCCTTGTACAGGAATCCCTTGGTCCAACGGCGCCAGGCTGGCCCAGGTGAAAAAACTGCCCGCGCCCACGAGCGCCAGTGCCCAGCCCATGCGGGTGAAGAAACGAGCATCGCGCTCCGGGCGTTCGACGTCCTGGGAATGTTCGAGATTCATCTCGCGATCCTTGCTCATGCGCCGCTCGGTTTGCTGGCGGCTGGGTACTGGCGACTCATGCTCAGTCCGTTGGGCGCCTGGGGGGCACCGGTTTGTGGATTGCGTTGTGGCTCCGGCTGGCCGGACAGTGCCCGCAGCACTTGCTGGCTCGGGCCGAAGGCTTGTAGCCGGCCGTCATCGAGCACCAGCAACTTGTCGGCCTGGGCCAGAGCCGAGGAGCGATGGGTAACCAGCACGACGCTGATGCCTTGGGCCTTCATCTGCGCAATGGCACCGGCGAGCGCGGCCTCGCCAACTGTGTCGAGGTTGGAATTGGGCTCGTCGAGCACCACCAGGCTCGGCCGGTCGTACATCGCCCGGGCCAGGGCGACCCGTTGCTTCTGCCCGCCGGACAAACCACCGCCGTCCTCCCCCAGCACCGTGTCGTAGCCCTGGGGCAGGCGCAGGATCAGTTCATGGACCCCGGCCTGTTGCGCGGCAGCGACGACTTTCTGCGGATCGGCCTGGCGAAACCGGGCGATGTTCTCGGCGATGCTGCCGCTGAACAGCTCGATGTCCTGGGGCAGATAGCCGATGTGCGGGCCGAGTTGCTCGCGATTCCAGCGATGAATGTCAGCCCCGTCGAGGCGTACCGTCCCCGTGAACGTCGGCCACACGCCGACCAAGACCCGAGCCAGGGTCGACTTGCCGGAACCGGACGCCCCCAGCACACCGAGCACCTCCCCGGCGGCCAGGCTGAAGCTGACCTGCTGCAACGTCGCGTTGCGTTGTCCTGGCGGTCCTGCGCTCACTTGTTCGAAGCTCACCTGGCCCTTGGGCGCTGGCAGCGTCATGCCGTCATCCTGGGGCGCAAACGCCTGCAACAGCGCATCGAGACGGCGATAAGCCAGCTTGGCGCCGCTCCACTGCTTCCACACGGCAATCAATTGGTCGATGGGGCTCAACACCCGCCCCATCAGGATCGAGCCGGCAATCATCATCCCGGCGGTCATGTCCCCCTTGATCACCAGCAGCGCGCCCAGGCCCAGCACCAAGGATTGCAGGCACAGGCGCAGGGTCTTGCTCAGCGAACTGATCACCGCACCGGTGTCGCTGGCCTGGTTTTGCAGGCCGAGAAAGCGCGAATGCACGGCAAACCAGCGGCTGCGCAGCGCGCCGAGCATACCCATGGCCTGGATCGTCTCGGCGTTGTGCAAATGGCTGGTGGCCAATTGGCTGGACTGTTGCGAGTAGACGCTGGCCTGCCCCAAGGCTTTTTTGGTCATGGCCTCGTTCAGGCACGCCAAGCCGATCAACAACAGCGTGCCGACGGAAGCAAACACGCCGAGCCACACGTTGAACAGATAGATCACCAGCAGATACACGGGAAACCACGGCGCATCGAAGAAAGCGAACAGCGCCGGCCCAGTGAGGAATTGGCGAATGTGCGTGAGGTCGCCCAGGGATTGCCCAGCATTACCTTCACCCTGGCGCAGATTGCGCTCGAACGCGGCCCGGTACACCTGGAGGTTGAAGCGCCGTTCCAACTGGCTGCCGATGCGGATAACCACGAAGCTGCGGACCATTTCCAGCAGCCCGATGAACACGAAGAAGCCCACCACCATCAGCGACAACATCACCAAGGTGGTTTCGTTCTGTGATGACAGGCCGCGGTCATACACTTGCAGCATATAAATCGAAGGCGCGAGCATCAGCACGTTAATCAGCGCGGTAAAACAACCGACACTGATCAGGATATTCTTATAATCGCCCAGCGCTTTAACCAGCGGCACTGCGGCAGCGCTCCTTGCCCTGTTCATGATCTTCCCTGCTGTTGGCTTCGCCAGCGAACCGGCCGTTAGTTCAACTTACCAATTTTTGATTGTTGATACGGTGCACACCGACATGCACACCTGTTCGAACAAGCGTGCTTCGATAATTGCCGCAATTATGCAAACTCGTTAATGGGCATTCTGGGACTTATTCCGTTCAAGCCTAAGTATCAAACCGGACTTCAAGGTGACTAAGTAATGATGTTCCCCCCGCAGCCCCAGGTGAGTCCTGGAGTCTTGCTGGCCGATCAAGGAAAGACCGTCGGGTTCGGTGAACCAACGAACCGGCTCATCCCCCAACCATTGGCCCAGGCAATCGGTTTGCCCACCGAGGGTCTGGTCTGCCTTGAGTTCGACCAAGCAGGTGTTGGACGGTTTGTCCTGTATTGCCTGGCTTTGCGTGGTGTCTTGCGGGCTCGACAGAATCGCCTGCCACTGACCGGCCAACTGCGAGGGTTCTGCTAACAACAGGCTGCGCGCCATGGCGACTTCTCCACAAAACATCATCAGCGTAGCGAGCAACCCGACGGTTGCCTGAACGCTACTGGGCATGAATTCTCGATGCATATCCTTGATCCTGACCAGAGTCCCCGTAGGAGCTGCCGAGCGAAGCGAGGCTGCGATCTTTCCCTTACCACTTGAGTCCCAAGCAAAAAGATCGCAGCCTTCGGCAGCTCCTACAGGAGGGTCGGCATTACGCCACGATATCCGAGGCCGCCGCCTGGCCAACGGTGCTGACCAGGAAGTCAGCCACGCCGTGCCCGGAGAAGTCCACCGACAATAGGCTGTTGCCACCCGATGTCGACAGCACCGCATCCCCCGCCGCACCGGTGAAGGCGCTGACGAAATGCAGGCCCGCGCCCTTGGTGATACCGGTCAGGTCGATCTTGTCCAGGCCACTGACGAAATCGAGGATCTGGTCGGTTGCCCCCGGCCGCGAATCGGAACTGGCAGCGAACACGAAGGTGTCCGAACCCGAGCCGCCCCAGAGCTTGTCCGCACCACCGGCGCCCCAAAGGATATCGTTGCCGGCACCGCCCTTGAGGTCGTTGGCCACCGCGTTGCCGATCAACAAGTCACTGCCCGAGCCACCGATCGCGTTCTCGATGGTTGCCCCCTGGGCGATGGACACGTTGCCGACCATGCCGCCAACATCGGAGAACGAGGCGTCATTGAGATTGATTTTCTGATTTTGGGTAAAGCCAGAGAAATCCAGGGTGTCACGGCCGCCCGCATCCCATACTGAAAACACGACTTTGTCCGAAGATGATGAGGCGCTAAGGAAATCGCGACCGGTGTTTGAATTGAAACCGTAGGTCGAATCGCCGGTACGGGTCGTGGTGTTGGCACCGTAGAGTTTCTGGATAGCCGCGATGTCATCCATCAGCGGACCCGAGGCGTAGGCTTCGACGCCGCCCTTGCTGAAGTTCTGGTCGGTATTGCTTTCGCTCCAGTAGCTCATGAGGCTGTAGCCACGGGTGTCCTGGCCATAGGTGGCGTCATCGTAGGTCGGGCTGCCTTCGCCGGCATTGTAGTCACCCGGATGGGCGAGGCCGAGGGTGTGACCGATTTCGTGGGTCAGGGTCTGGCGGCCGTAGTTGTTCAGGTCCGGGTTCTTGTTCTGGGTGTAGCTGCTGTTGATCAGGTACCAGGATGTCCCGTCATAACCGGCGCCAGTCCCCGGCAGATAAGCGAACGCCGCGGCGCCATCCTGGCCGCCGCTGTAGTTACCGAAGGTCATGTGACCGTCGCCACCGCTGGCCTTTTCGGTGAAGGTGACATTGGCCACGTCCGCCCAGGATTGCATGGCCAGGGCGGCCTGGCCCTTCTGCTGGGAGCTGAACTGGCTGAAGCCACTGATCCCATGCTTGTTCATGGTGCTGGACGAGGCTGACGTCAGGAAGGTGTAGGTCAGCTCGATCTTGCCGCTGCCGTCCCGGTCCTGGTAAGCCGCGCCGTCGCGCAGCAACTGGGTGGCCGCCTCGTCGACGGAGTACGACGGTTTGCCGTTGACGGTCAGGTTACCGCCACGGTCGTATTGATGACTGAAACTATTGATCTGGTTGAACGCATTACTGGGAGCGGCCAGTTGCGGCGCCCAGAGCAGTTGTTCGGCAGAATCGATAGCGCTGTTTTTGACTTTCGACATAAACACACTTCCTTGTTTGCAAATGGAACAGTTTTAGTCAGACAGACGATCTCTGGCGAGATCGTCCTATTCACTCGCCCAATGAGGACGTAAGAAACCTGACACAATTGGAAATCAAACGTCTAGCAATTTTTTTCGTTCGATTTCACGCCCTGCCCCTTAACGCCCCTAAACAATAGACTTCGGCCTCGCTAGTGTCCGCGTGCAACTGCCGAAACTGCGGATTGTCGGACAAAACTATATTTAAATATTAAATACCAATAACTACTCATTTGCGGAGTACGTCGCACTTTTGCCAACTAAGTGCCAGCGAAATGCTATTAATGAATATCTACTAACGCGTTAGGGTTTACTTGCGCACACTTCCCGCAAACAGCCTCGAAGCCAGCGATGCACGGGGTCGGCGTCCATCCGTGGATGCCAGAGCATGGCAATCGTGAACCCCGGCACCGGAAATGGCAGCGCAAAACTGTGCAGGCCAACGCGTAGGCTGGTGGTGTAGCGCTCAGGCACGCTGGCGATCAAGTCGCTGGACCGGGCCAGCCCCAGCGCCGAGGAAAAACCTGGCACGCTGGTGACGATTTCCCGGGACAGGCCCAACGCTGCCAGGGCCTGGTCGATGAGACCGTGATCCAAGCCGCGCATCGAAACCCCGATATGCCCGCTCGCAGCATAACCGGCAGCGCTCACCGCCGCCTGGCTCAGCGGGTGTCCGGCACGCGTCACCCCGATCAAGCGGTCGCTGAACAGCGCCTGGGTCCGCAGTTCCGGACTGGTGTCCTTGTCCACTACGGCCGTTTCCAGGTCCACGGTGCCTTCGCGAAGCGCCGTGCTGTCTCGGTCGGTCTTTTCCACGAAACGCAGCCGCACGCTGGGCGCTTGTTCGTGAATGCGGGCGATCAGGTCGATGGCGAAGTTTTCCACGAAGCCCTCACGGGTGCGCAGCGTGAAAGTCCGGTTCAAGCGCCCAAGGTCCGGGATCGTCACTGGGCGCAGCGCCGCCTGGGCCTGCTGGACCAAGAGGCTGACCTGTTCACGCAACTCCAGCGCCCGGGGTGTCGGCACCAGCCCTCGCCCGGCCCGTACCAACAGCGGATCGCCAGTGGTTTCTCGCAACCGCGCCAGTGCCCGGCTCATGGCCGACGGGCTGAGCCGCAGCCGCCGGGCGGCCCGGGCCACGCTGCCTTCGCAGAGCAGTGCATCGAGGGTGACAAGCAGATTGAGGTCAGGCGAAGACATGGCGCTAATCTCGAATTGAATAGAGGGCGTTTTGTGCAGCTATAACCTGCAAACGCTGCGTCTTCCGCCATGTTATGCCCAGCGGTAACGTTGTGACAGCGCCGTATTGAGCGCGCGGAGACAGGTGACACGATGAAACCCATCAACACGCAACCAAACCAGCCGGCAACCGCACCCGCGAGCCAGTCCTTTTCACCTCGCTGGGCCTTGGCGAGCCTTGCGCTCTCGACGCTGCTGGCCTCCCTCGGCGCCAGCGTGGCCGCGGTGGCGTTACCGACACTGGCCCAGGCCCTCGATGCCTCTTTCCAGCAGGTCCAATGGGTGGTGCTCGTCTATCTGCTCGCCATGACCACGCTGATCGTCAGCGTCGGCCGCCTGGGCGACCTGATGGGCCGGCGCACGCTGCTCTTGGTCGGCATCGCTTTGTTCACCTTGGCCTCAGTACTTTGCGGCCTGGCGCCTTCGCTTTGGCTGCTGATTGCAGGCCGGGCGCTGCAAGGCCTGGGGGCCGCCATCATGATGACGCTGACCTTGGCCCTGGTTGGCGAAACGGTCGCCCCGGAAAAAACCGGCAGTGCCATGGGCCTGCTGGCCACGCTGTCGGCGGTGGGCACGGCCCTGGGTCCTTCCTTCGGCGGTCTGCTGATCGGCGGGTTCGGCTGGCAGGCCTTGTTTCTGGTCAACCTCCCCCTCGGCCTGTTGACCTTAGGGCTGGCGTGGTACGCGCTGCCGGTGCGGCAGGTGCCGCCAAAGGCCGGAACGGCCGGCTTCGACATCACCGGCACCGTGTTGTTGGCGTTGACGCTCGGCGCCTATGCCTTGGCCATGACTTCCGGGCGCGGGACCTTTGGCGAGTCGAATATTGCGCTGCTGCTGGTCGCGCTCGTGGGCGGCGGATTGTTCATTCGGGCCCAATCCCGGGCCGTGTCGCCGCTGATTCCGTTGACTTTATTTCGCGACAGGTCATTGGTCCCGGGTCTGACGACGAGCGCCCTGGTCGCGACCATCATGATGGCAACGCTGCTGGTCGGGCCTTTTTACCTGTCCATCGCCCTGGGGCTGCCGGCGGCCCTCGTCGGGCTCGTGCTGGCGGCTGGGCCATGCGTCGCGGCGCTGGCCGGGGTGCCTGCCGGACGCCTGGCTGATCGGTTCGGCGTGCAGCCCATGCGGCTCACCGGGCTGGCGACCATGGTCCTCGGCTGTCTGCTGCTGTCACTTGTCCCCCCTGCGCTCGGCATCGCCGGCTATCTCCCGGCCATCGTGGTAACAACCCTGGGCTACGCGTTTTTCCAGACGGCCAACAACACGGCGGTCATGGCCGATGTGCCGGCCCAAAGGCGGGGCGTCGTCGCGGGGCTGCTTAACCTGTCGCGCAACCTGGGTTTCTTCACCGGAGCCTCCGTACTCGGCGCGGTGTTTGCGGCCGCAGCGGCGACGAATGACATCACTCACGCCAGCCGCGAGGCGGTGACGAACGGTCTGCACACGACCTTCGCCGTTGCCCTGGGAATGGCGATCCTGGCCCTGATCATCGCCCTGAAATACCGCGTGCCAGAGCGGTCGGGCGAGCCCGAGGAGACTCCCGATCAAGCGTGATGGCATTCTGAACATCACCGTTTAAGTCGTGATCCAGATCAAAAAAAGTGAACCAATCGCAAAACGGACTGAAAAAATCCACATGAGCTTCATTTTCAGGTGCTATTTTTAGTTCTCACTGGTAGAGCCAAGATGGCTCTTCCTTCCTGACATGAGCAAAAGGAAGCGCTCGATTGAAGAAGGCGGGCAACACATGAATAAAGGATCTTTCAGCAAGGTTACGTTCCCCAACGCTTGCCAGTTGATGCGCTGGCACTTCCATCCCATGGGATTCGAAGCGAGCATGGATGCGCCTGGCAGTATGGTTGCCCGGTTGTTCGATCGTGCCAGCGGCGAGACCATGATCGCCATTGCAGGAATCCCCTGTGCGACGGTAATGAATGCGCCGGATGTGGAACGAATAATCGAGGCGGTTGAGGCCGAGCTGGAAGCTTTTGTGCCACCGGTTGGGCTGCGGCGGTTTGCTTCCTGATCGAATTGGTTCCTTTGCTAGATAAGCGGCGCCTCCCTTTTTGGGAAGGCGCCGTTTTTTCGAGGTACATAACCGTTGCTGCGGTAACGGCGGCTTAGGGTTCCGCTTTACAGCGGGTCACTATTGCGAGGCGGCCTGAGAGCCGACTTGGCTCTTCAGTTCGTACACCCATCAGATCTGTGGGAGCAAAGTTTGCTCGCGATTGCGGTTTCACAGTCGATGAGGATGTTGGATGGGCCGACCTCTTCGCGAGCAGGCTCGCTCCCACAGGTGATCTGGGTATTCATGAGTTTTGTGTTCACCGCCCGGCCCTTTGTGGGAGCGAGCCTGCTCGCGATTGCGGTTGTTCAGCCACAGAGAGGCTGGATGTGCCCCGCTTTTGCTTTGCTTTGCTTTGGATCTTGATCTGGGCGCCCCGTTAAACCACGCTGGCCGAACGCAGGCATTGCGCAGTGGGCATCCCGGCATGGATGCCGGGATAGCCGCGCTGGGCCATGGATGGCCCTTCGCGGCGGCCCACGGAGCAATGCCGGAGTGAGGGCACACCGAGCCTAGGCGAGGTGCCGAGTGGTGGGGCAAAGCGCTTTTGGTTACTTTTGGCGCTCTTCCAAAAGTGACCCGCTGTTGAACTGCCCCCCGAATGTTGGACACCTGCCCCTCGGGAGGGTGTTCCATGACGAAATACAACCTAGCACTCAAGCAATCACTGATTGAAGAGTGTCTGTCTGCCAGTAGCGTTCATGAGGTGGCCCTCAAGCATGGCTTGAGTCCATCGCTGCTGCGGCGCTGGGTCAAGGGTTTTGAAAAGCACGGCGCCTCTGGCTTGATTGCCAAGTACAGCCATTACGATGCCCCGTTTAAATTGAAGGTTTTGCAGTGCATCGAACAAAACGGACTGTCGGACCAACAGGCCTGTATACGGTTTGATATCCGTGGTCCAAGCAGTATCAGGCAGTGGCGAAAGCTGTACGATGAAGGCGGTGTAGAAGCACTACAACCGCATCGTCTTAAAGAGTCCAGCATGCCCCGCAAACCTTCCAGGCAACCCAAAGCAAATCCTGCTCTTCCTGCGGATGCAGAGCTGAGCTCTGAACAAATGCTCGCAGAACTGGCCTATCTGCGCGCGGAGAATGCCTATCTAAAAAAGCTCGATGCCTTAATCCAAGCGGATCCCCGTACTGCGCAGCCAAAAAAACGCAGGCCGTCCAAGGATTGAGGCATGAGTATCCACTTGCTCTGTTGCTACGTGCTGCGGGACTTGCACGCAGCACCTTCTATTACCAAAGCAAAACACTGCTAACCGACAAGCATGCCGACCTTAAAGATCGCATCCGCAGCGTCTATCACGGGCATAAGGGGCGTTACGGCTACCGCCGTATCACCGCAACCCTTGGAAACAGTGGTGAGTTGATCAATCACAAGAAGGTGTATCGGCTGATGCAGATGATGGGCCTCAAGTCGCTGGTCAAAGTGAAGAAGTATCGCTCTTACCGAGGTGCTGAAGGGCTTGTTGCGCCTGATCTACTAAAGCGCGAATTTAAGGCAGAAGCCCCTAACCAGAAATGGGCAACCGACGTGACGGAGTTCAAGGTAAAGGGGCAAAAGCTGTTTCTCTCGCCTCTCATGGATTTGTACAACGGCGAGATCCTGGCTTACCAGATCAACCGACGTCCCGAATTCAGGATGGTTTCGATGATGCTGGAAAAAGCCTTCGGGCGACTGAGTCGAGATGAAAAACCAATACTGCACTCTGACCAGGGTTGGCAGTACAGGCAGCCTACCTACCGACACATGCTGGCCGAAAAGAGCATCGAGCAGAGCATGTCGCGCAAGGGTAATTGCTTGGACAATGCCGCCATGGAAAGCTTTTTCGGCACGCTCAAGAGCGAGTTTTTCTATCTGGAATCATTTGAGAGTGTGGAGCAACTGGCATCAGGCATAGAGGATTACATCGCCTACTACAACCAAGACCGCATAAGCCTCAGACTGAATGGCTTGAGTCCGGTACAATTTCGGACCCAGGCATTAAATCAATAGCGTCCCCTGTCCAACTTTCGGGGGGCAGTTCATGTAAGAGCGGAACCCTAAGTAGCCGTTACCGAAGAAACGGATATACACACCATTCCCCCTGAACAAAAAACTACCACTGCAACGAAATACCACTCTCGAACACCCGTTCCAAGCCAGTAACCGGATCAACAAAACGCAACCCTTGAGCCAGCAGCTTCAAAGGATTCGAGTAATCATCCTCAACATCCCGAAGCACATCCGGATAAAACGGATCGTTGCAGATCCCCGCCCCAAGGGCATTCATGTGAACCCGCAACTGATGCTTCTTACCCGTAACCGGATACAAGCCATAGCGCCACAGCTCACCATTCCTTTCCAATACTTCAATGGCCGTTTCGGTATTGGGCTCGCCCGCCCCCTCTTGCATCCGGAAGAACGGTTCGCCATCGATCATCCGGCTTTTATGCACCCGGGGAAAGGTCAACCCAGGCAATGCACGGGCAATGGCCTGGTAGCGTTTCTCGATCTGCCGCGTCGGAAATAGCGACTGATACGCCGAACGGGTGTCCGGATTGGCCGAAAACAACACCAGCCCGGCCGTATGCCGATCGATGCGGTGCAGGGGCACCAGATGCGGATTGTCCAGCCGTCGGATCAACCGTCGCAACAAGGTTTGCTCGACATATTCGCCCGCCGGCGTGACAGGCAGAAAATGCGGTTTGTCTGCCACCACCAGATGCTCGTCGGCGTACAGGATCGACTCCACCACCGGGATCGGTTTCTCGTCGGGTACTTCACGGAAGTAGTGGATGCGCAGGCCTTCGCGGTAGGGCAAGTCAACAGGGATGGCCTTGCCCTCCCCGTCCAACACCCGGCCCCGGGCAATCCGGTCCAACCATTGCTCTCGACTGATGGCACCGAAATGCTCGCATAGACACTCCAGCACCGTCGGCCAGGAACCGGGCGGCAGGTACAACGTACTGGCCTGATGATGAGCAGCGGAAAACGATGAACCGGACATTGATAACTCTTGGGCATTTTTACAGGACCGCATTATCTGACAGTCGCACGGGCCAGCCCAGCAATGATTGCTTTACGCCGTGGCTGACGTCGGTTTTGCCGCCGCTTCGGTGAACTCTTTCAACCAGCGCAGTACGTCCACCGCCTCCCAGCGACCTGGATCGTAAAGCGCGTACAGCAAGCCCTGGTAACCCACCACATCCAACTGCTTGTGGTAGCCGGCACGCTGGAACAATGCTTCGATCTCGGCGAAACAGGTATTGAAATGCAGTTTATTGAAGGGTGTCTTGCCTTCCGTTACCAAGCCATCCAGGCGCAACTCCAGGACCGCCTCACGCACAACGTCCGCGGACATCCTGTTTACGCTGCTTTTCAGTTGTTCGACATTGACCAAGGGGGAGCACTCCAGATAGCTGTATGCGCATACAGTAACCGAAGGACGCCGCTTCCGCCAACCACAGTGTCAGGAACTGACGAACGAGCCGTTCAACGGAGGAATGTCACGATCTGTTCGGTATCGAAGGGCCAGTCCAGCTCGGCACCGGTATCCAGCCTGCGCAGCACCGGAATACGCAGCCCGTAATCCTCCACCCAGTCTTCACGTTCTGAAATGTCCACCAGTTCCACCAACAATCCATGTTCGACCAAAGGCATCAATTCAGCTTCGGCGACTTCGCAAAGATGGCACCCCAGGGTACCGAACAATTGGCATTCAGGAGGCATGGCGGGTAGACCCAAAAAAGATAGACGGTCATTCTAGGCCCGCCTCGGAAAACCGTCGAGTCGCTGGCTCGCTTCAGGGTGTTTCGGTAAAACGCTGATGCAAATCACTGAACGCAAATGCTTTTCCAGCGACGCTTGTCGCGTTTTCCCTTCTACGCTGTGCGTTGTAGCCTTGAATGGAGTTCCCCCTTGTTTGCCAACCTGCTGATCATCCTCGCCTCGTCCCTGGTGGTCATCGCCCTGTTCAGGCGGCTGCGCCTGCCCGCCGTATTGGGTTATCTCTGCGTCGGGTTGGCGGTAGGGCCTACCGCGCTGGACTGGGTCAACGACAGCGAAGAATTGCCAGACCTGGCCGAGCTTGGGGTGGTATTCCTGTTGTTCTCGTTGGGCCTGGAGTTTTCCCTGTCGAAAATGTTCGAACTGCGCCGGGTCGTGTTCGGCCTCGGCAGCCTGCAGGTGCTGTGCACGGGAGCGCTGCTGGCGGGCTTACTGGCTGTGTGCGGCGCGCCAGCAATTGCCGCGTTGCTGCTCGGCGCCGGGCTGGCCTTGTCCTCCACCGCCATTGTCAGCAAGGAATTGACCAGCCTGGGTGAGATCTTCAGCAGCCACGGCCAGAACGCCATCGGCGTGTTGTTGTTCCAGGATGTTGTCGCGGTGCTGCTGTTGACCCTGGTGCCGGTCTTCGCCGGCAGCAGCGAGCACCCGTGGTATTGGGCGCTGCCCCTGACCCTGGGCAAGACCCTGGTGTTGTTTGGCGGCCTACTGCTGGCCAGCCGGCTGCTGTTGCCCCGGCTGTTCCATGAGGTGGCGGCGTCCCGGTCCGCGGAACTGTTCGTTCTGTTGGCCCTGGTGATCGTGCTGCTGACGGCATGGCTGACCCACCTGCTCGGTTTGTCACCGGCCTTGGGCGCTTTCCTGGCAGGCATGCTGTTGGGGGAAAGCCACTACCGGCATCAGATCGAGGCCGATATACGCCCGTTCCGTGACATCCTGCTGGGGCTGTTTTTTGTCAGCATCGGCATGCTGATCGACCTGCAGTTGTTCCTCGATGACGGCCTGTTGATCCTGGGACTGACCCTCGGCTTGATGCTCATCAAGGGCTGCGTGGTCGCCGTCCTGGTGAAATGGCGCGGCAGCGACGGTGAAACCGCCTGGCGTAGCGGCCTGGCCCTGGCCCAGGGCGGGGAGTTCTGTTTTGCCTTGATGGCACTGATGCAACAGAACCAGCTCATGCCTGCCGACATCAGCGGCCTGTTGCTGGCCGCGACATTCTGCTCGATGCTGCTGACCCCGTTGTTATTGCGCGCGGCGCCACACATCGCCGCACGCCTGCATCGCAAACCCAACGAAGAAGCACAACTGGACCAGATCAGCGCACTCAATGCCGGGTTGTCGAATCATGTGGTGATTTGCGGCTACGGGCGTGTCGGCCAGTCCATCGGACGCTTCCTGCGTCGCGAAGGCCAGGCGTTCGTCGCCCTGGATGACGACCCGGTGATCATCCAGGAAGCCACCGTCGGAGAGCACTGCGTACATTATGGCGATTCACGACGAGGTGACCTGCTCACCGCCGTTGGCTTGAGCCGCGCCCGGCTGCTGGTGATCGCGGTGGATAAGACCGACATCGCCATCACCGTGCTCAAGGCGGCCCGACAGATCAACCAACAGGTGCCGATCCTGGTGCGCACCCGTGACGACAGCCAACTGGCCGAGTTGCAGGCGGCCGGGGCCAGCGAAGTGGTCCCGGAGCTGTTGGAGTCGAGCCTGATGCTGGCCTCCCACGCCCTGATCATGCTCGGCCTGCCTGAACAGCAGGTCCGGCATCATGTGGATCAGGTCCGTCACGACCGCTATCGCCTGCTCCACGGCTTTTATCCCGGCAACCAGGACAAGGAGCCCTAGTGCGACGATCAGTCCTGGCTGACCGCACCGATCTTGTGAATCGACAGGTCGGCGCCGTAATACTCTTCTTCCTGGGTCAGGCGCAGTCCCAGCACGGCCTTGATCGTGCCATAGACCGCGAAGCCGCCGGCCAGGGCGACGACAACACCCAGCACCGTGCCGATCAACTGGCTGATGAGACTGACCCCACCCAGGCCGCCCAAGGCACTCTGGCCAAAGACACCGCAGGCAATACCGCCCCAGACCCCGCACAGCCCATGCAATGGCCAGACACCGAGCACGTCGTCGATCTTCCATTTGCCCTGGGCCGCCGTGAAGCACCAGACAAACAAGGCACCGGCAATGGCACCGGTAACCAGCGCACCCACCGGGTGCATCAGGTCGGAACCGGCGCAGACTGCCACCAACCCGGCCAGCGGGCCGTTGTGCAGGAAACCTGGGTCATTGCGCCCGACAATCAATGCCGCCACGGTACCGCCCACCATCGCCATCAACGAATTGATCGCTACCAGCCCGCTCACCCCAGGCAAAGTCTGGGCACTCATCACGTTGAAGCCGAACCAGCCGACAATCAGGATCCACGAGCCCAGGGCCAGGAATGGAATGCTCGAAGGCGCGAACGCCACCAGGCGCCCCTCCCGGTAGCGGCCATTACGCGGGCCGAGCAAGAGCACGGCGGCCAGCGCCAACCAGCCACCCATGGCATGCACCACCACGGAACCGGCAAAGTCATGGAAACTGGCGCCGAACCGGGCTTGCAGCCAGGCCTGCAGGCCGAAATTGCCGTTCCAGACCAAACCTTCGAAAAACGGATAGACAAACGCCACGATCAGCACCGTGGCGCACAGCTGCGGGGCGAACCGCGCGCGCTCGGCAATACCGCCGGAAATGATGGCCGGGATCGCCGCAGCAAAGGTCAACAGGAAGAAGAACTTAACCAGGCTGTAGCCATGATCGGTGCTGAGCACCGCTGCCGGTTGCAGGAAGCTCACGCCGTAGGAAATCCAATAGCCGACAAAGAAATAAGCCAGGGTCGAGACCGCAAAATCGCTGAGGATTTTCGACAGCGCATTGACCTGGTTCTTTTGCCGGACCGTTCCCACTTCAAGGAACGCGAAGCCGGCATGCATGGCCAGGACCATGACGGCGCCGAGCAGGATGAACAGCGTGTTGGAGCTGTGGATCAGACTGTCCACGGCACTTTGCATATTTTCCATGGTGTTGGCAGACCTGAAAAAGTTGAAAAAAGCACCAAGCCGGTTCGCTCACCTCACAAACGCACCAAGTTGAAACGGACCAACGACCAAATGGAGGTCGACGAACCGCTTTGGTGCACCAGAACGGGCAAACGAAGCCCCGCTTCGCGGGTTTCGATTATTTGAGTTAAGGTTTTACGGGCTTGCGCCCAGCTTCAGCGCACTGGCGCAGGCTGATGCACCAGTACATGGCGGGAGCCTGAGCAAAAGTTGTACCAGCCACTTGCACTGAACCTTCCGGCAAGGCTCATACTCGAACGCTTCAGACGTCACTTACGGAGATTCACCCATGGCCAGAACCCAGGCAAAGACTGCTCAAGAAATCCTGATGGAAGACTTCCAGACGCTGGTCAGCGACACGGAGCGCTTGCTCGATCACACCGCGACGCTGGCAGGCGATCAAGCCGATGCACTGCGCAGCCAGATCCACGAAACCCTCCTGCGCGCCCGTGAAACACTCAAGCTGACCGAAGATTCCATGCGCGAACGCGGCCAGGCTGCGGTAGTCGCCACCGAGGAGTACGTACAGGCCAACCCTTGGCAATCGGTGGGCATCGCCGCGGGCGTTGGTTTTCTGATTGGTCTGTTGGCAACACGGCGCTGATCATGGGTATCGACGAATCCGGCTCGTCCGAAGCGGGCACACAACCTACAGCGCGCCGCCTGGGCGCGGCGTTTCTCGGCTTGCTGCACAGCCACGTCGAATTGTTCGGCATGGAATTGCAGGAACAGAAGGCTCGCACCGTCAGCCTCCTGCTGTTCGCCGGCCTTGCGCTGGTATTCGGCTTGCTGCTGTTGGTCGGGCTTTCCGCGCTGGTGCTGATCCTGGTGTGGGACACCTATCGCCTGTCGGGCATCATCGGCCTGTGCCTGTTTTACCTGCTGGCGGCCCTGTTTTGCGGCCTGCGGCTCAAGGCGGCGATCTACGACGAGTCCTCTCCTTTCAACGCCACCCTCGAAGAACTGGCCAATGACCGGGAGCGCCTGCTGCCATGAGCCTGCCTGATATCCCCCAAGCCCGGACGCGACAGGAAATGCGCAAGGCACTGGTGCGCCTGCGCATGGAAATGCATCGCCAGGAAATCCGGCAAGAGACGCGCCAGTTGTTGCAGCCCTTGCATCGAGTACGGGGCTTGACGCAAAGCTGGCACGAAGGCTTCGGCATCAAGCATGCGCCACTGTGGGGCGTGGCGGCGGTGTCCCTGCTGGGCTTTCTCACTGGCAAACGGACCCGCCGTGGTGGCGGCGGTGGTGTAACAGGCTTGATCCGCCTGGCAACCACATTGCTGCCGCTGATCAAGCTGGCCAAGACCCTGCGCAAACCCTGAAAAACCTACACCTGTGGCGAGGGAGCTTGCTCCCGCTTGAGTGCGAAGCACTCACAAAATTTGGCCTGCTTCGCAGTCCAGCGGGAGCAAGCTCCCTCGCCACAAAGGGTATGTATCCAGCCTGCGCAGGCCTATAGGCCTTGCAGGCCGCCCCACGAACCGGGAAGCTAGGGCATCGACCTCATCGAACGGAGCAACCGGCCTTGGATTGGCATACCCTGCTGACTCGCGAACGCCTCGGAAAACCGCTGCACAGCCCGCAAGAGCTGGGC
This sequence comes from Pseudomonas sp. OA65, assembly GCF_017498305.1. Lineage (NCBI taxonomy): Bacteria > Pseudomonadati > Pseudomonadota > Gammaproteobacteria > Pseudomonadales > Pseudomonadaceae > Pseudomonas > Pseudomonas sp. OA65. The sequence continues at coordinate 47,215 of NZ_JAGDEZ010000010.1, forward strand.
CGCAGCCCCTTCCACAAGGACCACGACCGCATCATCTTTTCCGGAGCCTTCCGCCGCCTCGGGCGCAAGACGCAAGTGCATCCGGTGTCCAGCAACGACCACATCCACACGCGCCTGACTCATTCCCTGGAAGTCAGTTGCGTCGGGCGTTCCCTGGGCATGCGTGTAGGCGAAACCATCCGCAACGCCCTGCCCGACTGGTGCGAGCCCAGCGACCTGGGCATGGTGGTGCAATCGGCCTGCCTGGCCCACGACATCGGCAACCCGCCGTTCGGTCATTCCGGAGAGGACGCGATTCGCTATTGGTTCCAGCAGGCCGCCGGGCGTGGCTGGCTCGATGCTATGAGCGAAGCCGAGCGCAACGACTTTCTCAACTTCGAAGGCAACGCCCAAGGCTTCCGCGTCCTTACCCAACTTGAATACCATCAGTTCGACGGCGGGACCCGGCTGACCTATGCCACCCTCGGCACCTACCTGAAATACCCCTGGACCGCCCGCCACGCCGATTCCCTGGGCTACAAGAAACACAAGTTCGGTTGCTACCAGAGCGAACTGCCACTGTTGGAGCAGATCGCCCACAAGCTCGGTTTGCCACAAATCGAGGATCAACGCTGGGCACGGCATCCCTTGGTGTACCTGATGGAAGCCGCCGATGACATCTGCTACGCGCTGATCGACCTGGAAGACGGCGTGGAGATGGACCTCCTGGAGTACCCCCAGGTGGAATCGCTGCTCCTGGACCTGGTGGGCGACGATCTTCCGGACACCTACCGGCAACTTGGACCGCTGGATTCGCGACGGCGCAAGCTGGCGATCCTGCGGGGCAAGGCCATCGAACACCTGACCAATGCCGCCGCCCGGGCGTTTGTCGAGCAGCAGGAAGCGTTGCTGGCCGGCACCCTGCCAGGGGATCTGGTGGAGCATATGCACGGCCCGGCAAAACGTTGCGTGTTGAATGCCAAGGACATGGCGCGCCGGAAAATCTTCCAGGACAAGCGCAAGACCCTGCATGAGATCGGCGCCTACACCACGTTGGAAATCCTGCTCAACGGCTTTTGTGGCGCCGCCCTCGAACAGCACGGCGGACGCACGCCTTCGTTCAAGAATCGCCGCATCCTCGACCTGCTGGGGAACAATGCGCCGGATCCCAACGGCCCTTTGCATGGTGCGTTCCTGCGCATGATCGATTTCATCGCCGGGATGACCGACAGCTATGCCAGCGAAATGGCCCAGGAGATGACGGGCCGTACGCGTCAATAAAAGGCGCGGGATTTCCACCCTGTGCTGTGCCTTGGTCCACAACTGTGTGTGCGGGCTTGCTCGCGAAAACGGCGGATCAGGCTGTAGCGATGTTGAATGAGCCTACGTCTTCGCGAGCAGGCCCTTTCCCTCAATGGCTCATCGCGCGAGTGCCCCTAAGGTGGGGACATGAAACTTATCAGCGACATTGAACAACCCCACATCCATTTTGCTTGCATAAACATCCTACTGAAAAGAAATATCCTTTCACAAACAGCCTTTAATTCTTCGCCCTGTTTCATCTGCCTACTAAAAAACCGATTACATCGTAATACCTTGCCTCTTTTTTTGTAGGAAACTTCTGAAATTGAAGTTGTATGCCTGTCTCTTCGTACGGCCCTGGCTATAAGTGGGCTAAGGTGCGCGCTTTATTCAAGTTCGCAGGGTATTTATTCATGAACTCCGTTTTCATTGTCGACGATCATCCGGTCATTCGCCTCGCCGTTCGCATGCTACTGGAACATGAGGGTTACAAGGTCGTAGGAGAAACGGACAACGGCGTCGACGCGATGCAAATGGTGCGCGAATGCATGCCAGACCTGGTTATCCTGGACATCAGCATCCCTAAACTTGACGGACTGGAAATCCTGTCGCGCTTCAACGCCATGACCACGCCGCTCAAGACGCTAGTGCTCACAGCACAATCGCCGACGCTCTTCGGGATCCGATGCATGCAATCCGGTGCCTCTGGTTACGTTTGTAAGCAGGAAGACCTCAGCGAACTTATCAGTGCGATCAAAGCGGTATTGTCCGGCTACAACTATTTTCCCAGCCAGGCGCTGAACCCGGTACGCCCGGATGATCCACGCAGTTTAGAGCTGGATCTTTTCAAGAGTGTCAACGATCGGGAACTGATGGTGCTGCAACTTTTCGCCCAGGGGCGTACCAACAAGGAAATAGCCAAGGGGATGTTTCTCAGCAATAAAACCGTCAGTACCTATAAAAAACGTTTGATGCAGAAATTGAAGGTCAAGTCCCTGGTCGAGCTGATTGAAATGGCGAAGCGCAACGCGCTGGTGTGAAAAACAGATGCTCAGACGCATAACCGAATGTCTCTTGCTGATCAGCGTAGCGTTGTGCACAGGAGCGCTCGCGGCGACGCCAGATATGCCCGGGCGGTACACGCTACTGGGTCGTTCGTCCACGGCTCAGGCCGAGATCATGCTCAATGACGCTCATCGCGCCTGGCTAAAAAGCCGGCAGGAACTGGTCCTGGGAACTTCTGCGCCGGATTACCCGCCCTTCGATCTCTCCGCCAGCGGACGCGACTATGAGGGCATGACCGCCGACTATGCCGATATCATCAGCAAGGCCACCGGCCTGCCCATGAAAGTCCTGCGTTTCGCTTCCCGAGAGACAGCCATGGCGGCGCTCAAGGAGGGCCAAATCGATATGCTGGGCACCGCCAACGGATTCGAGGCCCGCGACCCCGATGTTGTGCTCTCGACGCCGTACGCAGTGGACCAACCCGTGCTCGTCACCCGAACGAATGAAAGCCGATCGCTGAATGAAGACCTCAAGGGTTTGCGGCTGAGCATGGTCTATCACTACCTGCCGCTGCGGGAAATTGAAAAGCTCTACCCCGAGGCAATCATCACCACCTATCCGTCGTACCAGAACGCCATCAATGCCGTCGCCTTCGGCCAGGCCGATGTATTTCTCGGCGATACCGTTTCCACCCACTACATGATCAGCAAGGGCTACCTAAGCAATATTCGCATGGCCAGCTTTGGCAAACATGAATCCTACGGATTCGGTTTCGCCGTACACCGTGGCGATACCCGCTTGCTGGAAATCATCAACACCATACTGAACCAGGTCCCCGTCGCCGAGCAGACGGCCATCTCCAAGCGCTGGAGTGCAGGCAGCGACCTGTACCTAACCGACCACCGCGTACAACTGACCGACCGCGAGCAACGTTGGCTGGACAGGCATCCGGTGGTTCGGGTGGTAGTGAACGAAACCGCCGCCCCCTTCACCTTCTTCGATTCGGACGGCGATTTTCGCGGCATCAGTGCCGACCTGCTGGAGCTGATCCGACTGCGCACCGGCCTGCGCCTGGAGATCCAGCGCCGCCAGAACGACAGCGACATGATTGCCGCGGTCCTGAACGATCAAGCCGACATGATCGCCGCACTGTTGCCCAGCCGCGAAAGGCAAAGCCAGTTGAAATTCAGCCGTCCGTACATCAACAGCGCGTTCGTCCTGCTGACCCGCAAACAGTCCGACACACCCACGACACTCGATCAGTTCGATCACGCCAGCCTGGCAATCGCCAAAGGCAACCCAGTCATTGACTGGCTTCGCAGCCAGTACCCGAATATCCAGGTCATCGAAACGGACGGCCCCTTGCACGCCGTGGAAATGCTCGCCCATGGCCAGGTCGACGGCAGCGTGCACTCGCAGGTGATGGCCAACTACTTCATCTCTTCCTATACGTGGCGGGACAGGTTGCAAATCAGCAGTACGGTGGGCACCCAGCAAGCCCTGTTCGCGCTGGCCACCGCCAAACACGCCACCGAGTTGAATGCCATCCTCGACAAGGCCCTGACCAGCATCGACCCTGACGAACTGGGCGTCATCAACAACCGCTGGCGCGGTTACGTCTCACCCTCGGAAAACACCTGGCGCACCTATAACCGCCTGTTCTTCCAGATCGTCGCGGGTGTCGGCCTGTTGCTGCTGCTGTCGCTGGCCTGGAACGCCTACATGCGGCGCCAGATCAGGCAACGTCAACGGGCGGAACTGGCCCTCAACGATCAACTGGAATTCATGCACTCACTGCTCAATGGCACCCCGCACCCCATCTACGTGAGGGATCGCAACGGCATCCTGCAAAGCTGCAACGACAGCTATCTGGAAGCGTTCAACGCCAAGCGCGAAGACGTCATCGGCAAGGACTCGATGCCAGGCTCCATGAGCAACGCCTTCGAAGCGCAGGAGTACCAGGCGGACTACCAGCGCGTCATGGCCGAAGGCAGCGCCCTGATCGTCGACCGCCCCCTGCACATCGGCGACCGGAAGCTGACGATCTATCACTGGATCCTCCCCTACCGAAACTCCGCCGCCGAAGTGCAAGGCATCATTGGTGGCTGGATCGACATCAGTGAACGACGGCAGTTGTTCGAGGAATTGCGCGCGTCCAAGCAACGGGCCGATGATGCGAACCGCGCTAAAAGCACGTTCCTGGCAACCATGAGCCATGAAATCCGCACCCCGATGAACGCGGTGATCGGCATGCTCGAGCTGGCCCTGAAACACGCCGACAGGGGCCACGTAGACCGCTCGACCATCGAAGTCGCGTACGAGTCGGCGTCCGGCATGCTCGAGCTGATCGGCGATATCCTCGACATTGCCCGTATCGAATCCGGCCATCTGAGCCTGGCTCCCGAACGCGTCAACCTCAGGACCCTGCTGCAATCGGTCATACGGGTCTTCGAGGGCGTGGCCCGGCAAAAAAACCTGGTGTTGTCGCTGCAGTTCGACGCCGCCGAGGGAAACCCTGACGTGTCGATTGACCCCTTGCGATTCAAGCAAGTGCTCTCGAACCTGATCAGCAATGCCCTCAAATTTACCGAGCAGGGCCAAGTCGTGGTCAAGGTCCGGCTATCGCCAACCGAGCGGGACGACGTCCTGCACATGCATCTGGAAGTCAACGACAGCGGCATCGGCATCGGCCCGGCCGACCTGCATCGATTGTTCGAGCCTTTTGCCCAGGTCGATAACAGCAGCCGGATGGCCCGCAATGGCGCGGGACTGGGGCTGGTGATCAGTCGCAACCTGTGCCAGATGATGGGGGGCAACCTCCATATGAGCAGCCAACCGGGCGTCGGCACCCAGGTTCAGGTCCGCCTGCGACTGACGGTCCTGTCGACGGCACCGGTTCGTCCCGTACCTGAACCGACCATCGAAACGGCACAGGCCATCTTGAACGTCCTGATCGTGGACGATCACCCAGCCAACCGCCTGCTGATGTCCCAGCAATTGGAGTACCTCGGCCATCAATACCAGGTCGCCCACGATGGCGCCCACGGGCTCGAGGTCTGGCAGAAAGGCGATTTCGACCTGGTCATTGCCGATTGCAACATGCCCATCATGAGCGGTTACGAACTGGCCCGGTCGATTCGTCGCGATGAAGCCGAACAGCAACGGCCGCCCTGCACCCTCCTGGGGTTCACCGCCAATGCCCAGCCGGAGGAGAAACAACGCTGCCAGGACGCTGGAATGGATGACTGCCTGTTCAAACCGATCAGCCTGAGCGCGCTGAGCCAGTGGATCAAGACAGTCAAACCGGTCGGCCATCCAGCGGTTTTCAGCATGCATAGCCTCCAGGCGCTGACCGGCGGCGACCCTTCGTCGAACCGGCGGCTGCTGGCGGAACTACTCAGCAGCAGCCGCGCGGATCGCCAGGAGTTGCTCGACGCCGCCCAGGGTGGGAGCCGGCAAGCCCTGACCGAAACGGCGCACAAGATAAAAGGCGTCGCGCGCATCGTCCAGGCGACCTCTTTGATCCAACGGTGCGAGGCGCTGGAACAGGCGTGCCATCAGGCACAGGCGCCTGAACGCATCAGCGACTGCATCGATGCTCTCGACCGCGCCATGACCGAACTGGAGCGGTCTCTGGAAACAGAGATCGCCAAGGCAAAATAACCCAGTGTTTACTATGCTATTCGCTCAGCAGTGGGTACCTGGGGGGTTCTCGATCGGTTTCCCTTGCACGCAGGAACACTCATCGAGAACGCCCCCCTGACACTTGGAGTGACTGCAATGCCCAGCGCACCGCGTCCGGACAAACGCCGGTTCCCCCTGCACGTCCACATCAGTGTGATGTTTACTCTGCTTTTGTTGTTGACCGGGGTGGTGCTGGGCATTTTCAACTACCGGCAAACCACGCAAATCATCCTTTCCAGCAGTGAACAACTGTTCAACCGCATTGAGCAGGACGTACGCCTGGACCTATATGACACCTACGAACCCATCCGCCACCTGTTGAGCCTGTTGGCGGACTACCCGGCGACGCGTACGTCGCAGATGGCTCAGCGCCTGGCCCTGCTCGCGCCCTTCAGCCAGGCCCTGCGGGACAACCCGAACCTGGCGTCGTTGTACCTGGGCGATCAGCGCGGCAATTTCCTGATGGTTCGGCCATTGCGCACCCCAGCCCTGAGAACCGCCCTGCAGGCACCCGCCGAGGCGGCCTATCAGGTCTGGACCGTGGAGCGAGCCACCGAGCAAGGCCCGGTCCATTCCCAGTCGCTGTTCTACGACCAGACCCTGACGCTGATCGAGCGCCGGGACATCGCCGACGAAACCTACGATCCGCGCAATCGTGGCTGGTTTCGCAGCGCCGTCGGCAGCACCGAGCAGATCACCACCGAGCCCTACGTTTTTTTCTCGACCCATAACGTCGGCACGACCCTGGCCCGGCGTAGCGGCGAGCAGGCGGTTATCGGCGCCGACCTGACCCTGGCGGCCCTGTCCCAGACCCTGGCCAAGCACAAGGTGACCACCGGCACCGAGATCGTCCTGCTCGACCCCAAGGGCAACGCCGTGGGTTATCCCGACAGCGACCGGCTGCTCGCCGATGCCCAGTCGGCGCGCCTGATCAAGGCCCGCGACCTCAGCCCGGCCATCGCCGCCGTCCTCGATGACAACGCTGACACCACCCGCCTGGAGGCGGCCGGACGCCAGTGGATCGTTTCACGCAGCCACATGCAGGAAGGGGGTCCCCGAGGCCTGGAACTGGCGTTGCTGGTGCCTGAAGACGAACTGCTGGACAACGCTTATCGCATGCGCTGGCAAGGCGCACTCATCACCCTTGCCACCCTGCTGCTGTGTCTGCCCCTGGGCTGGCTGACGTCCAGAATCCTGGTCAAACCGTTGCGCGAACTGGTGCAGGAAGCCGACGCCATTCGCAGCTTCGATTTCAACTACCCGGTGTCCCGCCGCTCCCCGGTGCTGGAGGTCGACCAGTTGAGCGTCTCGATGGCGCGTATGAAAGAGACCTTGGCGAGTTTCTTTGAAATCACCGCCAGCCTGCGCGCCGAAACCCGCTTCGCCCCGTTGCTGGAGCGGGTGTTGTTCGAAACCGTGAAAATCGGCCAGGCCCAGGCCGGCCTGATCTACCTGCACGAGAATGACGATAACCGGTTCAAGCCCTATGGGCTGGTGATCGATGGCACGCCCAGGGACCTCGACGCCTTCAAGCTGCGCAGTCATGAGTTGCAGGCTGGCGACAGCCCGCAATGGCTCCAGCAACTGGCCGTCTCGGACAATCTGGTGACCTCCCTGGGCTTCGAGCAGGCGGCTGACCTGCAAGGCATCCTGCGGGCTCTGGACTCGCCCCGGGTCCACCTGATCGGCATCCGCCTGCGCAATCGTCACCAGGAAACCGTCGGCGTGTTGGTGCTGCTGATCACCGACAGCGGCACCGAAGCCGACCTGGAAAAACTCCAGCCCGACCGCATCGCCTTTCTCCAGGCCGTGTCCGGTACCGCCACCGTGAGCATCGAAAGCCAGCGCCTGCAAGCCAAGCAAAAACAACTGCTGGACGCTTTCATCCAACTGCTGGCCGGCGCGATCGATGCCAAGAGCCCCTACACCGGCGGCCACTGCCAACGGGTGCCGGTCCTGACCCTGATGCTCGCCCAGGCCGCCGCCGCCAGCCAGGCGCCGGCATTCGACGCCTATCGGCCCACGGAGGATGAATGGGAAGCCCTGCACATCGCTGCCTGGCTGCACGACTGCGGCAAGGTCACCACCCCTGAATACGTCGTCGACAAAGCCACCAAACTGGAAACCCTGAACGACCGGATCCACGAGATACGCACCCGCTTCGAAGTGCTCAAGCGCGACGCCTGGGTCGATTACTGGCGGGCCGTGGCAAACGGCGGCGAGTCGTCCTCCCTGGCGCAACAGCGTGACGCCACGTTGACGACCCTGGATGACGACTTCGCTTTCGTCGCCCGCTGCAACCTGGGCTCCGAAGCCATGGCCGAGGCCGATCTGCAACGCTTGCGACACATTGCGCAACGCCCGTGGACCCGAACCCTCGACGATCGCCTGGGGGTTTCCTGGGAGGAGAACCGACGCCAATCCCGTACGCCCAATCCAACGCTTCCGGTCACCGAGCCGCTGTTGGCGGACAAGCCCGAGCATCTGTTCGAGCGCCACGCGGCCGAACTGATCCCGGCGGACAACCCTTGGGGCTTCCAGCTCGATGTTCCGGCCTGGAAATACAACCGCGGCGAGCTCTACAACCTGAGCATCGTGCGCGGCACGCTGACCCGCGAGGAGCGCTACGTCATCAATCATCACATGGTGCAGACGATCCTGATGCTCAGCCAGTTGCCCTTCCCCAGCCACCTGGGGAATGTGGCGGAGATCGCCGGCGGCCATCACGAGAAGATGGACGGCAGCGGTTATCCCAAGCGCCTCAAACGCGAGGAAATGAGCCTGCCTGCACGCATGATGGCGATTGCCGACATCTTCGAAGCACTGACAGCGGCCGATCGCCCCTACAAGAAAGCGAAGACGCTGAGCGAAGCCCTGGGCATCATGGCCACCATGTGCCGTGACGCCCATATCGATCCCGAACTGTTCGGGCTGTTCATCGAGGAAAAGATCTACCTGAGCTACGCCGAGCAGTTCCTCGACCCGCACCAGATCGATGAAATCGACCCCGACAGCCTGCTGGTCAAGGCAGGGCTGAAGGCATGATCAGCAATCCGTCAGGCGCAGGAATATCGCGGCCAGATGCTCGATGCCGGCTTGATCATGCTCGGTAAAGCGCGCCAGTTTCGGACTGTCCAGGTCGAGCACGCCAATCAGGCGCCCGTCCTTGACCAGCGGCACCACCAGCTCGCTGTTCGACGCACTGTCGCAAGCGATGTGCCCAGGGAAGGCATGGACATCTTCGACGCGCTGGGTCTGCCGGGTCGCTGCCGCCGTGCCGCAGACGCCGCGGCCAAAGGGAATCCGCACGCAGGCGATCTGGCCCTGGAACGGCCCCAGGACCAGTTCTTCATTGCGATTGAGGTAAAAACCAGCCCAGTTCAGGTCTTCCAGTTGCGTGAACAGAAAGGCCGAGAACTGCGCGGCATTGGCGACGAAATCACGCTCATCGGCCAGCAAGGATTCCAGCTGTGCCGATAACAAGCCGTAGCCATCGAGGCCTTCGCCGGCAGCGTTCAAATCGATCATGCCTTGTGCTCCAACAATTTCAGGCCAACCCAGTAACGGGCAAACTGATAAGCGCAACGTCCGTTGCGATTGCCGCGACCGGTTGCCCAGCGCACGGCTTGTATATCCAGGGTTTCATCGCGCTCCCAGGCCAGCCCGGCCTTGGCCGCCAGTTCGCCGATCCAGTGCTCCACGACGTCGAGGAAATGCTCCTGGGTAAACGGATAAAACGACAGCCACAAACCAAAGCGGTCGGACAAGGCGATCTTGTCCTCCACCGCTTCGCTGGGGTGAAGTTCGCCGTCGACCCGTTTCCAGTTCTCGTTGTCGCTTTCCTTTTCCGGCACCAGATGGCGACGGTTGGAGGTGGCATACAGCAGCACGTTGTCCGGCGCCTGTTCCAAGGAGCCATCCAACACGCTCTTGAGCACGCGGTAGTCGCCCTCGCCGGACTCGAACGACAAGTCATCGCAGAACAACACGAAGCGCTGTGGCAGTTTTGCAACCTGCTCGACCACCCGGGGAAGATCGGCCAGGTGGTCGCGTTCGATCTCGATCAACCGCAGGCCATGGGGGGCATGTTCGGCCAGCAGGGCGCGCACCAGGGACGATTTGCCGGTGCCACGCGAGCCCCAGAGCAAGGCATGGTTGGCGGGCATGCCATCGATGAACTGCCGCGTGTTGCGGCCCAGTTGTTCGACCTGGCGATCCACGCCGATCAGGTCCGACAGGCGCATGTCGAGGCTGACTTGCAGCGGCAGCAGGTAGCCGCTGCGCCCGTCCCGCTGCCAGCGGGCGGCCAGGGTCTGGGTCCAGTCGATGGTGGGCCGTGGCGCTGGCAGCAACGGCTCGATCCGGGCCAGCGCGGCATCGGCGCGCTCAAGAAAAGCATTCAATCGCGAGTCCACGTCTTCTCCTCGGACAGGTTCACAGTAATGATGGCGCTCCAGCAACGAAACGCCGTATCCAATGGCGGGTCTACTTCACACAAAACCAACCGGTTGCACCGGTATTCAGAGATGATCAGCTATGCTTGACCGGCGAAGGGAAACGTAAGTGGTTCATCACTCAATGGACATCCGATTCACCCAACGGCTTTCCTATAAGCAGGCCCGCCTGACCGTCCTGGTGGGTTTCCTGTTGGGCACCCTGCTCAGCCTGATGCAGATCGGCATCGATTATGCCAGCGAAGACGCGTCGATCAACCGTGAAATCCTGTCGTTGCTGGAAATCAGCCACAACCCGGCCTCGCGCATCGCCTACAACATCGACGCCGAACTCGCCCAGGAGCTGTCCATGGGCCTGTTGCGCTCGCCGGCCATCATCGGGGCCGAACTGATCGACAACAACAATACCGTGCTGGCCAGCGTCAAGCGGCCCGAGCTGCAAAGCAGCTACCGCTTCATCAGCGACTTCCTGTTCGGCGCCCAGCGTCAGTTCGAGGACCGGCTCTACTTGGACCACCTGCCCGGTGAATCCCTGGGCATACTGCGACTGGACGTCGACACCTATGCGTTCGGCAGTCGTTTCCTGCGCCGCGCCGAGGTCACCTTGCTCAACGGCTTCGCCCGCAGCCTGATCCTGACCGGCCTGCTGCTGGCGCTGTTCTACGTGATGCTGACCAAGCCCCTGGTGCGGGTCATCCGCGAGCTGAGCAGCCGCGACCCGAGCAGCAGCGAACAGAACCGCCTGGAATGTCCGGCTGGCCACCAGTCCGATGAAATCGGCGTGCTGGTGTCCGTCGCCAACCAGCAGTTCGAAAATATCTCCACGGAAATCCAACAGCGGCGCACGGCCGAAAACCGTCTCACCGAATACCTGGCGCAACTGGAGAACATCGTCTCGGCACGCACCGCCGAGCTCAAGGCCATCAATGCCCGCCTCAGCCAGTCCAACGAGGAGCTGGAGGTAGCCCGGCGCACGGCCCTGGACATGGCCGAAGCCCGTTCCGCGTTCCTCGCCAACATGAGCCACGAGATCCGCACACCGCTCAACGGCCTGCTGGGAATGATCGCCCTGTCCCTGGATGGTCCCCTGACGGCGGAACAACAACAGCAGCTCTCGATCGCCCATGACTCGGGCAAGGTATTGGTCGAACTGCTCAACGACATCCTCGACCTGTCGAAATTCGACGCCGGTCAATTGGAACTCGAACGCATCCCGTTTGACCTCGGCGCCCTGGTGGAAGATACCGCTAACCTGCTTTCCCAGAATGCGGCCCCCAGTGTCGAACTGGCCTGCCTGATCGAGCCGCAGTTCCCGGCACAAGTCATCGGCGACCCGACCCGGGTGCGCCAGATCGTCAGCAACCTGCTGTCCAACGCATTGAAGTTCACGCGCTTCGGCCGGGTCGACGTGAAGTTGAGCCATTACGAAGGCGGCGTGCGAATCGAAGTCTGCGACACCGGTATCGGTATTCCCCAGGAAGCCCAGGCGAGAATCCTGCAACCGTTCACCCAGGCAGGGGCCGGGATTACCCGTCAGTTTGGCGGCACCGGGCTGGGCCTGGCACTGACCTACAACCTCTGCGAAGCCATGCAAGGACGATTGACGATCAGTTCCGAAGCCGGCTTCGGCAGTCAGTTCTGCGCTGACCTGCCCCTCCCCTGCCATCTCCCGGCAACGCCGGTCGAACCGCTGCACGGCAACGTCGTCGCCATCACCGCCAGCAGCAGCGGCCTGGCCGAGTTGCTGGGCATGCTACTGCCGGGATGGGGCCTGGAATATGTACAGCGTTCCATCGATGATGGGCTGCTGGGGCTCAAGCCTGACGTGTTGATCACCGACTGCCCGGAATGCCTGTTCAACCTGCGGCCGACCTTTGATGCGCCGATCTTGCTGGTGACCGCCTATGGCAGCTTCATGCCCAGCGAAGAAGCGGCTGCCCTCGCACCGCTGATCCAACAGGCCCGACCACTGGCACGTCATGCGCTTTATCAGATCTTGCGACGCGCCATGCAAAACGAGGCGACCACCATCAACGACGCACAGATCGAAACCCTGGTGCCGTCCAAGCGCGGACAGGTACTGCTGGTGGAGGACAATCCGGTCAACCAACTGGTGGCCAAGGGCATGTTGGTCAAGTTGGGTTGTGAAGTCACCGTCGCGGCCCACGGCGTCGAAGCCCTGGATCAACTGGAACAGCGGGCGTTCGACCTGGTGTTGATGGACTGCAACATGCCAGTGATGGACGGTTACGAAGCCAGCCGACAGATTCGCCGCAGCGGGCGCTGGTCGGACCTGCCGATCGTGGCACTGACGGCCAACGCGATGCCCGAGGAACGTGAGCGCTGCCGGGCGGCCGGCATGAACGATTACCTGTCCAAGCCATTCCGCCGCGAAGAACTGGCGGCCGTGTTGGACCAGTGGGTCCCCACTACGTCAGCGCTTTGATCTGGCCCAGAAGATGATCGAGACCGTCTCGCAACGCGCCCAGGCGGTCCAGATCGACACCGCTGTCGCACAACAGGCGGGCCTTGAGCGGGCCAACCTGCTCGCGCAAGGCCCGCCCCGCAGCCGACAGGCTCAAGTGCACCTCCCGCTCGTCCCGGGCTGAACGCTGGCGCTGGACCAGGTCCAATTGTTCCAGGCGCTTGAGCAGCGGCGTCAGCGTGCCGGAATCCAGCAGCAACCGCTCACCCAGGGCCTTGACGGTCGGCTGTGGCGGGGCCGTGTCCTGCCATTCCCACAACACCAGCATCGCCAGGTATTGGGGATAGGTCAGGCCAAGTTGATCGAGCATCGGCTTGTAGCCACGGATCACTGCACGGGAAGCGGCGTACAGCTTGAAGCACAACTGGCTGTCGAGCTTCAACGAATCGGCTGGCAGGTCATTCATTTGAGCAGTGCTTCGATCTCGCCGGTCAGGTCCTGGGGTTTGGTGGTCGGGGCAAAACGCTTGACCACCTGACCGTCCTTGCCGATCAGGAACTTGGTGAAATTCCACTTGATGCCCTTGGAACCCAGTACGCCGGGGGCACGCTGTTTAAGCTGGACGAACAGTGGGTGGGCGTTGGCGCCGTTGACTTCGATTTTCTTGAACAGGGGAAAACTCACGCCGAAGTTCAGTTCGCAGAACTCGGTGATCGCCCCTTCATTACCCGGCTCCTGCTTGCCGAACTGGTTGCATGGAAAGCCCAGTACCACCAGGCCCTGGTCCTTGTAGGTCTGCCACAACGCCTCCAGCCCCTTGTACTGCGGGGTGAACCCGCACTGGCTGGCCGTGTTGACCACCAGCACCGCCTTGCCGGCGAAATCGGCGAGGGTCTTTTGCTCACCCTTGATGGTGGTGCACGGGATGCTCAGCAGGTTGTCGCTCATGGCAAGACTCCGAAAAAACAATAGGATTGGCGGCGAAGATAGCGAACGATTCAATTGCGTGCAATCTAATTGTCCGCCCCGATGGTTTTTTCGAATCTACGGGACTCTGTGGCGAGGGAGCTTGCTCCCGCTCGGCGGCGCAGCCGTCGTAAACCGGCCGACACGGTCTTCTTGAAAAATCGCGTCAAGCCGTTTTGGGGCGGCTGCGCCGCCCAGCGGGAGCAAGCTCCCTCGCCACAAGGGTCGTGGTGAACAGTCCCTACCGGGGGACCAGGTCCAGGCACACCGAGTTGATGCAGTACCGCAACCCCGTAGGCGGCGGACCGTCGGGGAAGACATGGCCCAGGTGGGCATCGCATTGGGCGCAGACCACCTCGGTGCGGATCATGCCGTGGCTGACGTCCCTTACCTCTACCACCGCGCTGCCTTCGATCGGCGCGTAGAAACTCGGCCAGCCACAGCCCGAATCGAATTTGGTCCGCGAATCGAACAGCGGCTCGTTGCAGCAGATGCAGTGGTACACACCGTCAGTCTTGGTTTCGTTGTATTTACCGGAGAATGGCCGCTCGGTGCCCTTCAACCGACAGACGTTGTACTGCTCCGGGTCGAGCATGGCGCGCCATTCTTCAAGGGTTTTCTGCAACTTTTCCATCGTCCTACCTCGGCAATTGAAAAAGCCCGATCCGACGCTTTTCCGCAGATCGGGCGGCACGTATGATTGCGCCTCGTCAGACGCCAGTCTGGCAGTCACGTCATGCGCATTCAAACGGATTGTGGCGCCTATACCGCGTCAGGCCTGGGCACAGACGCAGGATTCCCAGTACGGTAGTTCATACGCCGCCTGGATCGTTCATTTTCGGGAACACATCGCCATGCAGGTCAGCAAATCGAACAAGCTCGCCAACGTCTGCTACGACATTCGCGGCCCGGTGCTCAAGCACGCCAAACGCCTGGAAGAGGAAGGCCATCGCATCCTCAAGCTGAACATCGGCAACCCGGCCCCCTTTGGTTTCGAAGCGCCCGATGAAATCCTCCAGGACGTCATCCGCAACCTGCCGACCGCCCAAGGCTACAGCGACTCCAAGGGCCTGTTCAGCGCGCGCAAGGCCGTGATGCAGTATTACCAGCAAAAGCAGGTCGAAGGGATCGGCATCGAAGACATCTACCTGGGCAACGGCGTGTCCGAGCTGATCGTGATGTCCATGCAAGCCCTGCTCAACAACGGCGACGAAGTGCTGGTGCCGGCACCGGACTATCCGCTGTGGACCGCTGCCGTGAGCCTGTCGGGCGGCAACCCGGTGCATTACCTGTGCGACGAACAGGCCAACTGGTTCCCCGACCTGGCGGACATCAAGGCCAAGATCACGCCCAATACCAAGGCATTGGTGATCATCAACCCGAACAACCCGACTGGCGCCGTGTATTCCAAGGAAGTGTTGCTGGGCATGCTGGAACTGGCCCGCCAGCATAACCTGGTGGTGTTCTCCGATGAGATCTACGACAAGATCCTCTACGACGACGCCGTGCATGTGTGCACCGCCTCCCTGGCCCCGGACCTGCTGTGCCTGACCTTCAACGGCCTGTCCAAATCCTATCGGGTCGCCGGTTTCCGCTCCGGCTGGATCGCCATCTCCGGGCCCAAGCACCATGCCCAGAGCTACATCGAAGGCATCGACATGCTGGCCAACATGCGCCTGTGTGCCAACGTGCCGAGCCAGCATGCGATCCAGACGGCATTGGGCGGCTACCAGAGCATCAACGACCTGATCCTGCCCCAGGGCCGGCTGCTGGAGCAGCGCAATCGCACCTGGGAATTGCTCAACGACATTCCCGGCGTCAGTTGTGTCAAGCCGATGGGCGCGCTGTATGCCTTCCCACGGATCGACCCGAAGGTCTGCCCGATCCACAACGATGAAAAATTCGTCCTCGACCTGCTGCTGTCCGAGAAGCTGCTGGTGGTCCAGGGTACGGCGTTCAACTGGCCTTGGCCGGACCACTTCCGCGTCGTGACCCTGCCGCGGGTCGATGACCTTGACCAGGCCATCGGCCGGATCGGCAACTTCCTCAAATCCTACCGTCAATAAGCCGGGCAGCGTGCGAGGCGTCCTCACCTCGCACGCTGTTTGATTCAGCAACATATCCGTTCCGCCGACTCCGTTGGGCCTTCTAAACTCGGGAGTGGACAGCCAACGTGCATCCAGGCTCAACGTTCACGGGGCGCAGGCAGCGCATTTCTTTTCCCTGGTCACTTTCAGAAAAGTCTTTCAAACATTTAGGACGGCTGTAGGACACAGTTTGAAATAGTCGGCGAGTTGAATAGCCTGCGGCAGCACCTTATATACCCCGCATAACGCTACATCTTTAGCATGAGGAGATTTTCACAACCATGATGCGCATCCTGCTGTTCTTGGCCACTAACCTGGCGGTCGTGCTGATTGCCAGCATCACCCTGAGCCTATTCGGCTTCAACGGGTTCATGGCGGCCAATGGGGTTGACCTCAACCTCAGTCAGCTGCTGATCTTCTGCGCGGTGTTCGGTTTCGCCGGTTCCCTGTTCTCGCTGTTCATCTCCAAGTGGATGGCGAAGATGAGCACTGGCACCCAGATCATCAGCCAGCCGCGCACGCGTCACGAACAATGGCTGTTGCAGACAGTCGAGCAGTTGTCCCGCGAAGCTGGTATCAAGATGCCGGAAGTCGGTATCTTCCCGGCCTACGAGGCCAACGCCTTCGCCACCGGCTGGAACAAGAACGACGCCTTGGTCGCCGTCAGCCAGGGTTTGCTCGAGCGGTTCTCGCCCGATGAAGTCAAGGCCGTGCTGGCCCACGAGATCGGTCACGTCGCCAACGGCGACATGGTGACCCTGGCGCTGATCCAAGGCGTGGTGAATACCTTCGTGATGTTCTTCGCCCGGATCATCGGTAACTTCGTCGATAAGGTGATCTTCAAGAACGAAGAAGGCCAGGGCATCGCCTACTATGTGGCGACCATCTTCGCCGAACTGGTACTGGGCATCCTCGCCAGCGCCATCGTCATGTGGTTCTCGCGCAAACGCGAGTTCCGCGCCGACGACGCCGGTGCACGCCTGGCCGGCACCAGCGCCATGATCGGGGCCCTGCAACGCCTGCGCGCCGAGCAAGGCCTGCCGGTGCACATGCCCGACACCTTGAATGCCTTTGGCATCAACGGTGGCATCAAGCAGGGCCTGGCTCGCATGTTCATGAGCCATCCGCCGCTGGAAGAGCGTATTGATGCACTGCGTCGTCGGGGTTGATCACCGGGCTCAAAAAAACCGCAGTAATGTTGTTCACTTAGAAAAAACGGCGCTTCTTTCAGAAATGGGAAGCGCCGTTTTTTTTGGTTTTGTTGTTTTGGTGTGTATATCCGTTATTTAGGTAACGGCTGCTTATGGTTCCGCTCTTACAGCGGCTCACTTTTGAGAAGCGCAAAAGTAAGCAAAACGCTTCGTGCCCCACCACTTGGTGCCTCGCCTAGGCTCGGCATGCCCTCACTCCGGCATTGCTCCGTGGGCCGCCGCGAAGGGCCATCCATGGCCCAGCGCGGCTAACCCGGCATCCATGCCGGGTTGCCCACTGCGCAACGCCTGCGTTCGGCCATCGTGGTTAACGGGGCGCCGAGATCAACGTCCACTGCGAGGCGGCCTTATAGCCGACCTGGCTCTCCCGGTCATACACCCATCAGAACTGTGGGAGCAAAGCTTGCTCGCGATGGCGGTGGCTCAGTCACATGGATGTTGGGTTTGCTGGCCTCATCGCGAGCAAGCTTTGCTCCCACAGGGGATTTGGGTGTTCATGAGTCTTGTGTTCACTGCAGCCCCATTGTGGGAGCGAGCCTGCTCGCGATAGCGGTGGCTCAGCCACATAGATGCCGGTATGTGCCCTGCTCTTGCTCTTGCTTTGGATCTTGATCTGGAGCGCCCCGTTAACCACGCTGGCCGAACGCAGGCATTGCGCAGTGGGCATCCCGGCATGGATGCCGGGATAGCCGCGCTGGGCCATGGATGGCCCTTCGCGGCGGCCCACGGAGCAATGCCGGAGTGAGGGCACACCGAGCCTAAGCGAGGTGCCGAGTGGTGGGGCAAAAGCGTTTTGGTTACTTTTGCGCTCTTCAAAAGTGACCCGCTGTAAAAGCGGAGCCCTAAGTGGCCGTTACCGCAGCAACGGATATGTACTCGATCAACAAATCCAAGCCACCTGCCAGGCCGCCTTCGCGAGCAAGCCCGCTCCCACAGGGAACTTGGGTGACCACAGGTTTTGTATTCACAGCAGATCAAATGTGGGCAATGGCATCAGCACAACCACCGCTTCAACCTCTGGACAGCCGATAAACACGCTCATCCAACCGTTTCACACCCGCCTGCAAAAACTTCCAGCTCTCCCCCAGTACATCCTGCTCCTGCAACACCTCCAACTGCCAGACACCTCCCAGCAGCCGCTGCACCTCATCATTCCCGACAGAGAACGGTGGGCCAGGCATTTCATCCTGGTTGTAATCCAAGGTAATCAACAAACCGACCCCATCAGGCAGGATCTTCTGCAGATGAGCCGCGTACCGTTCCCGCATTGGCACGGGCAACGCGATTAATGCAGCGCGGTCGTACAGTGCCGTGCAATCGGCCACATCCTGCGGGCCCAGGGCAAAGAAATCACCACAGCGAATCTCGATATCACCAGCACGGAACACCCTGAATGCGCCCTCTTCACTCACCACCGGCTCAAGCTGATGCTCAAGGAAAAAATCAGTGGCGGCTTTTTCCGACAGTTCCACGCCCAACACCGAATACCCCTGATCGGCAAGCCACAACAGATCCAGGCTTTTCCCACACAACGGCACCAGCACCCGACTGCCCCGGGCCAACCCCAGTTGCGGCCAGAAACGCTGCAGGTAGGGGTTCACCTCCGGCAAGTGAAAACCGATCTGGTTCGATGACCAGCGCTTGTGCCAAAACTCGGGCTCCATGATTCGCTCCAAAAAATCGATCAAAACGGGCTAAAACTTATATTAGATTTAGATCATAGACCTGACGGAAGATGGCCCATCTTAACGCTCAGGAGTCCGCTCATGCTGCCCAGCCTGTTTATCTCCCATGGCTCACCGATGCTCGCCCTGGAGCCTGGTGCCAGCGGCCCAGCGCTGGCCAGCCTTGCCGCTCAATTGCCCAAGCCCAAGGCCATCGTCATCGTCTCCGCTCACTGGGAAAGCAACGACCTGCTGGTCAGCGCCAATCCGCAACCGCGCACCTGGCATGACTTCGGCGGTTTCCCCCCGGCGCTGTATGAAGTGCAGTACCCCGCCCCTGGTGATTCACAACTGGCGAAGCGAGTGGCAGACATGCTCAACGCCGCCCACCTGCCGGCGCGCCTGGACCCTCAACGGCCGTCCGATCATGGCGTCTGGGTGCCATTGTCGTTGATGTACCCCGAGGCCGACATCCCGGTGGTGCAGGTCTCCCTGCCCAGCCGCCAGGGACCGTTGCTGCAGACCCAGATCGGCCAGGCCCTGGCAAGCCTGCGCCACGAAGGCGTCTTGCTGATCGGCTCCGGCAGCATCACCCATAACCTGCGCGACCTGGACTGGAACGCCGGCCCGGACAGCATCGAGCCGTGGGCCAAGGCCTTTCGCGATTGGATGGTCGAGCAACTGGTGGCCGACGACGAAACAGCGTTGCACGACTACCGCCGTCAGGCGCCCAATGCCGTACGCAGCCACCCCAGCGATGAGCACTTGCTGCCGCTGTATTTTGCCCGGGGTGCGGGAGGGACATTCAATGTTGCCCATGCGGGGTTCACCATGGGGACGCTGGGGATGGACATCTATCGGTTCGACTGATGGACCGCGTCGCTTCAATCGCGAGCAGGCTCGCTCCCACAGGGGAACTTGGGTGATCACAGGTTTTGTGCTCACAACAGATCGAATGTGGGAGCGAGCCTGCTCGCGATTGGCGTCCACACCACTCCCCCTCAAGGAGCCCCAAACGACAGGCGAAAAAAATCCCCGAACCAGTCGGGGATTTTTCATGTTCGATCAGTCAGCCCAAGGGCCGATCAATCTTCGCGGTAGCGACGCAGCTTGAGCTGCTTGCCGGCCACGCGGGTGTCTTTCAGCTTGGTCAGCAACTTCTCCAGACCATCTTCCGGCAGCTCTACCAGGCTGAAGCTGTCACGCACCTGAATGCGGCCGATCGCTTCGCGGGCCAGGCCGCCTTCGTTGAGGATGGCACCCAGCAGGTTCTTGGCGGCGATGCCGTCACGGGCACCCAGCGCGGTGCGGCAGCGCGCACGACCTTCGGCCAGCGGGATCGGAGCACGACGCTCGCGATCACCACGGTCCGGACGATCACCGGTGCGCTCAGGACGATCGCCACGCGGTGCGTTGTTCGGCACCAGGGGACGTTCCTTCTCGATTGCAGCCAGGTTCAGCGCCTGGCCATTGGTGGCCTTGCGCAGCAGTGCGGCGGCCAGGGCGCGTGGGGTGCAACCGATGTCAGCGGTCAGGCGATCGAGCAGATCACCGTGGGTCGATTCGGCGTCAGCTACCAGCGGCGACAGGCTGTTGGTCAGTTTCTTGATGCGCGCATCGAGAACGGCCTGGGCGTCCGGCAGGCGAACTTCAGCCACCTTCTGGCCAGTCACACGCTCGATCACTTGCAGCATGCGACGCTCACGCGGGGTAACCAGCAGCAACGCACGACCTTCACGACCGGCACGGCCGGTACGGCCAATACGGTGAACGTAGGATTCCGGATCGTACGGCATGTCCACGTTAAATACGTGGGTGATGCGCGGAACGTCCAGGCCACGGGCCGCGACGTCGGTCGCCACAACGATGTCCAGACGGCCATCCTTGAGGGAGTCGATCACGCGCTCACGCTGGTTCTGGGCAATGTCACCGTTCAGCGCGGCGGCTTTGTAGCCTTTGGCTTCCAAGGCACTGGCCAGGTCCAGGGTCGCTTGCTTGGTGCGTACGAACATGATCAGGGCGTCGAAGTCTTCGACTTCCAGCAGGCTCAGAACGGCAGAAGTCTTCTGGTCGGCGTGAACCAGCAGGTGAGCCTGCTCGATCGCGGTGACGGTCTGGGTCTTGGTCTGGATCTTCACGTGTTGCGGATCGCGCAGGTGGCGCTCGGCAATGGCACGGATCGATTGCGGCAAGGTGGCCGAGAACAATACAGTCTGGCGAGTCGCTGGCAGGGCCTTGAAGATGACTTCCAGGTCATCCATGAAGCCCAGCTTGAGCATTTCGTCGGCTTCGTCGAGAACCAGGTGATTCACGGTAGCCAGGACTTTTTCGTCACGACGCAGGTGGTCGCACAGACGACCCGGGGTGGCGACAACGATCTGCGCGCCATTACGGATGGCTTTCAGTTGTGGGCCCATCGGGGCACCGCCGTAAACGGCCACAACGGTAACGCCAGGCATCTGTTTGGAATAGGTTTCGAAAGCGGTTGCTACTTGCAGCGCCAACTCACGAGTTGGCGCCAGGATCAGGGCTTGCGGTTCGCGCTTGGCAGGATCGATGCGATGCAGGATCGGCAGGGCGAACGCAGCGGTTTTACCCGTACCGGTTTGCGCCTGGCCAATCATGTCGTGGCCGGCCATGATGATCGGGATCGATTGCTGCTGAATCGCCGAAGGTTCTTCGTAGCCGGTCGCAGTGACGGCAGCAAGAATGTTCGGGTTGAGATTAAAAGCGGCGAAGCCGCCGGTTTCCTGGGTCATGGGTCTGCCTCTAAGTGCATCCGCAAAGACCCATGCTCCAAAGCTGCGCGTGCCGTGTTGAGACTCAAGAGTCGCCCTGGCTGCTTTGTCGGCGGGGATTTGCGAAAACGAATGAATGGAAAAAGAACGTCGTGGAAGCATCCGTTGTGCGGACATGCAACCGAAGCTGACTTCGGGGAATTGCGCTACCTTGACGCGGCCCGGCTAAAGGCCGGCGCGCACTATACCGGAATTCGCCCGAAATGGGAGATTTTTTTACTACAAAACCCCGTTATGGGGCTCGCTGTCACAAGGCATTGGGGCAGCCATCTAAAACGATTCACCTCCAGAAGCCTCTGCCCTTGTGGCGAGGGAGCTTGCTCCCACTCGGCTGCGAAGCAGACGCCTGGGTTGATATCTAAAATCGAAGGGCCGCTTCGCGACCCAGCGGGAGCAAGCTCCCTCGCCACAGGGCATTCACTTGCCACAAGGACTTATGGCTTTGCTCGATCACGTCGCCGGGCGAATGGCCTTGATCAGCGACTGCAACGAATAACCCAGCCGCGGCGCCAACCCTTCGGCCCTGGCCACCAGCCCTTGCATATCCAATTCCTGATCCAGGTCCGCCGGCACGATCAGGATCACGTTGCCCTCCTTCACCGGCAACTCCCAATAATGCCGGTGGTACAAACCACGCAACAGCGCCGCGCCCAACGGCTTGCCGTCGTCGGTGGCCCATTGGTTGATCACCAGCCAGCCACCGGGGTTGAGGCGTTTCTGGCAGTTTTCCAGGAACCCCCAGGCCAAGTGCCCGACGCCTGGGCCGACATCGGTATAGAGGTCGACGAAAATCAGGTCCGCCGGCTCCGCCGTTTCAAGCAATTCCAAGGCATCGCCAACGCGGATATACAGCCGCGGATCGTCATCCAGCCCCAGGTATTCGATGGCCAGGCGCGGCACGTCGGGGCGCAGTTCGATGGCTTCGACATCTTCCAACGGCAGGAACTTGAGGCAGGCCTGGGTCAGCGTCCCGGCGCCCAGACCCAGGAACAGCGCGCTTTCCGGCTGCTCATGACACAACGCTCCAATGAGCATGGCGCGGGTGTAGTCGTATTCGAGCCAGCTGGGATCAGCCGTGAACACGCAGCTTTGCTCGATGGCATCGCCGAACTCGAGAAACCTGTAATCGGCCACTTCGAATACGCGAATCATGCCGAACTCGTCGTGCACCTCGGCGAGCAAATGCTCGACACGCTCCTCTGTCATTTCATCTCCTGATGGCTGCCGTGCCGGCATGAGCCTGTGGATGCGGGGCAAAGGCGCGATTGTCCGCGAAGCAACCGGAACAGGTCACGCACTAATTTGCTGATAACATGACCGTCCGAGCGTAAATCACCTAGAGATCATGATGAGCCAACCCTGGAGCCCTGACAGCTGGCGCGCCCTGCCGATCCAGCAACAACCCCGCTACCCCGATGCCTCGCACCTGTTGCAGGTGGAGCAGACCCTGGCCAGTTATCCGCCACTGGTGTTTGCCGGTGAAGCCCGGGAGTTGCGCCGTCAGTTCGCCGAGGTGACCCAGGGCCGGGCGTTCCTCCTGCAAGGCGGCGACTGCGCCGAAAGCTTTGCCGAGTTCTCGGCGGCCAAGATCCGCGACACCTTCAAGGTGCTATTGCAGATGGCGATCGTCATGACGTTTGCCGCCGGCTGCCCGGTGGTCAAGGTCGGGCGCATGGCCGGGCAGTTCGCCAAGCCGCGCTCGGCCAACGATGAAACCATCGACGGCGTGACCCTGCCGGCCTACCGGGGCGACATCGTCAACGGCATCGGTTTCGACGAGAAAAGCCGCGTACCGGATCCAGAACGGTTGTTGCAGTCCTATCATCAGTCCACCGCCACCTTGAACCTGCTGCGGGCCTTCGCCCAGGGCGGGTTCGCCGACCTGCACCAGGTGCACAAGTGGAACCTGGACTTCATCGCCAATTCGGCCCTGGCGGAAAAATACAGCCACCTGGCCGACCGCATCGACGAAACCCTGGCATTCATGCGCGCCTGCGGCATGGACAGCTCGCCGCAACTGCGCGAAACCAGTTTCTTCACTGCCCACGAAGCGTTGCTGCTCAATTACGAAGAAGCCTTCGTGCGCCGTGACAGCCTGACCAACGATTATTACGATTGCTCGGCCCACATGCTGTGGATCGGCGACCGCACCCGCCAGTTGGACGGCGCCCATGTCGAATTCCTGCGCGGAGTGAACAACCCGATCGGCGTCAAGGTCGGCCCGAGCATGGACCCGGACGACCTGATCCGCCTGATCGACGTGCTCAACCCGGACAACGATCCCGGCCGGCTGAACCTGATCGCCCGGATGGGTGCCAACAAGGTCGGCGAACACTTGCCGCCGCTGTTGCGTGCCGTGCAGCGCGAGGGCAAGCAAGTGCTGTGGAGCTCCGACCCGATGCACGGCAACACCATCAAGGCCAGCAGTGGCTACAAGACCCGGGACTTCGCGCAGATCCTCGGCGAAGTGAAGCAGTTCTTCCAGGTCCACGAAGCCGAAGGCACCTATGCCGGCGGGATTCATATCGAAATGACCGGGCAGAACGTCACCGAATGCATCGGCGGCGCACGCCCGATTACCGAGGATGGACTGTCGGACCGCTACCACACCCACTGCGACCCGCGGATGAATGCCGATCAGTCGCTGGAATTGGCATTTTTGATTGCCGAGACATTGAAACAGGTTCGGCGCTAGGTTCTTCTTCGCCTGTTCAATCGCTTCGCGAGCAGGCTCGCTCCCACAGGGATCTGCGGTGACCACAGCTTTTGTGTCCACAGCAGATCCAATGTGGGAGCGAGCCTGCTCGCGAAGGGGCCGGTTCAATCACCGGCGACATCAGCCAATGCCACCGCCAACCGCACCCCACTCACCCGCTGGCAATTGAGCTGCACCCGCTCCAGCCCCAGCCACCTGGCCATGCGCCACAGGTTCAGTGCAAGAGCCTGCATCCCCTCCTCGTCCAGCCCCGGCGCTTCCTCGTGCACGGCATGCACCGCCAATTGCCCCAACGCCCGCTCCGCTCGCAGATCAACCCGGGCGGCAATCCGCTCGTTGTGCAGAAATGGCAGGACGTAATAGCCATACACCCGCTTGTGCACCGGTGTGTAGATCTCCAGCCGATAGCGAAAGTCGAACAACCGCTCGGTACGGCCGCGCTCCCAGACCAGTGAATCGAACGGCGACAGCAAGGCACTGGCGGCGACCTTGCGCGGAATTTTCACCGCGGGTCGGCACCAGGCCGGTTGCTTCCAGCCCTGCACCTCACAGCGCAGCAATTCTCCGGCCTCCTCCAACTCGGCCAGCCGACCACGGCTGTCGGTCAGGTCGAGACGAAAGTAGTCGCGCAGATCTTTCTCGGTCGCGATGCCCAGGGCTTCGGCGGCATGCACCAGCAAGGCGCGCTGGGCCTGGGCTGCGTCCGGCAGTGGTTGCTGCAGGATCGAAGCCGGCAGTACCCGCTCGGGCAAGTCATAGAGCCGCTCGAACCCACGCCGCCCGGCTACCGTGACTTCACCTGCCGCGAACAGCCATTCCAGTGCATGTTTTTCGGCACTCCAGTCCCACCACGGCCCGGCCTTTTCCTGGCGTGTGGACAAACTGCCTGCGCCAAGAGCGCCCTGCTCCTGGACCGCCGCCAGGACACGGCGGATGACATCCTGGCGTTCCTGGCCGAAACGCGCCAATTGCTGGTAGATCCCTTCGCCACCCGACGCCCGATTCATGCGCCAGCGCATCAGCGGATACATCGACATCGGCAATAGCGAGGCCTCATGGCCCCAGTATTCGAACAGCGTGCGACGTCGGCCCTGGCTCCAGGCAGCTTGATCGAGCAAATCGCGATTGTAGTGACCGAGGCGGGAGAACAGCGGGAGGTAATGCGAGCGCACCAGCGCATTGACGGAATCGATCTGCAGGACGCCGAGGCGTTCGATCAGGCGGTTGAGGCGCGAGGGTTGCACCGAAGCTGGCGGCGACCGCCCATCGAATCCTTGGGCGGCCAGCGCCAGACGCCGGGCCTGTTTGAGGGTAAAGGACACAGTCGCGGGCATGGAGATCTCCTTGTCTGCTCGCAACCTACCTCACCAATAAGGGGTTTGTGTAGGAAAGGATGGCTCATTTGTGCATTGGGTCATCCCAGAATGGCCGAACCACTTCCTGCTCTACGTCGGCACGACTCACGCCAATGTCCTTGAGCGCCTCGTCGCTCATGCCGGCCAGCAACTCACGTTCGTGGTGCAATTCGTACCAGCGACTAACCTTATGCATCAGAGCACTGACCGAGAAGCCGTGGGAGAGTTTGTCTATCAGTAGATAACCTTTTTGACCTTTCATCGTGATGTCCTCCGTTGGGGATGGCTCAAGTCTCGCGCTGACGCTAAGATCAATCCAACGAATGTTTCTTATGCAATACATCTCGGAGATTGATCAATTGTCGAGTTACCCGAGCATCGATACGGAAGTGCTGCGTACCTTTGTCGCCATCGCCGACCAGGGCGGTTTCACCCGGGCCGGGGAATTGGTCAATCGCACCCAGTCTGCCGTCAGCATGCAGATGAAGCGGCTGGAAGAAGACGTGTTGCAGCGACGGCTGTTCGAGCGTGACGGGCGCCAAGTCAAGCTCACCGCCGAAGGCCAGGTGCTATTGGGTTACGCCCGGCGGATCCTCAAGCTGCACAGCGAAGTGTTCAATACTCTGCGCGAACCGCACATGGTCGGCACGGTGCGCATCGGCACCCCGGACGATTATGTGATGCGTTTCCTGCCGGGCATCCTGCAACGCTTCGCCCAGTTCTACCCTTTGATCGAAATCGAAGTGCACTGCGAGTCGTCCAAGCAGTTGCTGCTGCGCCAGGACCTGGACCTGTCCATCGTCACCCGTAAACCGGGGGATGAGATCGGCCAGTTGCTACGCAAGGAGCGCTTTGTCTGGGCCGAAGCCGCCTGTTTCAACGTTCACGAACAAACACCGTTGCCGCTGGCGATGTTCAACAGCGATTGTTTCTGCCGGCAATGGGCCTGCAATGCGCTGGATGCCATGGGCCGCGATTACCGCGTCGCATACAACAGCTCGAGCCTGTCGGCGCTCATGGCCGTGGTGGGTGCCGGCCTGGCAATCACGGCGCAACTGGAAAGCCTGCTGACCCCGGACATGCGCGTACTCGGCGAGGCCGAAGACCTGCCGGAACTGCCCGAGGCCAGCATCATGCTGATCCGCAACCTGCACAACCCGTCGCCGATCACCGAGTGCCTGGCCGAACACATCGTCGAAGGGTTCAAACTTTAAAGGCGAGCAGCACCGCGCACAGCACCAGGAAACCGCAGAACAGCCCGCGCAACAGCCGCTCCGGCAAGGCGTGGGCGACTTTCACCCCCCAACTGATGCTCAGCAAGCCACCGACGGCCAGCGGCAGGCCGATGCTCCAGTCCACTTCGTGGTGAAACGCATACGTGGCGAGGGTCACACCGGTACTGGGCAAGGCCAGCGCCAGGGACAAGCCTTGAGCAACCACTTGGGTAGTGCCAAAAATACTGGTCAGGATCGGCGTGGCGACCACCGCCCCACCGACACCGAACAGGCCACCCATGGTGCCGGATGCGGCCCCCAGCACGGCGAGCCATGGCCAGCCATGACGCATCTGCGCCGAAGCCGGTGCACTGGCGGCGAACATGCGGACCAGGTTGTAGAGTGTCAGTGCGATCAGGAACGCCACGAAACCGATCCGCATGCGGTCCGCGTCAATCCCCACCGCCCAGATCGAGCCGAGCCAGGCAAAGCAGAACCCCATG
The DNA here is from genome assembly GCF_017498305.1 of Pseudomonas sp. OA65. Classification (NCBI taxonomy): domain Bacteria; kingdom Pseudomonadati; phylum Pseudomonadota; class Gammaproteobacteria; order Pseudomonadales; family Pseudomonadaceae; genus Pseudomonas; species Pseudomonas sp. OA65. The sequence continues at coordinate 74,578 of NZ_JAGDEZ010000010.1, forward strand.
GAAGCCAACGGCAGGACATGGCGCAACTCGATGCGGTTGCGCTGGTGATAGCGCCACAACGCAAGCATGACGTTGGGCACCACCATGACCAGCGCCGTACCTTGGGCCAGTTGCTGGTCGAGGCCGAACCAGACGCCCAACACCGGAATGGCAATCAGGCCGCCACCGATCCCGAACAATCCCCCCAAGGTTCCCAATACGGCACCAAACAGCAAAAACTGCACAAATTCGAACAAGACAATTCCCCTTTCCTTAGGGCGTATATCCTACGCAGTCCGCGCCAACGGGGAAACGGGACACTGGGTCAGCACGTCAGAATTATCTGGCGCATTAAAGATTTGCCCGCTAGATTCGTAACGATCATTGATTGAAGGTTTTGCCATGAACACGTTGCGCGACACCCCCGAAGCCTGTGAAGCCCTGTTGCTCGACAATCAGGTCTGCTTCGCCCTGCACTCCACGTCGCTGCTGATGACCAAAGTCTACAAGCCGCTCCTACAGGCCCTGGGCCTGACGTATCCGCAATACCTGGCGATGATGGTGCTGTGGGAACAGGACGGATTGACCGTCGGTGAAATCAGCACCCGCCTGCTCACCGATCCCGGCTCGCTGACTCCTCTGCTCAAGCGCCTGGAGGCCGAAGGGCTGTTGAGCCGCACCCGTAGCCGTGAGGACGAACGCGTGGTGATTGTCGAACTCACCGAACAGGGTCGTGCCCTGCGCGAGAAGGCCCTCGACATCCCCCAATGCATTCTCGCCGCCAGCGGCCAGACATTGGAGCAGTTGAAGAAGCTGCAACTTGACCTGCAAGCGCTGCGCGGCCATTTGCAAGACAGCCTCTAAAAACACCGCTAACCCCTGGGGGGCGGGCTTGCTCGCGAAAGCGGCGGCACATCCAACATCCTCTGTTCAGATCCACCGCTATCGCGAGCAGGCTCGCTCCCACAGGGTTTTGTGTCGGACATGAATTTTGTGTTCACCGGAGATCCAGTGTGGAAGCGAGCCTGCTCGCGATAGCACCAACCCTGTCTACCCTGCCCTCCTAAAAAATTCTAGACGCTCAATAACCGCTCTAGCTAAAGGCTTTCAGGCTTTTTCAGATCGCCGATTCCATCTCGCTTCGAAAATTTATATTGCGCGCAAAATATTAGCGCTATACATTTGCCTCACACCTACTTAGCGCGCAAACATTTAGCGCAAATAATCAACCCAGAAACGAGGCGATCATCATGCAAACTCTCTACACCGCAATCGCAACTTCCACTGGCGGCCGTGACGGTCGTGCGATCTCCAGCGACAACATCCTCGATGTCAAACTCGCCACGCCCAAGGAACTCGGCGGTGCAGGCGGTGCGGCTACCAACCCTGAGCAGCTGTTCGCCGCCGGCTATTCGGCCTGCTTCATCGGCGCCTTGAAATTCGTGGCTGGCCAAAGCAAACGCAAGATCCCGGACGACGCCTCGATCACCGCCCATGTCGGCATTGGCCAGATCCCCGGCGGTTTCGGCCTCGACATCGACCTGCACATCAGCCTGCCGGGCCTGGCCCAAGCCGACGCGCAAAGCCTGGTGGATGCGGCTCACCAGGTCTGCCCGTACTCCAACGCCACTCGCGGCAATGTCGATGTGCGCCTGCACGTAACCGTCTAAACCACCCAAACCGGCCCCGATTTTAAGGAGATACCCATGAACACGCTCAGCAAAGCCTTGACCGCCACCCTTCTCGCCCTCAGCGTCAGCAGTGCCTTCGCCGACGGCATCGTCGAACACAACACCCAGGCGTTTCTCGACGCGCTGAATGCCGGCACCGGTAAGCCGCTGGAACAGCTGTCGCCCAAGGATGCACGTGCCGTACTGGTCGGCGCCCAGGCAGGTGTGAAGTTGACGCTGCCCAAAGCCGATGTCAGCGAGAAGACCATCAAGGTCGACGGCCAGTCGATCAGCCTGACCATCGTTCGCCCCGCTGGGGTCAAGGGTGAGTTGCCGGTGTTCATGTTCTTCCACGGCGGTGGCTGGGTATTGGGGGACTTCCCGACCCACGAACGACTGGTTCGGGATCTGGTGGCGGGTTCGGGCGCCGTCGCGGTGTTCGTCAACTACACACCCTCTCCCGAAGCGCATTACCCGGTGGCGATCAACCAGGCCTATGCGGCGACGAAATGGGTCGCTGAGCATGGCAAGGAAATCAATGTCGATGGCAAGCGCCTAGCGGTAGCGGGCAATAGCGTGGGTGGCAACATGGCCGCGGTCGTGGCGCTGATGGCCAAGGACAAGGGCACCCCGGCGATCCGCTTCCAGGCATTGCTGTGGCCGGTGACCGATGCCAGCTTCGAGACGGCGTCCTACAACCAGTTCGCCGAAGGACACTTCCTCAGCAAGAACATGATGAAGTGGTTCTGGGACAACTACACCACCGATGCCGGGCAACGCAGCGAGATCTATGCCTCGCCATTGCGGGCAACCACCGCGCAACTCAAGGGCCTGCCGCCCGCGCTGGTACAGACTGCCGAGGCCGATGTCTTGCGTGATGAGGGTGAAGCCTATGCCCGCAAACTGGACGCGGCGGGGGTCCCGGTCACAGCTGTACGTTACAACGGCATGATCCACGACTATGGCTTGCTCAACGTGGTCAGCCAGGTGCCTGCGGTGCGTTCGGCGATGTTGGAGGTGTCGCAAGAGCTCAAGCAACACTTGAAGTGATTTGTGGTGAAACACTGTGGGAGCAAGGCTTGCCCGCGATGAAAACAGCGCGGTGCCTCTGGAACCTAGGCGCCTGTATCGCGAGCAAGCTTTGCTCCCACAGAGCGGGGAAAAATCCCTTCACCACAGCCTCCATAATGCCTCTGGTCTAAATCTGATCCGGCAGACATAAAAAAGCCCGACTCAATGGTCGGGCTTTTTTCATACAGAGGGCTTCGCTTATTTAGCGCGACCTTTGTAGGAACCGCCTTCGCGGGTATCGATCTCGATCATGTCGCCGATTTCGATGAAGTCAGCTACCGACAGCTCGGTACCGTTCTTCAGTTTGGCAGGCTTCATGACCTTGCCGGAGGTGTCACCGCGAGCGGAGCCTTCGGTGTAGTCAACCTGACGCACGATGGTGGTCGGCAGTTCTACGGAAACCAGGCGCTCTTCGAAGAACACGGCTTCGCAGACGTCGGTCATGCCTTCTTCGATGAACGGCAGAACGCTTTCGATGTCTTCGGCGTTCAGCTCGTACATGGTGTAGTCAGTGGTGTCCATGAACGTGTAGGTGTCGCCGCTGATGAAGGACAGGGTCGCTTCTTTGCGGTCGAGGATCACGTCGTCCAGTTTGTCGTCGGCGCTGTAGACGATCTCGGTCTTGTAACCGGTCAGCAGGTTCTTCAGCTTGGTCTTCATGATCGCGCTGTTACGACCCGACTTGGTGAACTCAGCTTTCTGAACCAGCCAAGGATCGTTTTCGAGACGGATCACGGTCCCGGGTTTCAGTTCTTTACCAGTTTTCATTGCGAATATCCGAATTTGGATGGGATTTACAAAAATCTAGGCCGCGTATCATATCCAATTTACATAAAACTTCACCAGCGCTGCGGCAAGATCGGGTCGCGAGGCCTGTTCCAGACACCACGCCTGGGCGTGTTCGAGCAGTTCCGGCTGCTGTTCGCGGCTGGCTTTCCAATGTTCGGCCATGTCCTGGCCGGCATTCCAGGCCCGCCACAGACCACTGGTCGCTTTTTGCGCGGCCGGCGAAAGCCCCTGATTGTAGAGGGTGAGAAACGCCTCGAGCTTTTCCAGGTGGACGTCCTCTTCCTGCTGGTAGATATGCCACAGCAGCGGCCGGCCGGCCCATTGAGCGCGCACGAAGGAGTCTTCGCCGCGCACGGCATTGAAATCACAGCACCACAGCAAGTGGTCGTACTGGTCCTGGCGGACGAACGGCAGCACCTGCACCGTCAGCGCGCCGCGTCGATGCAGCGCACCGGCCTTCAGGCCTTCGACACCGAGCCAACGCTCGACATCGCCCAACACCCGCCCTTCGGGAACCAGCACATGGAACGCCTGGGCATCGGTTGCCATTGCGTCAAACCAGCTCGCCAAACCTGCGTTTTCATAGGCAAACAGCGAGATCAGGCAAGTCTCCAGCGCCCGCTCGATGCCCAATCCCTGGAGGAAAATACGTTGTGCCTCGGCATCCTGCTGGAATTGCCGACGACGCTCCAGCAAACCGGCCTCACGCAGCAAACCACCTGTTCCCTCCCGAAAGCCCGGAAAAAAGAAGTATTTCTGCACGTGCTTGTATTTGACCGACGGCAAGCCGTGGCAACCGATCACCCAGTCCTCGGCGCTCAAATAATCGAGGTTCATCCACAAGGGCGCGGTCGGGCGCTCGGCCATCGCCTCCATGTAGGCACTCGGCAACTGGCAGGCAAAAGCGGCGATCACCACCTCGGCGGCCTCGGTAGCCGGCCAGTCCGCAGGCCAGTGGCGCACCTGTACGCCCTGCTGCCATTGCTCGGACAGGGTGATATCGATTTCCGGACACAGCCGTTCGAAGGCGCGTAGATCGTCAACCCAGAGCCGCACCGCACATTGGTGCTCGGCCACCAATTGCCGAGCCAGGCGCCAAGTGACACCGATGTCGCCATAGTTATCGACGACGGTGCAAAAAATATCCCAGCGCACAGCCATTCCCGACTCCCTGTGACAAAGGCCTGATTGTCCCGAATAAACCGATCGCGCAGAAGAGCCGACGGCGATTAAATCTTCATGCGACAATCACCGCCTGCCCATGCCCCTGCCAGGAAGCAGCCATGCCTGATCACCCGCCAGCCCCACGTCTCAGCACTTTGAAATTGACGGTCAGTATTGCCCTGGGCCTATGGTTGGGGTTTCTCGCCATCGTCATGACCGGCTGGCTGCTGTCAAGGTTCCTGTTCGACGAACAACTGGCGCCCGTGGCCGCCGCCGTCCATCAATTGGCGCAACCACCGGCGCTGCAGCCGGCCCCGGAACCGCCCGCCCCCATGTTCGAGCAGTACCAGCAGAACCTGCAAAGGAACGAGCAGCGCCAGGCGCTCGATCAGGCCAGGAGCAATCCGCGCAACCTGTCCAACCCCAAGTGCCAGTTCTGGTTGCAGCAGGACCAGAATGCCCCCAGTGAAAAAAGCCGCGCCAACGTCCTGCAATTCTGCGAATGATATGAACAAACAGACCGTCCACCAGTTGATTCTCGACAAGCTCAAGATTGATCTCGACATCGCCGAACGCGCCGCGCAGACCGCCTACGAAACCGCGACCCACGAAGAAAACATCGCTGAGAACAAGTACGACACCCTGGGCCTCGAGGCATCCTACCTCGCCGCCGGACAAGCCAGGCGCGTGGAAGAAATCCGCCAGGCCCTCGCCCTCTGCCAGAACCTGGCGTTAAGGCCTTACGACGAACAGCGCGGCATTCAGGTCGGCACGTTGATCGGCCTGGAAGATGAGGACGGCCGCCAGCAATGGCTCTTTTTGGGGCCGGATGCGGCAGGCTTGAAAGTTTCGCTGGTGGGCCAGCCGATCACCGTCATCACCCCTCGCTCACCGCTGGGCCGAGGCCTGCTGGGCAAGTTCGAAGGGGATGAAGTGGAGATCGTGGTCGCGGGCGCCCGGCAACAGTTCGCTGTCACCGAGGCGATCTAAAAGGGCCTTAGTGCACCGGCAGCTCGACACCGTCGAACAGCTCTTCGAGTTCCTGCTTGTTGTGGCACTGGATGGCCTTGGCCATGACTTCGCGGGTCAGGTGCGGCGCGAATTTCTCGATGAAATCGCACATGAAACCGCGCAGGAACGTGCCACGACGGAAACCGATCTTGGTCACGCTGGATTCGAACAATTCGCTGGCATCCAACACCACCAGGTCACTGTCGAGCTTGGTATCGACGGCCATCTTCGCGACGATGCCCACGCCCAGGCCCAAGCGAACGTAAGTCTTGATCACGTCGGCGTCGGCGGCGGTGAACACCACTTTTGGCGTCAGGCCACGGTGGCTGAAGGCTTCGTCGAGTTTGGAACGACCGGTGAAACCGAATACGTAAGTCACGATCGGGTATTCGGCCAGGGCTTCGAGGGTGAGCTTCGGCAGCTTGGTCAACGGATGGCCCTGGGGCACGACCACGCAGCGGTTCCAGCGGTAGCACGGCATCATCACCAGGTCCCCGAACAGCTCCAGGGCCTCGGTGGCAATGGCGAAATCCACCGTGCCGTCGGCCGCCATCTCGGCGATCTGCATCGGCGAACCCTGGTGCATGTGCAGCGCCACGTCGGGGTATTGCTTGATGAAATTGCTGATCACCGGCGGCAGCGCATAACGAGCCTGGGTGTGGGTGGTGGCGATCGAGAGGGTGCCTTTTTTCTCGTTGGAAAATTCCTGGGCGATCTGCTTGATGCTCTCGACCTTGCGCAGGATCTCGCCGGCTGTGGTGATGATGCGCTCGCCAGCCGGGGTCACGCGGGTCAGGTGCTTGCCGCTGCGGGCGAAGACTTCGACGCCCAGTTCATCTTCCAACAGGCGGATCTGCTTGCTGATGCCGGGTTGCGACGTGTAGAGGCTTTGGGCAGTAGCGGAAACGTTGAGGTCGTGGTGCGCCACTTCCCAGATGTAGCGCAGTTGTTGAAGCTTCATATGTATCCCTCAAAGCAGTTGGACGCCACGGGCATCAGCGACGGTATATAACTATATGGAAGGTCACGACAATAAATCTAGAACTTTTTATAAAGCGCCATCATTTAGCCTCAGGCCTCGCCCTGGCGTCGGCGCTGCACCAGCGGGACCAGGTAGACCGGTACCCGGGATAACTGCAATACCCGTGCTGCGGTCCTGCCCAAGGGGGTTTCGCCGCTCGCTCCTTGGCAATGACTGCCCACGATCAACAGATCCACCGAGAGTTTCGCAGCCTGCTCCAGGATGACCTGGGAAGGATCGCCCTGGTACACCCTGACCGATTTGATCAGTTTCAAGTCCTGTTGCCCGTCCCCCAACTCCTCGCGGAAATTGTCGAGCACCCGCTGTTCGATATTGGCCATCACCGTACTCAGACCTTGGCGATGGAATTCGTTCAGCGCTTGCTCGTCGAGATAGCTTTGCAACACCGATTCGGCGAACAGCCCCATCGGTTCTACCGCATGCACCACATACAACTCGGCTTCGAACGTCCGTGCCAGCGCCAAGGCATGCTGCATCACATAAGGGGCGTAGAGACCCAGGTCTGTGGCGTACAGCATCGAACGAATCATGTGACCTCCTCGCGTGCCAGAATGGCGGAGATTGATTCAGCTTAGCAGCGCCTTGGAGACTGCGACGTGCGGCCTGACGTCCCGGCCCCGAGGTCGTCAGGGCTTTATTTCGTTACTGATGCCATGGGGCACATGACCGGTGGCAACCACCTCGCGGGCCAGTTCGCAATGGCCGGTCTGGTCATCGAAAAACACATCGGCGGCGAAAGCCTCCAGAAAGGCCGATTTGGTCAGGCCGCCGAGAAACAACGACTCATCCAGACGGATGTCCCATTCACGCAACGTCCGGATGACCCGCTCGTGGGCCGGTGCCGAACGGGCCGTCACCAGCGCCGTGCGGATGGGGCAGGCGTCCTCGGGAAACTCACGTTGCAGCGCATTGAGCGCCGCCAGGAAGCCCTTGAACGGCCCGCCCCGCAGCGGCTCGCGGGCGGCCTGTCGCTCGCTGGCCTGGAACGCCTCCAGACCACCGGTCTGATAGACACGCTCCGACTCATCGGAAAACAGCACGGCGTCACCGTCGAAGGCGATGCGCAACTCCCCGCTGGCGGCGCGACTGGCCCCACCCGACAAGATGGTCGCTGCGGCAAACCCGGCGTCCAGGGCGCTGCGCACGTCTTCGGCATGGGTGGACAAGAACAGGTCGCAGCCGAATGCCTTGAGGTACGGGTAAGGACTGCGACCGCCTACGAAGGCCGCGCGTGAAATCGCCAGCCCATAGTGATGAATCGAGTTGAACACTCGAAGGCCGGTGTCGGCACTGTTGCGCGAGACCAGGATCACCTCGACCCGGGCCCGCCCCAAATGCTCGTTGAGGTCCAGCAGTTTCTGCACGAGGGCGAACGCGTCACCGGGTGCCAGGACTTCGTCTTCATGCTCGATCTGGTATTGCCGATAGGCCTCGACGCCACTCGACAGGTACACCTTGTGGCTTTCCCTCAGGTCGAACAGCGCCCGCGACGAAATCGCCAGCACCAGTTTGTCGTCGATGTTGTTTGCCATGCCGCTCCCCCTTTCGCCCGCTCAGCGATTGTTCCGATCCATGAACGCCAACGCCTGATACAAGGCTTCGATTTTCGGCAGCTCACACCCTGCCGCTTTCGCCGCCGCCAATGGCCGGCCGTAGATCGCGTCCAGTTCCAGCGCACGTTTGTGGGAATAATCGTGGTACATGCTCGGCCAGTAGTCGGGCATCTTCTCGGTCATCGCGAACAGGTACTCGGCATAACCCGGCGCGATCTGATGCCCGCAGGCTTGGGCGCCGCGAACCACCTCGCCCATCAATGCCTGGATCAATTCGCGGCTATGGTCATTGCCCATCAACGGCGTGGTGCTGGCGCCCAGCAGAACCGAAAGGCCGTTGTACGGCACATTCCACACCAGCTTCTGCCAGCGGGCCTGTTGCAGGCCAGGCATGGCCTGGGCGTCGATACCGGCACTGCGGAACAGCATCGCCGCCTCTTCGACGATGGCCATGCGTTGCGCCTGATCGGCACAAGGACCGCTGTGATAACCGACATTGACCGCGCCTAGTGCCTGGTGGGCGACGACGCCAGGGCCGACGCGATGCACGCAGATCAGGCACAGGCCTCCCAGCAGGTGCAACGAGTCGGGCAGCAGCGGGCGAAGGTCGTCTTCGACATCCAGGCCGTTCTGCAGCAGCAGGACTTTGGCCCCGTCAGCGGCCGCCTGGGCAATGGCCGGGGCCAGGTCGGCATTGCTGGTGGTCTTGGCGCCGACCAGCAGCCAGTCGCAGGGCGGCATATCGGCTGCCGAGCGATAGGCCTGGACCGGGTTGAGGGCCAGCGCACCGTGGACCGCACTGTCGATTCGCAAACCGGCTTCGGCCACGGCAGCAAACTCGCTGCGCAACAGGAAGTGCACGTCAAAACCGGCGCGCGCCAGCATCACCCCGTAGAACCCGCCAATCGCCCCGGTGCCGATCATCCCGATCCGCGGTTTAGCGCCTGCCTGCATCGCTGCGACTCCCCTGGTAAAAAGCTTGTGCACATCATTACACAGCCTGGTTCTGTAGGCGCTGGCGAAGCCTGCGATCTTTTGAGCTTTCGCTCTCGACTCAATCGGCTGTGGAAAGATCGCAGCCTCGCTTCGCTCGACAGCTCCTACGAATCCAGTGGGAGCAAGCGCCCTTGCCACAATTAAACCGGGCCCAGCCCATTGTCGAGCAGCCTCGTAACGCGATAAGGTTCGGCTCCCCGACGCGCTTAAAATCCGCTGTGCACCGCCGCGCGGGGATCGCTGGCGGCCGGCACCCGTGACCTGACGAGTAACACGATGGCTGATTTACCGATCAATGACCTTAACGTCGCCTCCAACGAGACCCTCATCACGCCTGACCAGCTCAAGCGTGATATTCCCCTGAGCGACGCTGCCCTGCGCACCGTGACCAAGGGCCGGGAAGTCATCCGCAATATCCTGGACGGCACCGACCATCGCCTGTTCGTGGTGATCGGGCCCTGCTCGATTCACGACATCAAGGCCGCCCACGAATACGCCGAGCGCCTGAAAGTGCTGGCCGCGGAAGTGTCCGACACCTTGTATCTGGTCATGCGCGTGTATTTCGAGAAACCTCGGACCACCGTCGGCTGGAAAGGCCTGATCAACGACCCGTACCTGGACGACTCCTTCAAGATCCAGGACGGCCTGCACATCGGTCGCCAATTGCTGCTGGACCTGGCGGAAATGGGCCTGCCCACCGCCACCGAAGCCCTCGACCCGATCTCGCCGCAGTACTTGCAAGACCTGATCAGCTGGTCGGCCATCGGCGCGCGCACCACCGAATCCCAGACCCACCGCGAAATGGCCTCCGGCCTGTCGTCGGCGGTGGGCTTCAAGAACGGCACTGACGGCGGCCTCACCGTGGCGATCAATGCCTTGCAGTCGGTTTCCAGCCCGCACCGCTTCCTGGGCATCAACCAGGAAGGTGGCGTGTCGATCGTCACCACCAAGGGCAACGCCTACGGTCACGTAGTGCTGCGCGGTGGCAACGGCAAGCCGAACTACGATTCGGTCAGCGTCGCCCTGTGTGAACAGGCGCTGAACAAAGCCAAGATCAAGCCGAACATCATGGTCGACTGCAGCCACGCCAACTCCAACAAGGACCCGGCGCTGCAACCGCTGGTGATGGAGAACGTGGCCAACCAGATCCTGGAAGGCAACCAGTCGATTATCGGCCTGATGGTCGAAAGCCACCTGAACTGGGGCTGCCAGGCCATCCCGAAAGACCTCGCCGACTTGCAGTACGGCGTCTCCATCACCGATGCCTGCATCGACTGGAGCGCGACCGAGAACACCCTGCGCAGCATGCATGCCAAGCTCAAGGATGTACTGCCGAAGCGGCAACGCGGCTGATCGACCTGCTTCAACGCATAAAAAGCTGCGCAAAAAAAACGCCGGACATTTCAGTCCGGCGTTTTTATTGGAATCCGTTTTTCTCAGAGCTTCGCCGCGTGCCGCTGGTGACGCTCCATGTAGCGCTCCACGTAGGAGCAGGACGGGATCACCGTGTAGCCCATTTCGTCGGCGTACTTCAGCGCCTCTTCGGTCAACTTCGCAGCAATCCCCCTGCCACGCAGGGCGTTGGGCACGAAGGTGCGATAGATGTCCAGGGTCTGCTTGCCCAGGTCCATGTAGGTCAGATAGGCACGATGACCGTCCACATTGGTCTCGAACTGATGACCAGCCTGGTCATGGTGGATGGTAACCGCCTCGCTCATCACTACTCCTCGCGGGTCTGAATGCCGACCCCTACCTTACCGATGTTTTTCCGGCGAAGGAACCTCTACGCCACCCCGTGCCTTCCTGGTCACCGAGCACCAAAACCGATCCGCTCAAACCCGAGCACGTCGTGAATAGTAGGCACCAATGACGCAAATGCTCAAGGCACGCCTGTCATCGAAGGGGTGAACCTGGTTGGGTTTATCGTTTGAGCGCCATCGTCGCGCCGTAGTCGGTCACGGTGCAATAGCTGAACATCGCCGGTTGTTGAGTCTTGAGACGAGCGCGCGTAGTTAAAGTCACCGCCAATACCAATAAAGATGCTTGGGACATTGCACAAAAAACGTACAAAAGTGTAGGTGAATCAATAAACAACGACGTTAGCAAGGACCGCAAGAGTTCTTCCGTGCTGCGGAACTTTTCTTCCTCGACGCGCTCCAGCCAAGGGCTTGGGGCTGTATATTTTTTAAACAACCCTAAGAAAAGTTGCTCGAAAAAGAATCACCGCCTACAATTTTTTTGCTTCTTGCGCTACGTCAGTTTACTTACTACAAGTAATGGGTAGTATGTACGCCGGCTAACTCCTCAGTCTGGGGAGACAGTCACTAATAGAAAGTCCTTGAAGGGGAAACCGATGAACAACGTTCTGAAATTCTCTGCTCTGGCCCTGGCCGCAGTTCTGGCTACCGGTTGCAGCAGCGCATCGAAAGAAACCGAAGCACGTCTGACTGCTACCGAAGACGCAGCAGCTCGCTCCCAGGCTCGTGCAGACGAAGCTTACCGTAAAGCTGATGAAGCTCTGGCTGCTGCTCAAAAAGCACAACAGACTGCTGACGAAGCTAACGAGCGTGCTCTGCGCATGCTGGAAAAAGCTAGCCGCAAGTAATAGTCCTTCGGGATTGTTATCGAGCCGACCCATTTTTGGGTCGGCTTTTTTATTGGCGGGTGTTTTTGCCAGGCGATAAAAAACCCGCCGACGTCGCGAAACGTCGGCGGGTTGCTTTCGAGCTTTTACTGTTGCAAGTCGATCGGCGCGCTCGAGACCATCGGGGCCGAGGTATTTGGAACAGCGATTTCCACCGGCAGGCCATCTTCGGCCGCCACCACGTCCCGCACCACGTCCCAGTTCATGCGCAGGTTGCTGGTGATGTCTTCACGCTTGAGCATCGCATTGATCACGGCGGTGTGCTTGTCCACCACCGACGGGTTGCCCTTGTCGTCCAGCGGCGTATGCGCTTCCAGGTACACTTTGCCGCCGCTCAAGCCCAGCTTGTAGGGGTCGTTGATGATCCGCACCGACGTGCCCACCGGCACCATGCCGGCCATTTCCAGTACGTTGTTGTTGAACATCCGGAAGCAACCGTGGCTGGTGCGCATGCCGATGCCGAACTTCTTGTTCGAACCGTGGATCAGGTAGCCCGGGGTGCCCAGGGTGAACTTGAAAGGGCCCAGCGGGTTATCAGGACCGGCGGGCACGACATTCGGCAACGGGTCGCCGTCGGCGGCGTGTTCGGCCTTGATCGATGCAGGCGGCGTCCAGGTCGGGTTCGGGGTCTTGGCGATGATGCTGGTGTGGGCGATTGGCGAGCCCCAGCCTTCACGGCCAATCCCCAGCGGGAAGGTGTAGACCACGTTCCGCCCCTTGGGGAAATAGTAGAGGCGGTACTCGGCCAGGTTGATCACGATGCCCTCGCGTGGGCCCGGCGGCAGGATGAAGCGAGTGGGCAAGACGATCTCGGTGCCGGCGCCCGGCAACCAGGGATCGACCCCCGGGTTGGCGGCGACCATCTCGCTGTAGCCCAAGTCATAGGCGGTGCCCAGGTCGGCGAAGGTGTCTTCGTATTTGGCCTTGATGACTTGCACCTGGCCGATGATGTCTTCACCCGGCGGTGGCAGGGGCAGCTCCAGGGCGGCAACGGGGCCCGCCACACACAGGGCGGCAAGAGACAGGCAGCGGGCGACGGCAGGCAAGCGCGGCAACATCCGGGAAATCCTTCGCAGATCGAACTGGGGTATGAAAACGGCGATTGTACACTGCCACCTGTTATTTCGGGGAGAGCGGTACGGAGGCGTCCGATGTGAAGCATTGTTTCAGGCATTCACATCTATGGATGGTTCGACCAAATCCCTGTGGGAGCGAGCCTGCTCGCGATAACGGTGGGTCTGCTTGCATTAATGTTGAATGTGCTGCCGCCATCGCGAGCAGGCTCGCTCCCACAAGGGACATGTCGAAATCTGGGAAACTACAACTCGAACCGCAGCTCCGGCCAGATCGGCGACGTGCCGCGTTTCTGGGATTCCAGGATCGCCCGGCACAGCGAGCACAGGCGATGGTCCTGGAAAATCCTGCGATCGACGCTCGACCAGCGCGGCTGGGCCGGCAGCAGGCTGCCGCAGAGGGTCCGGTCGGCCGAGCCACCGAGTTCCAACTGCCGGGTCACCAGGTGCACCCGTACTTCCTGGCAGGCGAACAGGTCCAGCTGCTCGTCAGGCTCGATCAGTTGGTAGGCAAACAGGGACCAGGCGGGACGCGGCATCGGGGGCTCCAAATCGGGGGCGCCACATTAGCCGAAAGCCCGCCGGTAGAAAAGCGTCAAAGCAGCGGTTTCAGCGTCGGCCAGACATTTTCCAGCAACTTGCCCTGGGCCGCGACGGACGGGTGCAATCCGTCGCTCTGCATCATGGTCGGAACGCCACCGACGTCCTTGAGGAAAAACGGCACCAGCGGGACTTTCTTCTCCTCGGCCAGGGTGCTGTAGACCCGGGCGAAGGCATCGGTGTAGCGCCGTCCATAATTGGGCGGCAATTGCATGCCCAGCAAAAGCACCTGGGCACCGCTGGCGCGGGCGCTGTCGATCATCGCTGCAAGGTTTTGTTGCAATTGTGTTGGCGGCTGTCCACGCAAGCCATCGTTGCCACCCAGCTCCAGGATCACCAGGTCCGGTTTATGGGCTGCAAGCAGCGCCGGCAGCCGCGCCTGGCCGCCGGCGCTGGTGTCGCCGCTGATGGAGGCATTGACCACTTTATCGTCAAAACCCTCGGCCTTGAGCCGTTGTTCGAGCAACGACACCCACCCTTGCCGGGTATCCAGGCCGAAAGCCGCGCTGATACTATCGCCAACGATCAGGACTGTACCCGCCGCTGCGTTCTGGACCATGCACATCAAGGCCAGGCCGGCACTCAAAAACCACACACGCATCGGATTCTCCATGGGCTCAAGCATTCTCACCGCGACGGACCTTAGCAAAGTGGTCGCCAGCGCGGAAGGTGAACTGACCATCCTGCATGAACTCAGCCTGGAACTGAACAAGGGCGACAGCCTGGCCATCGTCGGCGCATCCGGTTCCGGCAAATCCACCCTCCTGGGCCTGCTGGCCGGCCTCGACCTGCCCAGCAGCGGCGAGGTCACGCTCGCCGGCCAGGCCCTCAGCGCGCTGGATGAAGACCAGCGAGCGCGGATTCGCGCCGAACATGTTGGTTTCGTATTCCAATCGTTCCAGTTGCTCGACAGCCTCAACGCGCTGGAAAACGTCATGTTGCCGCTGGAACTGGACGGCCGCAAGGATGCCCGCGAACGCGCCACGCAACTCTTGCAGCGCGTCGGCCTGGGCCAGCGCCTGACCCATTCGCCGCGCCAGCTCTCCGGTGGCGAACAGCAACGGGTGGCGATCGCCCGCGCCTTTGCCGCCGAGCCCGACGTACTGTTTGCCGACGAACCCACCGGCAACCTCGACAGCCACACCGGCGAGCGGATCAGCGACCTGCTGTTCGAACTGAACCAGGAGCGCGGTACGACCCTGGTGCTGGTCACCCATGATGAACGCCTGGCCCATCGCTGCCGGCGCCTGATCCGACTTGAAGCCGGCGAGATGGTCGCCCCTCTGGAGCCTTGATGGCACGCTTGCCGCTGTTGCGCCTGTTCAGTCTCGCTGTCCGCCAATTGCTTCGCGACGCCCGCGCCGGTGAGTTGCGGGTGTTGTTCTTCGCCCTGTTGGTGGCGGTCGCGGCGAGCACCGCCATCGGTTACTTCGGTGCCCGCCTCAACGGCGCGATGATGATGCGCGCCACCGAATTCCTCGGCGCCGACCTGCTGCTCGAAGGCAGCTCGCCGGCCCGCCCGGAGCAGATCCGCAGCGGCACCGAACTGGGCCTGGAACACGCCCGGGTGGTGGAGTTTTCCAGTGTCGTGGCCACCGACAATGGCATCCAGCTGTCCAGCGTCAAGGCGGCCGATGACCGCTACCCGCTGCGCGGTGAGCTGAAAAGCACCCCCACCCCGTTCGCCCCGGAAGAAACCGGCGGACGTCCGGCCCCTGGCGAGGCCTGGGTCGAGGCGCGGCTGCTGACAGCACTGGACCTGAAGATCGGCGATAGCATCGACGTCGGCAATCAGACCCTGCGCCTGGCCCGAGTGCTGACCTATGAACCGGATCGCGCCGGCAACTTCTACAGCCTCACCCCGCGGGTACTGATCAACCTCAAGGACCTGGAGGCCACCGGCGTGGTGCAACCGGGCAGTCGCGTCAGCTATCGCGACCTGTGGCGCGGCCCGGCACCGGCCCTGCAAACCTATCGCGACCTGGTCAAGCCTGGCCTTGAACCCAACCAGCGCCTGCAGGATGCCCGCGACGGCAATCGCCAGATCGGCGGCGCCCTGGGCAAGGCCGAGCGCTACCTGAACATGGCCAGTCTGGTGGCGGTATTGCTGTCCGGTGTGGCCGTCGCGCTTTCGGCCAACCGCTTTGCCACCCGACGCTTCGATGCCAGCGCGCTGCTGCGCTGCCTGGGCCTGTCCCGCCGGGAAACCATGGTGCTGTTCAGCCTGCAATTGACGGTGCTGGGCCTGCTCGCCAGTATCAGCGGCGCCCTGCTCGGCTGGGTCGCCCAATTGGGCCTGTTCGCCCTGCTGCACGACCTGCTGCCTACCACCGTTCCCCCCGGCGGCCTGCTGCCGGCGATCGCCGGCATCGGTACCGGGCTGGTGGCATTGGCAGGGTTCGCCCTACCGCCACTGGCTGCGCTGGGGCGAGTACCGCCGCTGCGTGTGCTGCGCCGGGACATGCTGCCGATCCCCTCCAGCTCCTGGGTGATCTACGGTGCCGCATTGGGTGCCCTGGGCCTGATCATGTGGCGCCTGAGCCTGGACCTGGTGCTGACCTTCGCCCTGTTGGGCGGTGGCGTCGTTGCCGCGCTGGTGCTCGGCGGCCTCTTGTTGCTGCTGCTCCAGAGCCTGCGTCGCCTGCTGGCCCGCGCCGCCCTGCCCTGGCGGCTGGGCCTCGGCCAATTGCTGCGTCATCCCTTGGCGGCTGCCGGCCAGGCCCTGGCGTTCGGCCTGATCCTGTTGTCCATGGCGCTGATCGCGCTGCTGCGCGGTGAGTTGCTGGACACCTGGCAAAACCAGTTGCCCAAGAATGCGCCGAACTATTTCGCCCTCAACATCCTGCCCAACGACAAGCAGGCCTTCACCGACAAACTGCTGGAATTGTCCGCGCAATCAGCCCCACTCTATCCCGTGGTACCCGGGCGCCTGATCAGCATCAATGGCGAACCGGCCACGGAGTTCGTCACCAAAGACTCGGCGGGTGACCGGGCACTGCAACGCGACCTGAGCCTGACCTGGGCCGCGGACCTGCCGGCGGGCAACGTCGTCACCGCCGGGACCTGGTGGCCGCAGCAGCCACCGGACGATGTCCCGGGGGTTTCGGTGGAAGGCAAAGTGGCCGAAAACCTCAAGATCAAGCTGGGCGATCGCCTGGTCTTCAGCGTGGGCGGCGTCAACCGTGAAGCGAAGGTCACCAGTCTGCGGGAAATCAACTGGGACAATTTCCAGCCCAACTTCTTCATGATCTTCCAGCCCGGCACGTTGAAGGACCTGCCGGCCACCTACCTCACCAGCTTCTACCTGGCAGCGGGTCACGACCAACAGATCGTCGACCTGTCCCGGGCCTTCCCGGCGGTGACGATCCTGCAAGTCGAAGCCCTGCTCGAACAACTGCGCAGCATCCTGGCCCAGGTCACCCTGGCCGTGGAGTACGTGCTGTTGTTCGTGCTGGCGGCAGGGATGGCGGTGCTGTTCTCCGGCCTGCAGGCGACCCTCGACGAACGGATTCGCCAAGGCGCACTGTTGCGCGCCCTGGGCGCCGAACGGCCCCTGCTGGTCAAGGCCCGGCGCATCGAATTCGGCCTGTTGGGCGCGGTCAGCGGCCTGCTGGCGGCCCTGGGTTCGGAGCTGGTGAGCCTGGTGCTTTACCGGTACGCCTTCGACCTGCCCTGGCATCCGCATCCATGGCTATTGGTATTGCCGCTGCTGGGGGCTTTGCTGATCGGCGCAGCCGGGGTGTTCGGCACACGTCGGGCGCTCAACGCCAGCCCGCTGACAGTGTTGCGCGAGGGTTGATAGACTCTCGGCTTCGCTATTACAAGAAGTTGCCATGAGCCGTTATCGCCCACCCCGCACCGCCGGCACCGCGCTGATCACCCCCGAGGGTGAAGCGCGGATGCGCGCCGAATTCCATGAGCTGTGGCATGTGCGCCGTCCCCAGGTGACCCAGGCGGTCAGCGAGGCAGCGGCCCAGGGTGATCGCTCGGAAAATGCCGAATACACCTACGGCAAGAAAATGCTGCGGGAAATCGACAGTCGCGTGCGCTTCCTCACCAAACGCCTTGAGGCGCTCAAGGTGGTCAGTGAAAAACCCAGCGATCCGAACAAGGTGTATTTCGGCGCTTGGGTGACGATCGAGGACGAAGATGGCACCGAATCCCGCTATCGCATCGTCGGGCCCGATGAGCTGGACTTGAAACAAAACCTGATTAGTATTGATTCGCCGCTTGCGCGAGCCTTGATTGGCAAGGCGCTGGATGCCGAAGCCCGAGTTCAAACACCGGCCGGAGAACAGCTTATATATATAACTCGCATCGAGTACTTATAATCAACACACCTGCACCCTGTTCCACATCGAAACATTAGCGCACAAGACAACTCCGCCTTTGATTTGACATCAAACTGTTCATGCAGGAAATTAAAAACGCGCCAACAGCGCTCTTTTAATTTCCAATCCATTATTCAAGGGCGAATAACATGAACATCAACCTCAGCGACCGCTGGATGAATAATACTCCGGGCCTCTACAAACTCCGCATCGATGAATTAATCTTACCTGGCACCCATGATTCGGGTTCTGACAAAGAAGCCCCTAAGTTTATGTTGCCAAACGAAATCACTCAGGATGTACCCATCCGCGAGCAAATCATCAGGGGGTTCAGGGCCCTTGATTTGCGTGTAGAGCTGTTCCCAAGTCAGCCCATCGGACATCCACGTCGTTTTCAGCTATACCACCTGACCGCTTCCGGACGCACCGTAGCTACGGATGTCCTTGATGTGCTCAATGCGTTTTACGCGACGCCTGGCCGAGAGCACGAAATAATAATTCTTAACTTTCATCAATTCAAAAACTTCACCCATGCCTCGCACCAAGAGCTTCAAGCCTTAATTGATCAAACGATTGGACATCGACTGATCCCGTATTCCCAACGCTATCTGACGCTTCAGGAATTAAAACTAAGCGCGCCTGGAAGAAACGTTGTCATCTCCTATAACGCTTACAGCGAGAATAATTACTGGCCCGGCGTCGAGCAGCAATGGATCGGAGAAAATTATGTAAGTACTTCGACACTGAAAAGCTTCATGGACGAAGCCAGTTCCCAACCCAAAAGGCCCTACGCTCTTCGTTCCATTCAATGCGCCAAATATTCCGGCCTTTACGTCCCTGACGATTTCAGCAACAAAGTGGATCTCTGGTTTGCATCCGAAGACAGCAACAGCTACATCCAGCGCTTCCACATCATCAATACCGACTGGTCGACGCGAAGCAACATCGTATCGAATTGCATGCATGCCAACCAGTTTCGAGCCATGGCCAAGCGCTGACCGCCCTAGCGGCGAGTGATCAGCCCCTGTCGAGCCACACGGGTCAGCTGCCGGATCATCTCGGGAGCGTCAGCCGCATTTGGCGACTGAATGACTGCCAGGTCGAAACTGTCATTGGCGAAACGCGCCAGGGATTCACTGTCTTCGACAAACTGGATCAGGAAAGCCGCCGGGCCGTGGTTGCGTCGCGGCCAACCGTCGAGATACCGCAACAGCGTCGGCTGGTGGGTCCCGCCCAGGAGAATTTTCGGATTACGTTGGACAAGGTTCGCCGTGATCGGCGCAAGACGTACAAGGGGGCTGGGTGCGTTCATCGTGTCGTGTCTCTGCCTCAAAAGTCTGCATGGCAGGTGAGAGGCAACACCGAACCAGCGCTTTAGCGGTATTTCGAAGCCGTGTATTCCGGCTTCTATCGGCGACGGGATGAGTCACCTGGCGCCCCGCAAGTAGCTGTTTAAATCGGCGCATGAGCGGCATCCTAGAGAAGCTGACCGGCCAGTGTCAAGAATCGCTTCCCATAAAGAAGGACCGTGCAAGACGTAATACTGTTCACTTAAGGAGACGGTGCTTTTTTTTTCGAGGGAGCGCTGTTTTCTTTGGGGTTGGGTTGGATTGGGTACATATCCGTTGCTGCGGTAACGGCGGCTTAGGGTTCCGCCCTGACGGCGGGTCACTTTTGGAAGAGCGCCAAAAGTAACCAAAAACGCTTTGCCCCACCACTCGGCACCTCGCCTAGGCTCGGTGTGCCCGAACGAAGGCATTGCTCCGTGGGCCGCCGCGAAGGGCCATCCATGGCCCAGCGCGGCTATCCCGGCATCCATGCCGGGATGCCCACTCCACAATGCCTGCGTTCGGCCAGCGTGGTTTAACAGGGCGCCCAGATCAAGATCTAAAGCAAAGCAAAGCAAGAGCGGGGTATTCCAGTATCTATGTGGCTGCGCCACCGCTATCGCGAGCAAGCTCGCTCCCACATTGATCTTCAGCAGACACAAAACCCATACACACTTCAAAACCTGTGGGAGCGAGCCTGCTCGCGATGAGGCCAGCGCATCCAACAGCTTCATTGACTGTGATACTACCTTCGCGAGCAGGCTCACTCTCACAATGGGCCGCAGTGAACACAAAATTCATGAAGACCCAAGATCACCTGTGGGAGCAAAGCTTGCTCGCGATGAGGCCAGCAAACCCAACATCCACGTGACTGAGCTACCGCCATCGCGAGCAAGCTTGCTCCCACAGTTCTGATGGGCGTATGACCGGGAGAGCCAGATCGGCTATAAGGCCGCCTCGGCGTGGACGTTGATCTCGGGCGCCCCCTCAACCATGTGTCCGGTCCGTACACGCTTTTCGAAAGTGACCCGCCGTCAGGGCGGAACCCTAAGCCGCCGTTACGCAAATAACGGATATACCCACCAAAGCAACTTCAAATCATGCAATCAACCCGCAATGGCCCGATCAACCGACAGCTTGCCCGCCCCTTCAATCAGCACGGCAATACTGCCCGCCAGCAACGCCAAGGCAAACTCATAACCGTTGTTGGCCATGAACAAGCCGTTACCGATGTGCACCGAGAAAATCGCCACCAGCGACAGAAAGGCCAGGCCCAGGGCCGCAGGACGCGCCAGCAGACCGATGATCAACGCCAGCCCGGCAAAAAACTCCGTACCGCCCGCCAGTGTCGCCATCACATAGCCTGGGGTCAGGCCGATGCTTTCCATCCATTGCGCCGTGCCTGCCAGGCCGTAGCCACCGAACAGACCGAAGAGTTTCTGCGAACCGTGGGCGGCAAAGATGAGACCGACGACGATGCGCAGCACAGTCAAGCCGTAGCCGGCGCGGGTGAACAGAACTTTGTTGATGAACGTGCTCATAAGGTCATTCCTTGGGAGTAGTAGAGGGTTGGCCGCTATATTAATCAACAAAATTCATGTTAAAAGCGGAAATAATCCGTGATACCAATCAGTTTATTCGATCACTTACGCAATGCAACCTTTTGCTCTTTCGGTTCCAAGGACTCCCGTTCACGATCAAACGCCAGGTAGTACTTATTCACACTATTAACATAGCTGACGGCGCCCATTCCCACCTGCTCCATGGCAATGCGTTCGACCTGGAAAAACCATTGGTTAGGGTTCAGTCCCCGCCGCCGAGCCTCGGCGCGCATACCTTGGACGCGCTCGGGGCCCATGTTGTAGGCCGCCAGGACGAAGGCCATGCGTTCGCGCTCGTTGAGCTTGGGGCTGGCGAAGAACTTGCGGCGGATGAGGGCCAGGTATTTGGCGCCGGCCTGCACATTGGCGTCGAGGTTCTGGATGTTATCGACCCCGACGCGCTGGGCCGCCGCTGGGGTGATCTGCATCAGGCCGGTGGGGCCTGAGCCGCTGCGGGCGTTGGGTTGCAGGGCGGATTCCTTGAAGGCCAGGGCCGCCAGGTTGAGCCAGTCCATGCCCTGGGCGTCGGCATGTTTTTGCAGCACCGGGCGCAGTTTTTCCAGGCGCTGGCGATTGGCCCGGGCCAGCGGATAGTGGACTTGGTACAAACGCCGATAAATACGCAGGAATGCCGCGTCCTGGTTGGAGGGCACCTTGTAGGTCGCCAGGAAGCGGTCGATGCTCGCCCGCAGCATCGCGGCGTCACGGCGAACGAACCAGTATTCGTCACCCGGCTCGCCAATCAGCACCTGACGGTCGAAGCGCAGCTTGGGCAGGATCTTGCCCCAGCGCTCGGCGATGGGCTGCTCGACGATGGTCAAATGGAAAATCCCGCCCTGGACCATCTCCAGGACGTCCTCCACCGCCAGGGAGGGATCGACCCATTCGATTTTCACTGGCGGCAGCTTGAGCAGCGCCAGCTTCTGGTTGATCTGACTCACGGCGTCCCCCGCCGCACTGCCGTTAGGCAGGGCCAGGGTCTTGCCGGACAGTTGCTCCACACGGGTGTAGCGCTTCTCGCCCTTGATGCCCACCAGCAGCAAAGGCACGTCGGTACGGATCGGATTGCTGGCGCTGACGGCATGGCCGGCCTGGGGTTCGAGCAACTCACCCGGCGCGACGAGGTCGCCCTCCCCGCGCTGCAAGGCACCGAGCAGTTGGTCCTTGGCTTTGGGAATGATTTTTAGAGTGATTTCCTGGCCGTCACGGGCGTGGCCGTTGAGGTATTGTTCGAAGGCGCGCAGCCGATGGTATTCGACGCCAATGGGTTGGCCCTGGACTTCACCGGAGCTGTTGCGGCTTTGGTTGACCAGCACCTTCAACACACGGCTGCTACGAATTTGCGCCAAGTCGCGCACGGTGCCCGGCGCCACCGCTTGCACCGGCCCGGGCAGCCGCGCTTCGGCCGGCATCGGCAGCAACAGCGAACAACACAACAGTAGCAACACCTGGGGACGTGTCATCCACTCTCCGGAAGGAATACTGCCGACCGCCTCCCTGGAAAACGAGGCTGAGTCGACAGAAACAGAGCGCCTGAGACGCTGAAAAAGTGCGGAAGACTGGCACAGTGATGGCTTTTATACCAACCCGATGTATCTCGCGGCCTTAACAGACAGCCTCAACTCGTTGTAGTTCTTGGCTTTTCTTATAAATCTACAGCTCTGATATGCTTTCCGGCCTTTGGGCCGAGGTAGCACCATGCAACTCATCGATATCGGCGTCAACCTGACCAACCCCAGTTTCGCCGACAAACACCAGGCGGTGCTTGAGCGCGCCTATGAATCCGGGGTCTGCCAACTGGTCTTGACCGGCACCAGTCTCGAGGGCAGCGAACAGGCCCTGGAATTGTGCCAGCACCTCGACGACACCGGGGAACGGCTGTTTTCCACCGCCGGCATTCACCCCCACAGCGCCAGCGAGTGGACCGCCGACAGCGCCCGGCACCTCAAGGACTTGCTGATGCACAGCCGCGTGCGTGCGGTGGGCGAATGCGGGCTGGATTTCAACCGAGACTTTTCTCCTCGCCCCCAGCAGGAAAAGGTTCTGGAGGAACACCTCGCCTTGGCGGTCCAGTTGCAACTGCCGGTCTTCCTCCATGAGCGCGACGCCGACCAGCGCTTGCTGGACATCCTCCGGGATTTTCGCGATCAGTTGCCGGCGGCCGTGGTGCATTGCTTCACCGGTGAGAAAAAGGCGCTGTTCAGCTACCTCGATTTGGACCTGCACATCGGCATCACCGGCTGGATCTGCGACGAACGCCGGGGCACGCACCTGCACCCCTTGGTGCGCGAAATACCCCGCGGTCGGCTGATGCTTGAAAGCGACGCGCCCTACCTGCTGCCCCGCACGCTGCGGCCCAAACCGAAGAACGGGCGCAACGAGCCGGCCTATCTGACCGAGGTCCTGCGCGAAGTCGCCGTGCACCGTGGCGAAACCCAAGAAGACCTGGCCGCCCACAGCACCGCCTGCGCCCGGGCGTTCTTTGGATTGCCCACAATCCCCTAAACCCTGCACATCCCTGTGGGAGCGAGCCTGCTCGCGATAGCGGTGTATCAGTCGGCATCCTTGCAAGCTGATCCACCGCTATCGCGAGCAGGCTCGCTCCCACAAGGGAAACTGTGTCCGCTATCAACTCGCATCAAAACCTTGGACTTTGTTATCCGTTGACCCACATCAAAACCCCGCCCCCTCAGTAGCGGCAGAATAATGGCACCTTGCCAATGCTGTTTCCGCTATCAGAGAAAACCTTCCATGGGTGCCTGGCTTAGCAATATCTCGCTGAAATACAAATTCTGGGCGGTCAATGCGGTCGCCTTTATCACTACGTTGATGCTGGTGCTCTACGCCGTGCACCTCGAACAGCAGGCGCGCAACCACACGGCCCAGGCGAACGCCCAGGCCCAGGCACACCTGCTTGATGCCTGGCCTGCCGGAACGCCCTTGCCCAAGGCCGATAATCTCCTGGAATTTCAGCGCGACCAGGTTCCCGTTATCCATGAACAATCATTGCCTTCACTGACCCAGGCCAACGGCTGGGTAGAACTCGACCCCGGACTGCTGTTTGGCGACAACCCTCTGCTGGGCGTCCAAGTGATCCGTCGAGGCGACGGCCAACAACTTGCCGTATTGGCCCATGGTGCAAGCCTGAGCCAAGTGTTCGGTGAACGCTTCAGCCAATACGCCGTGGCGGTGTTCGTGTTGATGCTGGCGATGTTGGGCGCGTCGCAACTGTTGATCCGCTTTTTGCTCAGCCAGCTCAACACGCTCAAGGACGTGATGCTGCACGTGGAAAAAACCGGCGACTTGTCCGCCCGTGTGCCCCTGGCCTGCAAGGACGAAGTGGGCCAGATGGCGGCGGCATTCAATGCCATGCAAGCCGGTTATCAACGGGTGGTCGACACCGTTGCCAGCACCGCACGGCAACTGGACAGTGGGGCAGCGCGCCTGGCGTCGAGCATGAACGAAGTGCGCCACGGCATGCTCGGCCAGCAAAGCGAAACCGATCAGGCGGCCACGGCGATCAATGAGATGTCCGCCACGGTTTACCACATCGCCCAGCACGCCGGTGCCACCCGTGACCTATCGAAAACCGCCGACACCTTGGCCGGTAACGGTCATGCAGTGGTCGGCCGGGTGCAGCAGTCGATCACCGGGTTGTCTTCGGGCGTGCAGCAGACCGCCGAGATGATCCAGCGCCTGGCCGAAGACAGCCAGAAGATCAACGGCGTGGTCAATGTGATCCACAGCATCGCCGAACAAACCAATCTGCTAGCCCTGAACGCCGCCATCGAAGCGGCACGGGCTGGAGAAATGGGCCGGGGGTTTGCCGTGGTGGCCGACGAGGTGCGCAATTTGGCCAAGCGGGTCCAGACGTCCACAGATGAAATCACCACCATGGTTTCCGCCCTGCAGGCCGGGACCCGGGACGCGGTGGACTTCATGCAGGAGAGTTCGCTCAAGGCCGACGACTGCGTGCAACAAGCCCGCGAGGCCGGCGACGCGCTGGCCCAGATCACCGCAGCGGTGGCGCAGATGCGCGAGAGCAACACCCAGATCGCGGTCGCGGCCGAGCAGCAAAGCCACGTCGCCGAGGAAATGAACCGGGCGGTGGTGAGCATTCGCGACGTAACCGAAAACACCGTGCGCCAGACCGTGGATTCGGCCACCACGAGCGATGAACTGGCAACCTTGGCGGGAGAGTTGAGCAAGGCGATCGGGCAGCTGAAACTGTAGAAGCTGGCTTGGCTGTGGCTTGGCTGTGGCTTCTGTGGCTTCTGTGGCTTCTGTGGCTTCTGTGGCTTCTGTGGCTTCTGTGGCGAGGGAGCTTGCTCCCGCTGGGGCGCGCAGCGCCCCCAAGAAGCCGAACCTCGTCAGCCTGAGACATACCGGGCTTGCAGTTTGGGTCCGCTTCGCGGCCCAGCGGGAGCAAGCTCCCTCGCCACAACAGCGGTTCCTCGCGACAACGCGGTTCCTTGCACAACAGCGGTTCGTTGCCACAAAGCAGTTCGTAGCCACAACAGCAAAACTGTATGGCCATCTATCGCTTCGATAGCCAACCGCCATTCGCCGCCCCGCCCGCCCGGACCTATCCTTGGCTTATTCGGTTTCGTTCAAGGAATAGCATCATGGGCAAACGTCACCCTAACCTTCCGGCCTGGCAATGGCGCGCCTACCCCGACAATCATCGCCACCCCACCAACCTGGTGTTGCACCTGATTGCCGTGCCGCTGTTCATCATCGCGTTTCTGCTGATTGTGTCGGGGGTGTTCAGCTTGAGCCTGGGCGATGTCGCCATCGGCATCATCGGCCTGCTCGCGGCACTCGGCTTGCAGCGTCACGGGCACAGCCTGGAGGCCCAGGCCTCCGAGCCGTTCAGCGATCGCAAAGATGCCGTGTCACGCCTGTTGGTGGAACAGTTCCTGACTTTTCCGCGGTTCTTTCTCAGCGGTGGCTGGTGGCGCGCCTGGCGCGATCGCCACCGTCACCGCAAGCCTTAGCCGAAAATAGTGACGGTCTGCCGGCTCAGGGCGATCAAGCGGCCATCGGCGCTCCAGAACTTCGCGGCGACATGGCCGTAGCCGTCCTGGGCATGCTCGATTTCGGCCAGGTACTTGCACCAGTCCAGCGTCGTGAGTTCCGGCAGCGGCTGGACGAACTCGATGGTCCACGTGAGCGTGCTGCCCGGGGCCATTTGCGAGAGGTGCGGCAATAACGCCGGCGGCCAGGCGTCCACCAAGGCCAGGATATGGCTTTCGTTCAGCGGCTCCTCCTGCACATCACCGCGTAAACGCACCCAGCCGCCCATGCTCCGGGATTTATTGCCGCTGAACGGCAAGCCGCCGACGCTCCAGCGCATCGCCAAGTGCCGCATGAATTCCGGGGTCATGCCCTTGACGTAAGGCAGTTCCTGGCATTGCTCCACGTTCTTGAAGTCCGGCGCGGGGTCGGCCTGCACCGCCACCACGGACGAGCGCGATGCACCGAAACTGCCTTGCACCACGGTCACCACCTGGCCGTTCTGCACCGCCCGCCCCAACACTTGGCTCACCGCCTTGCCTTCACGCAACACATCGACTTCAAAACTGACCGGCACGTCGGGCTCGACCGGGCCGACGAAGGTGATCGCCAGCGAACGCACCGGACGATCCGCCGGCACTCGAGCACGCATCGCCTCATATTGCAGCGCCGCCACCAACCCGCCAAAACTGGCCCGACCCTGGCCCCATTCTGGCGCGATGGTCACCGCACCTGGCTGCCGGCGCACGGCATCGATCAACTCGGAAAAGCGCATGACGACCTCGAAAACAGGGGTAAAAGGATGAAGGGATCTTAACCAGCCCGGGCGGGCGGCACAGGGCTCATTCCGGCCAAAGAGACTGACAGAAAAGCCGCCGCTTTTGAATTCAACCCAATCGATTGTGGGAGCGGGCTTGCTCGCGAAGGCGGTGGGCCAGTCAACGCTGTATTGACTGATCCGCCGCCTTCGCGAGCAAGCCCGCTCCCACAAGGGATGTGCTAGGTTCAGGATTTTTCGAAGCAACTCGCAATCAGCTTGTCGAGCACCCTGTCGGACTTGGCCTCGGCCTTTTCCATTGTGGCGTGCCAGGTGGGCACACATGCTTGCAGATCGGTTTCTTCCTTGGCCCTGGCCAGCCATTGCCAGCAATCATGCCAATCGCCCAGCGCGCCCTGGGCGGACTTGAGCCGGGGCATGGCCGCTTCAGGCAGGCGGTCGAGCTCAGGATAAGCTTCGATGGCGTAGCGCACGCGCTTGATCAACAGGCGCAACCGGTGGCGGTCATGGGCCGGATCGCGCAGGGCTTCGTCGAGTTTCTTCCATTGCTTGTCCAGGCGTTTTTCAATGCGCTTGCGCAAGCCTTTCAGCAACCCCTCACGCTGGGCGGCGCGAATGAAGCGCGGGAACGCATCGAGGATCATCAGCAACTGGGCCAACTCGACACTCGCGGCCACGGCGGGATAGGCATCGGCCATTTGCACCTGGCGTCGCCGCGCCGCCTCGGCCTGCCCGTGTTGCTCAAGATAAGCCGCCAACACTTCCCGATCCCGCAAGGGCGTGGTCAGGGTGCCAACCGCCGACGCCGCCGTTTCCAGTTGTTCGACGCCGGGCAACCCACGCAGCGGACGCAACAAACTGCGCAAACGGCGCACCGTGGTGCGCAGGTCATGCAGGGCTTCGCTGTCGGTGTGGGCATTCAAGCGGGCCTGACAGGCCAATAGGCGGACTTCCAGGCCCAGTATGCGGGCCACCAGCCGATCAATCATGGGGCGTACTCCGTACGCAGCTTCGAGTAGCAAGCTTCAAGCTGCAAGTAAGAGCGGCGCGGCGCACTCACTGGCAGCTTGTCGCTTGAAACTTGCAGCTGCTTCTCTCCTATGGGGCGTATTCCGTACGTAGCTTCGAGTAGCAAGCTTCAAGCTGCAAGTGAGGAGCGACGTGTAGCGCCCTCTTGCAGCTTGAAGCTTAAAGCTTGCAGCTGCTTCTCTCCTATGAGGCGTACTCCGTACGCAGCTTCGAGTAGCAAGCTTCAAGCTGCAAGTGAGGAGCGACGTGTAGCGCCCTCTTGCAGCTTGAAGCTTAAAGCTTGCAGCTGCTTCTCTCCTATGAGGCGTACTCCGTACGCAGCTTCAAGTAGCAAGCTTCAAGCTGCAAGTGAGGAGCGACGTGTAGCGCCCTCTTGCAGCTTGAAGCTTAAAGCTTGCAGCTGCTTCTCTCCTATGAGGCGTACTCCGTACACAGCTTCAAGTAGCAAGCTTCAAGCTGCAAGTGAGGAGCGACGTGTAGCGCCCTCTTGCAGCTTGAAGCTTAAAGCTTGCAGCTGCCTTTATCACCTTCCCGCGCGGGATTCGCGGATGTAGAAACGCGCCTTCTCGGCTTTCTTGGCGCAGCCTTCGAACGCTTCGAATTGTTGCTGGGTCTTGGCGCCCGTCAGCAGGGACAAGGCCTTGGAGTAGCTGACGGTGCCGGCAAAACCTTCGGCCTTGGCCAGGTCCAATTCACGCCAGGCGCTGTCGAGTTGGCTGCCACAACTGTCACGGTAAGCGGTTTTGCCTGCGCAACCAGCCAAGGCCAGAACCATCAGGGACGCCACCAGGGGCAGGCAGATCCGGGCTTTCATCGATTACACCTCAAGTCAGGAAAACAGTCGTGCTGGTAAGACGGTCGCGCCGGCAAAAAGTGCCAAGGTCCGACCGTGTAAATTCAGTGTGGCTGAGAATACGCAAATGCCACGCCGGCGTGTCAAAAAACGACGCGTATGCCACAACGATTGAGCCTAGCCGTCGATGAGTGCATTGTTGAAGTCTGTTCGACAAGAGGCCGGGTCATGACAAAACGTGTCGCATTGGTATTGGGTTCCGGTGGCGCTCGGGGCTATGCCCATATCGGGGTGATCGAAGAAATCGAACGGCGTGGCTATGACATCGCCTGCGTCGCGGGCTGTTCCATGGGCGCTGTCGTCGGGGGGATCTACGCGGCGGGCAAGCTCGAGGAGTACCGCGACTGGATCGAAAGCCTGGATTATCTGGACGTCCTGCGCCTGGTGGACGTCAGCTTTCGCCTGGGGGCGATTCGTGGCGAGAAGGTCTTCGGGCAGATCCGCAAGATCGTCGGCGAGCTCAACATTGAACAGTTGCGCATTCCCTACACCGCCGTTGCGACCGACCTGACCAACCAGCAGGAAATCTGGTTCCAGGAAGGTTGCCTGCACCAGGCAATGCGCGCCTCGGCGGCGATTCCCAGCTTGTTCACACCGGTGATGCAAGGCAACCGCATGCTCGTGGATGGCGGCCTGCTCAATCCGTTGCCGATCGTGCCGGTAGTGTCGAGCCACTGCGACCTGATCATCGCCGTCAACCTCAACGCCACCAATCAGAAACAATATCGCTTACCGGTGATCGCGCGCCCCGCCGCGTTCAGGCGTCGCTTCGATACCTTGGTCAGTTCCCTGGGTTCGCGCCTGCC
Organism: Pseudomonas sp. OA65; assembly: GCF_017498305.1. Classification (NCBI taxonomy): domain Bacteria; kingdom Pseudomonadati; phylum Pseudomonadota; class Gammaproteobacteria; order Pseudomonadales; family Pseudomonadaceae; genus Pseudomonas; species Pseudomonas sp. OA65. The sequence goes on from NZ_JAGDEZ010000010.1 coordinate 103,912, forward strand.
GTTTCGCCGCAAGCAAGCCGAACAACTGTTGCTGCTGGAGCAGGAAGCCTTGAAGGCCGAGGCCGCCGACATCAACCCGTGGATCGACTCGGCCGAACCCGAGGGCCAACAACCGGCTGCCGCGCCAGAGAACGAAGGCGCGCCGAAATCCGCCACGGGTTCGTTCATCATCGATAACGTCGGCCCGGCTTCGTTGCTGGACTTGATCAACCAGAGTTTCGAAGTGATGCAGACCTCGCTGGCCCAGTACAAGATCGCCGGTTACCCGCCGGATGTGCTGATCAACGTGCCGAAGCGGGTGTGCCGGTTTTTCGAGTTCTACAAGGCGCCGGAATTGATCGCCCTGGGGCGGGAGATTGCCAGCGATACCTTGGATCGGTATGAGCGTGAGCAGAACTGAATGTGATCACAGGCCTCCTGTGGCGAGGGGATTTATCCCCGTTGGGCTGCGCAGCAGCCCTCAAGCCTGATACCACGGTGTGTCAGGAAAAACTCTGGCGAATGTTTTGGGGCTGCTGCGCAGCCCAACGGGGATAAATCCCCTCGCCACAACAGCGCTTGGCTTGACCTTGTTGTTAAACAGCACCCTCCCCCAACAACCGATACCCCACCCCCGCCTCGGTCACGATGAAGCGCGGCCGGGTCGGGTCGTCGGCCAGTTTCTGGCGCAGATGACCGACCACGATCCGCAGGTAGTGACTGTCTTCGGTATGGGTCGGGCCCCAGATGTCCTTGAGCAGTTGCTGCTGGGTGATGACCCGTCCTGGGTGCCGCGCCAGTTGCGCCAGGACCGCATACTCCTTGCGAGTCAGGGCCACTTCGGTGCCGTCCAGCAACACCCGGCGGTAGGCCAGGTCCACCGTCAGCGGGCCGAATTTCAGCGCCGCCTCCTGCGGCTCGCCCGCCGGGGCCTGGCGCAACAAGGCACGGATGCGGGCCAGGAACTCCTGGATGCCGAATGGCTTGGTCACGTAATCGTTGGCGCCGTTGTCCAGCGCCTCGACTTTCTGCGCTTCGCTGGCCCGCACCGAAAGCACCAGCACCGGCACCGTCGACCATTGGCGAAACTCGCGCAACACCTGCTGGCCGTCCATGTCCGGCAGGCCCAGATCGAGCACCAGCAAGTCGGGCTTGTTCAGCGCCGCTTGGGCCAGTCCTTCGGCGCCAGTGCCGGCTTCCAGCACCTTGTAGCCTTGGGAGCTCAGGCTGATGCGCAGGAATTTGCGGATCTGCGGTTCGTCATCGATGACCAAAAGGGTCGCGGTCTGGCTCATGGGGCTCATTCGTTGCAATCAAGTGGAAAGGCAAGCGGTCGCAAGCGGCGGGTAACAAAAGAGTATCTCAGCCGGGCTCAAGCATCATCGTCCATGCCCGGTTGCGCCTGCAACGGCAGGTGCAACGTGATGCAGGTGCCGCCTCCGTCGAGACCTTCGGCCACGCTGATGCGCCCACCATGGGCACCGACCATGCCCTGACAGATCGCCAACCCCAACCCCGTGCCCTGCCCGCCCCGATCACCGCGCGCGGCGGTATAGAACATGTCGAAGATTTTCTCCCGCTCCTCTTCAGGGATCCCGGGCCCTTCATCGGCCACGGCAAAAAATACCTCGCTGTCGGTCGCCCCGGCGCTCAGCAGCAAGCGCCCCTGGGCCGGCGAAAAGCGCGCCGCGTTCTCCAGCACGTTCACCAGGGCCTGTTCGATCAATGCCGCATGGACATGCAACAAGGGAAGTTCGGCAGGCACCTCGATACTCAGCGTCAACGGCGCCAACACCGCCCGCAAGCGGCTCAGCGCGCTGCCGACGATATCAGCCGGCGCAACCCAGTCCCGCGCCAGTTTCAGGGCACCGTGGCCGAGGCGGGTCATGTCCAGCAGGTTCTGGATGTAGCGATCCAGCCGCTCGGCCTCATCGCGGGTGCCTTCGAGCAGCTCGCGACGATCGGCCAGCGGGATCGCCTCACCCAGCGCCAACAGGCTGTCGATGCTGCCGCGCATGGCGGTCAGCGGTGTACGCAGATCGTGGGACACGGACGCCAGCAAGGCGCTGCGCAACTGTTCGGTTTCACCGTGCAGACGTGCCGCTTCCAGGTCCTGGGCCAGTTGCGCCCGGGCCAGCGCCTGGGCCAAGGGCTGACTGAGGGCCGCCAGCAAACGGCGGCGCTGGCCACTCAAGGGCTTGCCTTCTTTCGGGCATACGCCCAGCAACGCCAACGGCCCGCCTTCGACCGACAACGGCCACCACCACCAACGTCCGGAAGGCAAGGTGCCGGTGCCGGCGCCCGCCGGTTGATCGTGCTGCCACGACCAGTCGGCCGCCGCGCGCTCGGCCTCGGTGAAGATCAACGGTTCACCGCTTTCGATTTTCCAACCGCCCTGACCGTCGCGGTTGAGCAAGCACAGTTGCAAGTCATGCCAATCGTTGAAGTGCTGCACGGCGGCGCTGACCACCGCCTGGCGGTCGGTGGCGGCGGTGAGTTTGCGGGACAGGTCCAGCAGTTCGCCGGTTTCCTGTTGGGTATCGCGCAACGCCTGTAACTGACGACGCTGGCGGGCGGCAAGGTTGCCGGTCAGGGCCGCCATGAGCAGGAAAAAAACCAGCGTCAGCACGTCTTCTTCGCGTTGGATGGTGAAGGAAAAATTCGGCGGAATGAACAGGAAGTCATAAGCCAGGAACGACAGTGCCGCGCAGGCCAGCGCCGGGCCGAGGCTGCTGCGCACCGCCACCAGCAACACCGCCATCAGGAACAACAGGGAAATATTGGGCAACGCCAGCAACCCCGAGATGCCCCAGGCCAATGCACTGGCCGCCGCGGTCGCCAGCGACGCCAGGAGATAATCGAACCCGGTCTGGACAGCGCTTGTACGCACCCGTGCGGGACGCGGCTGCTCATCGCTGTCCAGCACGTTGATTTCCAGGCCACGGGCGTCGCGCAGCAAGCGCGACGCGAGGCCGCCGCCAAACAAGCGTCGGCGCAGACGTGGCCGGGACTGGCCCACCAGCACCAGCGTGGCGCGCCGTTCGCTGGCATGCTGGATCAGCGTCCTGGCCACTTCGCCGGCCCGCAGCAGCACCACTTCGCCACCGAGGCGTTCGGCCAGTTGCTGGGCATTCTGCAAGCGTTGGCGCGAGGCCTCGTCACGGGCGCTGCCGTTGTCCACATGCACCAGGCTCCACGGCAGATGCCGACGCTGGGCAACGCGGCTGGCGTGGCGCACCAGGCGTTCCGCCTGCACATCACCGTCCACGCCCACCAGCAAGCGTCCGCGCACCGCCGGCGCGGCCTGGCCCAGTTGTCGATAACCCTGGGCCAGATCATTGTCGACCTGGGCGGCGGCGGTCTGCATTGCCAGCTCACGCAAAGCGGTCAGGTTGGTCTGGGAAAAAAACGCATCGATCGCCGCCCTGGCCTGTTCCGGCACGTAGACCTTGCCATCGCGCAGACGCTCCAGCAGCTCACGGGGTGGCAGGTCGATCAGCAGTAGCTCATCGGCTTCCTGCAGGACCCAGTCCGGCAAGGTTTCGCGCACCTGCACGCCAGTGATGCCTCGCACTTGGTCGTTGAGGCTTTCCAGATGCTGGACATTAACCGTGGTGTAGACGTCGATGCCCGCCGCGAGCAGTTCCTGGATGTCCTGCCAGCGTTTGGCATGGCGGCTGCCAGGAGCGTTGCTGTGGGCCAGTTCGTCCACCAGGACCAGGGTCGGCCGGGCGGCGAGCAAGCCGTCAAGATCCATTTCCTCGAGCATCACACCGCGATATTCCGAGCGCAGCAACGGCTGCTGCACCAGGCCGCCGAGCAGCGCTTCGGTTTCACTGCGACCGTGGGTCTCCACCACCCCGGCGATGACTTTCACGCCTTGGCGCAATTGGCTGTGAGCCGCTTGCAGCATGGCGTAGGTTTTGCCAACACCTGGGGCCGCGCCCAGAAAAACCTTGAGCCGGCCACGGCCGTTGCGGGGCAGATTGGCTAACAGTGCGTCGGCGCGGCCGGAGTCGCTCATGCTGGGGATTCTCATATTTCGAATAGGTCAGTCACCCTGTGGGAGCGAGCCTGCTCGCGATAGCAATGGTTCAGCCAGCATTAATGGTGACTGACACGCCCTCATCGCGTTCAGGCTCGCTCCCACAGGTTTCATAGCGCTTGCAGGGCCAGGTTCAGCGTCAGCACATTCACCACCGGTGGGCCAATCAGGGGTTGCTCGGTGTTGGCATCGAGCAATGGCTGCAAGGTCGAGACCGGCAGGTTGCGCGCGGCGGCGACACGCGCCAGTTGATAGGCAATCGCCGCCGGTGGCAAGTGCGGATCCAGCCCGCTGGCGGAGGTGGTCAACAGCGCCAGCGGCACCGGGCCCTGACCGGGCACCTGGAGCTTGCCGGCGGCATCGATCACCCGTGTGGCCAGGGCCGGATTGCTCGGGGAGAAATTGCTGGCACCGCTGGCGACCGTGGCGAAGGCGCCGGCCGATGGCCGTGGATGAAACCAGGCATCACCGGTGAAATCCTGGGCGATCAGTGTCGAGCCCCGGACCTTGCCGGCGGCGTCGACGATCAAGCTGCCGTTGGCCTGGGCGGGAAAGGCGACTTGCGCCACGCCGGTGACCACCAGTGGGTAGGCGACACCGGTGATCAGGGTCATCAGTAATAACAGGCTCAAGGCCGGGCGAATTAATGCGAACATCCAAATTTCCTCAGTGAAAACATATCTGTGGCGAGGGGATTTATCCCCGCTGGGCTGTGCAGCAGCCCCAGAACAATCGCCATCGTTTTGCCTGACACACCGTGGTATCAGGCTTGGGGGCTGCTGCGCAGCCCAGCGGGGATAAATCCCCTCGCCACAAAGTCAAAAGCCAGTGCCATTAACAGGCTCAAACCAGGCCCAACGCCGTCAGCAACATATCGATCGCCTTGATCCCCACGAACGGCACCGCGATCCCACCCAGGCCATAGATCAGCAGATTGCGCCGCAACAGCGCCGCCGCGCTTGCCGCCTGCACGCGCACGCCGCGCAGGGCCAGGGGGATGAGCACGACGATGATCAAGGCGTTGAAGACAATCGCCGACAAAATCGCGCTCTGCGGGCTGCTCAGGTGCATCACGTTCAACACACCGAGCTGTGGATAAATCGAGGCGAACAGTGCCGGCAGGATCGCGAAGTACTTGGCGATGTCGTTGGCGATGGAGAAAGTCGTCAGCGCCCCCCGGGTCACTAGCAACTCCTTGCCGATCTGCACCACATCGAGCAACTTGGTCGGGTCGCTGTCGAGGTCGACCATGTTCGCCGCCTCCCGCGCGGCCTGGGTGCCGTCGTTCATCGCCATGCCGACGTCGGCCTGGGCCAGGGCCGGGGCGTCGTTGGCGCCGTCACCGCACATGGCCACCAGCCGACCGTCATTTTGCTCGTGACGGATACGCGCCAGTTTCTTCTCCGGCGTGGCCTCCGCCAGCACGTCGTCGACACCCGCTTCGGCGGCAATCGCGGCGGCGGTCAACGGGTTATCGCCGGTGACCATCACCGTGCGGATCCCCAACTTGCGCAGCTCGGCAAAACGCTCGCGGATGCCCGGTTTGACCACGTCCTTGAGATGGATGGCGCCGAGCAGCTTGCCGTCCATGCACACCAGCAACGGCGTGCCGCCACTCTGGGCGATCTTGTCGACCTCCCGCGCCAGGGCGACCGGCAACTCATTGCGTGCCAGGCCGATGAAATCCAGCAACGAGTCCACCGCGCCCTTGCGGTAGATGCGGCCCTGATAGTCGACCCCGGACAAACGGGTTTCAGCACTGAACGGCACGGCCGTCAGCGCTTCGACGCCAGGCTCGGGCTGTGGGTGCAAACCTCGCAGGTACTCGACGATGGACTTGCCCTCGGCCGTCTCGTCAGCCAACGAGGCGAACAGCGCGCCTTCGGCCAGTTCCTTGGCGCTCACACCGGCAGCGGCATAGACCGCCGTGCAGCGACGATTGCCAAAGGTGATGGTGCCGGTCTTGTCCAGCATCAACACATGCACATCCCCCGCCGCCTCGACCGCGCGGCCGGATTTGGCGATCACGTTCAGGCGCACCAAACGGTCCATCCCGGCGATGCCGATGGCCGACAGCAACCCGCCGATGGTGGTGGGAATCAAGGTGACCAGCAAGGCCACCAGAAACACCAGCGGCAGACTGGCGTTGGCGAAATGGGCGACCGGTTGCAGCGTCACCACCACCAATAGGAAGATCAGCGTCAGGCCGATCAACAGGATATCCAGCGCCACCTCGTTGGGCGTTTTCTGGCGCTTGGCGCCTTCCACCAACGCGATCATGCGGTCCAGGGTGGATTCGCCGGGATTGCTGGTGATGCGCACCAGCAGCCAGTCGGAAACCAGCCGCGTATTGCCGGTGACCGCCGAGCGATCACCGCCGGATTCGCGAATGACCGGCGCCGATTCGCCAGTGATCGCCGCCTCATTGACCGCGGCGATGCCTGCGATCACTTCACCGTCGCCGGGAATCATGTCGCCGGCCTCGACGCGCACCACGTCGCCCTTGCGCAGACGGGTGGCGGGGATGATTTCAAAACCGTTGGCGGTCTGGCGACGGGCGTTGAGGCCTTCGCTGCCGGCCTTGAGGCTGTCGGCCCGGGCCTTGCCCCGCCCTTCGGCCAAGGCTTCAGCGAAGTTGGCGAACAGCACCGTGAACCACAACCACAGGGCGATTTGCGCGGCGACGAAAGTCGGCACGGCGCTGTCGGGAATGAAGCACAACACGGTGGTGAGGATCGCGGTCAGCTCCACCACCAGCATCACCGGTGCACGGTGCAACTGACGCGGATCGAGCTTGACGAAGGCTTGCACCAACGCTGGCCGCCAGAGGGCCGACAGGTGAGTCTTGGGTTGCTCCGGCGCCTTGGCGGCGATGGTTTTGCTCATTGGCATATTCATCATCAAGTCCTCAGAAGCCCATGCTCAGGTGCTCGGCAATCGGCCCCAGCGCCAGGGTCGGCAGGAAGGTCAAGCCGCCCACCAGCAGGATGGTCACGGTCAACAGGGTCACGAACAACGGGCCGTGGGTGGGGAAGCTGTTCTGACCAATCGGCGCGGACTTCTTCAAGGCCAGGCTGCCGGCCAACGCCAGCACCGGCAGGATGTAGCCGAACCGGCCAATCAACATGCCCAGGCCCAGCATCAGGTTGTGGAAAGGTGTGTTGGCGCCGAACCCGGCAAATGCCGAACCGTTGTTCGCCCCCGCCGAGGTGTAGGCGTACAACAACTGGCTGAAGCCGTGGGCCCCCGGATTGCTCACCGCCGCGGCCGGCCCGGGCAGGCTGGCGGCGACGGCACCCAGCACCAGCACGCTGACGGGCATTACCAGCAGGGTTGCCACCAACAGTTGCACCTCCCGGGCGCCGAGCTTCTTGCCCAGGTACTCCGGGGTGCGACCGATCATCAAGCCGGCCAGGAACACCGCCATCAGCACGTTCAACAACATCCCGTAGAGCCCAGCCCCAACGCCGCCGAAGATCACCTCGCCGACCATCATGTTCACCAGCGACACCATGCCGCTGAGCGGGCTGAGGCTGTCGTGCATGCCGTTGACTGAGCCGTTGGACGCCGCCGTGGTGGTCACCGACCACAACACCGTGGCGGTGGTGCCGAAGCGCGTTTCCTTGCCTTCCAGCGGTGCGGTTTGTTCGACGGCCGCGTTGTTCAGGGCCGGATTGGGCTGGTATTCGGCCCACAGTGACGTCGCGCCGCCGATCAGGAACAGCGCCAACATGCAGGCGATGATCGCGCGACTCTGACGCAGGTCCTTGACGTAATGGCCGAAGGTGAACACCAGCGCGGCGGGAATCAGAATGATCGACGCGACTTCGAACAGATTGCTCCAGGCCGTCGGGTTTTCGAACGGATGCGCCGAGTTGACGCCGAAGAAACCGCCGCCGTTGGTGCCCAGTTGCTTGATCGCGATCTGGCTCGCGGCCGGCCCCAACGGGATGACCTGATCGACGCCCTGCAGCGTGACCCCGTGCACATAATGGGCGAAGGTCTGCGGCACGCCCTGCCAGACCAGGAACAACGCCAGCACCAGGCACAGCGGCAACAGCCCGTAAAGGGTGGCGCGGGTCATGTCGACCCAAAAGTTACCCAGCGTCGTGGCGGACTTGCGCCCGATGCCGCGACACAGCGCCACCAGCACGGCCAGGCCGGTGGCGGCGCTGACAAAGTTCTGCACGGTCAGGCCGACCATCTGGCTCAAGTAGCTCAGGGACACTTCGCCGCTGTAGGACTGCCAGTTGGTGTTGGTCATGAAACTCACAGCCGTGTTGAAGGCCTGGGTCCACTCCATGCCGGGCAGTTGCTCGGTATTGAGGGGCAAATATCCCTGCAGCAGCAGAATCGTAAACAGCAAGACAAAACCTGCCAGGTTGAACGCGAGCAAGGCCAGGGTGTATTTCTGCCAGCTCTGCTCAGCGGTGGAATCAACACCCGCCAGGCGATAGCAGCCGCGCTCCACCGGGCCGAGAATCGGCGAAAGCCACGTGCGCTGGCCTTCCATCACTCGGTAATAAAACCGCCCCAGAAACGGTGCCGGAACCAGCACCAGGGCGAAAAAGGCGAGGATCAGCCCGAAGTCATAACCGTGCATAACCGCTCCTAGTTCCGATCGGCGCGCAGCAGCGCAACCAGCAGATAAATGAACAGCGCCACTGCCAGCAGCAGCGACACCCCGTCCAGAACACTCATGGGATTTCTCCGTGGTACGGCGTCGTGCCGTGTGGGGAGTGATTGTCGGCAGGGAGGCTGTAAAGGAACGAGATCGAGGGTGGGGTTGGGGGATAAAGAATCTGTAAAAAGTATTGGCTGGGCTGGCCTCATCGCGAGCAGGCTCGCTCCCACAATTGCTCTGTTGTGAATACGGAATCCGTGCCCACTGAGGATCCCCTGTGGGAGCGAGCCTGCTCGCGATGACGCCAGTCCCATCAACTTCGCCCTCAACTGGGGCACAAAACCAAACCATCCAGCAGCGAACATCCCCGATACGACACGATTTCACCCATTACGACCGCCCCCGCCACACTGGCACGCCCACTGCACAGCCCCTCCCCAGCGCTTTTGCTATGGATCGAGGGGAGCCACCGATGAACACACAACTCAAACCCACCCTGGGCACCCTGCACTTATGGGGCATTGCCGTCGGCCTGGTGATTTCCGGCGAGTACTTCGGCTGGAGCTACGGCTGGGGCGTGGCCGGCACGCTGGGCTTTTTAGTGACGTCATTCATGGTCGCGGCCATGTACACCTGCTTCATTTTCAGCTTCACCGAACTGACCACCGCCATTCCCCATGCCGGCGGGCCGTTTGCCTACAGCCGTCGTGCCTTCGGCGAGAAAGGCGGATTGATTGCCGGACTGGCGACGCTGATCGAATTCGTCTTCGCACCGCCGGCGATTGCCCTGGCCATCGGCGCCTACCTGAACGTGCAGTTCCCAGCGCTGGACCCGAAACACGCCGCCGTCGGCGCCTATATCGTGTTCATGGGCCTGAACATCCTCGGGGTCAAACTGGCCGCGACGTTCGAGTTGATTGTCTGCGTCCTGGCGGTGGCCGAACTGCTGGTGTTCATGGGCGTCGTCGCCCCGGCGTTCAGTTTCAGCAGCTTTGCCCTGAACGGCTGGGCCGGCTCCGATGTGCTCGGCGCACCGGCCATCGCTGGCATGTTCGCCGCGATTCCCTTCGCCATCTGGTTCTTCCTGGCCATCGAAGGCGCGGCCATGGCCGCCGAAGAAGCCAAGGACCCGAAACGCACGATTCCCAAAGCCTACATCAGCGGCATCCTGACCCTGGTGTTCCTGGCGATGGGCGTCATGTTCTTTGCTGGCGGCGTCGGCGATTGGCGCACCCTGTCGAACATCAACGATCCCCTGCCCCAAGCCATGAAAACCGTGGTCGGCGAAAGCTCCGGCTGGCTGCACATGCTGGTGTGGATCGGCCTGTTCGGCCTGGTGGCAAGTTTCCACGGCATCATCCTCGGCTACTCGCGGCAGTTCTTCGCCCTGGCCCGCGCCGGCTACCTGCCCGCCTCCCTCGCCAAGCTGTCACGCTTCCAGACCCCACACCGGGCGATCATCGCCGGCGGACTGATCGGCATTGCCGCGATCTACAGCGACGGCCTGATCAACCTCGGCGGCATGACCCTCACCGCCGCGATGATCACCATGGCCGTATTCGGCGCCATCGTCATGTACATCATGAGCATGCTCAGCCTGTTCAAGCTGCGTAAAACCGAACCCAACCTGGAACGTACCTTTCGCGCGCCGGGCTATCCGCTAGTACCCGGCATCGCCCTGGTATTGGCCGTGGTGTGCCTGGTGGCGATGGCCTGGTTCAACGCGCTGATCGGGCTGATTTTCCTTGGCTTCATGGCGGTGGGCTTTGTCTACTTCGTCCTCACCGCACAACTGCGTGCGGATGCTCCCGCCGATGCGATGCTGACCGGGCTGTGAGGTGAAGCCGGCCGAACGGGCGTAGTATTGAACCACTGCGAACAACATTCGCTCATAAGTGGTAAGTGCGATGGATTGGCGAAACGTTCGTCTGTCCATCGCGCCCTCAAGGAGAGCCCTATGCCCTGGTATGCCTGGTTGATTCTGATCGTAGCAATCGGCTCGATCGTGGGAGGCCTGATGATGCTGCGCGACACCGCCAACAAGGTCGAACTCACGGACGAACAGCGCAAGCGTGTGGCCGAGCGCAATGCCGAAATGGATGCGAAAGAAGCCAAGGATCGTTGATTACCTGGCTTGCTTAGTGCTTTTGTTTAGTGCTTTTGTGGCGAGGGAGCTTGCTCCCGCTGGGGCGCGAAGCGGCCCTAACCCTGCTGGCGCGGAGTGTCAGGCTAAATCGAGTTTTGGCCGTTGGGGCTGCTGCGCAGCCCAGCGGGAGCAAGCTCCCTCGCCACAAAAAGCCTGCGCCCGCTACATCACTTTTCCCAATCCGCCTTGGCGATATGCAAGCCATGCAACCCCTTGTACGCCGCCCGCTCAGGCTGGCTCCAGCCTTCCAGCATTGAATCCTCCAACCGATAGATCTCCACACCCAGAGGACGACAAACGCTGAGAGGATCCTGCGCCTCCGGCCCCCACATCGCCAGCGACAGGTCACCACCCGGACAGGTGGACAGGGCGCACAACAGATCGATCTCGGCAAAAAACTCCAGGTAATCGCCCTTCTGCGCCGGACAAGCCTTCATGAAATACATGTCGTCATGATTGAGTCCCGTGCATTGGAAAATATTCAACACATCATGCACATCGAACTCCGTCAGGCCGTGGGGCAACACCGCACGGGTCAGGTTCGAATGGCAGTGATGATGGAAATCCTCCCCGGTCAGCATCTTGTTTACATAGGGATCACAGCGCGTACCCAGCAGGTCGTGCAGTCGTCCACCATGCTCATCGATGCCATAGCCAGCCAGGCTGTCATCGGTGATGGTCACCAAGGGCCGCAGGAATGGCAGGTTCGACCACAATCGATCATGGGTGCTGACGTGGGCGCCCTGGAGCTGACGTGTGCGCGCCGCCCAGAGGCGTTCCCGCGGATCGTGGGCGTTCCAGACGTTGAAGTCTCCCACCTGCGGGCCCACCGGAGTGGTGACGCGGAACACATGCCCGGCGGGTACGTGCCAGGCGCGGCCGGTGCGGATGGGTACTTCGAACTGCTCGATCAGGGTGCGTTTGTCTTGCTCGGTGCGGATGCGGTCGTAGAAGGGTTTGTCCACCTGCAGGGCTGAACCTTTGCTGACCTGGTAGGCGGCTGGGTAGTCTTTGTACATGGCGCGGGTCCTTGATCAGGGGAGATGGGTGGGAGTTAGCAGTTGCAGAAGCAGTTGCTCGGAATCGTCGAGGTAAAGGCTCATCGCTTCGTGAGCCGCCGACTTGTCGCCTTCGGCCAGCCAATCATGAATGCGCCGGTCACGGGCCAGCCACGGCGCCTGAAAACGTGCCTCATCGGGTGCGGAGCTAAACACCAGGCGCAGTTGTGCGACCACATTGGTGAAAAACTCATCAAGTAATGGGCTGCGCATCAAACCAACGATGTGTTGATGGAACGCCAGGCCATGGGTACCGACCGAACGCCAATCCTCACGCTCCCGAGCCAGATCCGCTGCCTCGAGGGCTTCGAGCATTCGGTCTGACTGATACTCGCGTAATGGTTGGCTGCCTAGGATCGCCTGAAGCTCCAGGGTGCGACGGACCTTGAACAGATCTCGCACGTCATCGACACCCAGCCTGCGGACCATCACCCCTTTGTTGCGCACGTAACGGGTCAACCCTTCCTGGCCGAGACGGTGTAGCGCTTCGCGGATGGTGTTGCGTGAGGCGTTGTAAGCCGAGACCAAGTTGTTCTCTATAAGCGCCATGCCTGGCAGCAGGCGGCCGCCGATGATGTCGGCGCGTAGCTCCAGAGTGATCTGGTCGGCGAGGGAGAGAGTGTTGGTCATGAGTGGAGGACCTTGGATTGTTGAACAATCGGTTGGCTCTAGGTAACCATTATTTATGCCAACTTCTGGGAAACCTTCAGAATTCGCATCCATCAGATAGCAAAAAGGCCAGTCTATTCGACCGGCCTCTTTCAATCACAAACTCAATTCACTTCCAGCTTGTCACGGTTCCTGTCGAGAATCGACTTGCCGATCCCCTTGACCTCCAGCAATTCCTCTACTGAAGAAAACGGCCCATTACTCTCCCGATACGCAACAATCGCTTCGGCTTTGCCCTTGCCTATGCCTGACAGCTCGCGCTGCAGCGTTGCCGCATCCGCTCCGTTCAGATCCACCTTGGCCCCTTGCGTTTTGGCTGGCTGCTCCACGGCCTGAGGCGTAGCGACCGACTCGGGTTTGAGCACTGGGGCAGCGATAGCAGCAATCGAGGCGCTGGTCAGAAGGGCAAAAATCAAAGAGTAGAAGTAGCCTGTACGCATAAATGACGCTCCATGACATCGTTAAGAGAGAAGCAGCTTTTCCGAAGCTGCTTCTCAAACTTAGGCGATGAAGTGTCGTTGTCAAAAATGTGTACGTTACGGCGTGTGTAATAATCAGGGTTCGAGACGGCGTTGCTGGTAGATCCAGTCGACAATCTCACCGTCCGGAGCGTAGCCACTGACGGTATCGCGAAGTAGTTGGCGGACCCGGGTGTAGTCATCCTGCTCGATAGCGGCCAGCAATTCGGTCAGCTTGGTCTTGAGCACGTCCCAGGACAGGTGATCCTCGTTGGCACTCATAATCATCGGGTGCTGGGTCGCGACGACGTTGTCGCCAATCAGCAACTCTTCGTAAAGTTTCTCGCCTGGGCGCAGGCCGGTGAACTCGATTGAAATGTCGCCGTGGGGGTTCTTTTCCGAACGAACACTCAAGCCAGACAGGTGAATCATCTTTTCCGCCAGCTCGACAATCTTCACCGGTTCGCCCATGTCGAGGACAAAAACGTCTCCGCCCAACCCCATGGAACCCGCCTGAATCACCAACTGAGCAGCCTCGGGAATGGTCATGAAGTAACGTGTGATCTTCGGATGGGTGACGGTCAATGGCCCGCCGGATTTGATCTGTTTATGGAACAACGGAATAACCGAACCGGATGAACCTAGCACGTTGCCGAACCGAACCATGGTGAAACGGGTTTTATTGACTCTTGAGACGTTGGCCTTGTCACCGAATAGCACGGGGGCCAATTCCCGGCTAAGGGCCTGCAAAGTCAGTTCCGCAAGTCGCTTAGTGCTGCCCATTACATTGGTCGGGCGCACCGCTTTATCCGTGGAGATCAGAACGAAGTTCGATACACCTGCCTGCAACGCAGCTTGTGCCGTGTTCAACGTACCGATCACATTGTTCAGGACGCCTTCGGCGATGTTGTGCTCGACCATTGGGACATGCTTATAGGCGGCGGCGTGGTAGACCGTATCGACGTTCCAGGTCTTCATCACATCCAGCAGTTTATCCTGGTCTCGTACCGAACCAAGGATAGGCAACAACCGAACCGACAACGACTCGCGAATAACACGAGGTTCAAGTTCGGAGAGAATGCTGTAGAGGTTGAATTCACTGTGCTCGTACAGCAACAGCGTCGTAGGTTTCAATGCCAGGATTTGCCGACAGAGCTCGGAGCCAATCGAACCACCGGCCCCTGTGACCAAAACCGATTGGCCAGCGATACAGTGCTCCAGCAGGTCAGGTTGTGCGGGGACCGGATCGCGCCCAAGAAGGTCCGCAATATCCACTTCCTGGATGTCATCGACCTTGACCCTGCCGCTGGCCAGATCCATGAACCCAGGGACACTGCGCACATGCAACGGGAAGCCTTCAAGCAACGTCAGGATTTCTCGACGGCGACCACGTGACGAGGAAGGCACAGCCAGCAAAATTTCCTGAGCGCCAGTGGCGTCGATCATCTTTTGAATATGCTTGGGCTGGTAGACCTGTAGCCCAGCGATCACGCGGTCCGCGATGCTTCTATCGTCATCGATGAACGCGACCGGTCGCATCACTCGCCCCATTCGCAGCGCGGCCACAAGCTGGTTACCTGCGGCCCCGGCACCATAAATAGCGACCTTGGGCAGGCCGTCATCGCGGTTGGTAAAGGGTACGTGCTGGGCTGCGGTAAACCAGTCACCCAGGAAGTATTGCCGCATCATCAGGCGCAAACCGCCAATCATGATCAGGCTCAACCACCAGTAGTTGAAAATGATGGATCGTGGCACCACGGTTTTATGGTTACTGTACCAATACACCAAGAGCGCCAACAGCAAAGCTGAAAGACTGACCGCCTTGCAAATGGTGATCAGCGCATCGTTGCCAAAATAACGCATGACAGCGCGGTACATGCCGAAGCGAATGAAAATCGGAATAGCGATCAGCGGAGCGGATACGAAAAGCCACAGATGCGTTTCGATTGGGCTGGCCAACGCCTCGACGCCCAGTCGAACGACAAATGCCAGCCATAAGGCGAACCAAACCAAAACCACATCAGTGGCTACCTGGATCGCGCGCTTGTGGCGTCGGGGCAGCCCCAACAACGCCGATCGTATTTTATCCATAACCCCTTCACGCACCTTGGCCAGCTCCTAAAGCAAATGCATTCCTGAAGCACGCAATTATATTTCCATCTCTTAGACAACCGATAAGAAAAAACGCGAACCTTTACACTGAAATCAGGTTTTTTCCAGCTCACCCGCATGAAACCTGACGGCAAGCAGCACCAACGGAACGTAAGCGACTGTCAGAGCCAACACTCCATCCATGCCCCACAAAACGACACATGCCGCCAGCGGCAGGAGCCAGAACAAGTTAATCATCGCCACCGCCGCGGTTACCGGTAAATGGCGACCATACTGACGCGAAGCGAATTGGTACGCATGGCTTCGGTGGGCTTCGTACACCTTATCGCCTCGTAGCAGGCGTCGTATCAAGGTGACGGTCGCATCGACGATGAATACACCCAACAAAATTAGCCAGACCCAAAGCAGCTTGGGTGAAGTCCAAGCTGCCTGCAACGACAACAGACCGAGGATGATACCGAGAAATCCGCTTCCCGCGTCCCCCATAAAAATTCGTGCGGGAGGGAAGTTCCAGTAAAGAAACCCTCCCACTGCCATTGCGAGTACCAGTGGTGCCACAACCAAGCTATCAAAGCCCCCCAACCAGTAAAGCAGGCAAGCCCCGAGGCAAGCGCAAATCGCCTCGACGCTGGCGATACCGTCGATACCGTCCATGAAGTTGTATAGATTGAGCATCCAGACCAGGTAGAAGACTGCCAGGGCGTGCCCAAACCAAGCTAATTCAAGTTCAAGACCAAAAAAGCTGATTGCCGGCAGACCGCCCAACCAACACAACGCCCAAATTGACGCCGCGAAATGCCCGAGCAACCGCCAGCGGGCAGCGATGTGACCATGATCGTCCAAGAATCCCAGCACAGCGATCCCAGATCCCGCTCCAAGCATTGCCCACATGACTGACCAAGGCAGGACGCCGGTAGTTGCCAGTATGGGCAAGGCCAGCAGGAAGCTTAGGACGATCGCCACGCCGCCACCACGAGGGGTGGGGACTGTATGTGAGCTACGGGCGTTGGGGATGTCGATAATGCTTCGGGCCAACGCATAACAGCGCAAACTATAAGTTAAGATCAATGACAACCCGACAACCGACAACAATAGAAAGAATAAAGTCATTTTATGCTAGCCATATGTAGAAACCCGTTAAAGCGAATGCTTACGCAACTTATAAGCCATGCCAGCTTGAACCAAAGCTTTTACCGGATCAATAGGCGGCGTCCAACCTAATAGATCCTTAGCTTTACTTGAGTCAATAACGAGAGACTTACATAATTGCGTGTATACGGAAATCCGGCAACATATTGTGGCCATCGATCGAAGAAACAAATCTGGTACCGGAAACAGGATTGAACGCTTCCCCATGCCTCGGGCGATCATTCGAATGATATCAGGAGTCGAAAAATCTTCACCATCCGAAACCAGGAAAAGCTCGTTGCCTGCTATTTTATTATCCACGCAGACCTTAATGAAGTCCGTAAGATTCTCTAATGCGATGATACTTCTAGCATTGCGAACACCTCCCAATGGTAAAGGCAAACCCATATCAACCGCCTTCAATAATCGAGAGAAATTCCCAGGTGCATCGAAGGAATACACTAAAGGTGGCCGAATAATCACCAACTCCATTGAGCTATTTCGCGCAATCGCCCTAAGTTCCTCTTCAGCCTCCATTTTTGACACAGCATAGTCTGCATGAGGCAGACAAGGAGAGTCTTCATTGACGGAAGCATTCGTAGTCACAGCCCCATTTACACCAATTGAGCTAATAAATATGAAACGTTTAACTCGATGTTCCAAAGACTGTTTCGCAAGTGAGACAGCGCCCCCCACATTCACCCGCCGAAATTCGCATAAAGGATTACGGAACGATTCATTTAAAACATGAGCACGTGCAGCCAAGTGAATAACCACATCGACACCAGATAAGGCTGAATGCCAATCAGTATCAAAAGATATATCACCAACAGAGATATATGTTTCTCGTGAGGAAATAACCCTCCCCTCCCCTCTTACAGCGCCGACCAAATCAAAATCTGTAGTACTCAAAAGATCGGAAATCAAGTTCCGGCCTAAAAAACCCTTAGCCCCGGTAATTAGAACCTTCATTTCAAAACATCTCGGTAAATAGAAAGCGTCTTATCCAACATCCTATCAAACAAAAACGCCTCCTCAAATTGCTCCCTTCCTGCCGCTCCCATTGCGCGTCTCATTTCGGAAGAGCCAAGCATAGACCTAATAGCCTCAGCCAATTTGTTAATATCGTTTCTTGCCACAAGTATACCCGTACGCCCGTCTTGGACTGCTTCGCTAACCCCCCCTACGTCGGAAGCTATTACTGGCAGGCCCGCACGCATAGCCTCAAGAATAGTAAGAGGAAATCCTTCCCAGTTTGTGATCAGTAAAAAAATCTGAGAGCTATTTAATCTCTTAGGAATATCGTCACAAGCCCCCGAGAACAATATGCGCCCTTCTAACCCAAACTGCTTTACAAGTTGCTTTGTATTAAAAATAGAAGGACCATCACCTACAAACTCCAACACCCATGGAATATCCTGCAACAATGCTAGCGCTTTCACCAAACTAACGTGATCTTTTTGCTCATCAAATCGAGCAACCATAATCATCTTGGGCAAAGCAGAATCCTGACAAATGGAGTTATCTAACTCAAGCGCAGGCATTCCATTGTGCACGGTACAAATAAGGCCTTCATCTCCTACCCCTGAACTTAGTGCAATTTTCCGATCATAGTCGGAGACAGTGATAATTCGGCTTACAAAAAGAGCCATCACACGTTCGATTATCTTATAAACCTTACGCCGCCCGGTCGACACCCCCTCAGTAAACGCCCAACCATGCGCTGTAAAAATAGCAGGTGTACCTAGAGATTTAGCTACTAATCGTCCTAAAATACCCACTTTGGAGGAATGGAGGTGAATGAGATCAGGCTGAATAGCCTTTATATATTTTCGCAGTTCAAAAAAAGCAAAAATATCCTTAAACGGATCTATATTTCGGACCAAAAATCTCAAAGAGATAACAGGAATGTTTTTTTTGTTGGCACGCGTTACAAAGACTCCCTCTCCGCCCACCATGACGATAACTTCGTGCCCAGCCTTTTGCGCACCGCTAGCCAGATCAAGTACGTGAACACTCGCTCCGCCCATAGTATCTGAGCGTGTAATTACATAGACGATTTTCACTTACAATTCATCCTCCGTATCCGCTGGGACTATTAAGCTGCCATCGCCAAGTATCTTCTACCATTTTTTCCAACCCATACTCAGCGCGCCAAGAGAGCTCAACCTCGGCTTTTGTAGTATCCGCCCAGCAAGCGGCTATGTCACCCAAACGGCGCGGCATAATTTTAATAGGTATTGTTTTTCCACTCACCGCCTCAAAAGCCCTAACAACCTGCATTACAGAGTAACCAACACCGGTACCAAGATTCCAAACATGTTTTCCTGCATGCCTATCCAGATATACCAGAGCTGCGAGATGTCCTCTCACGAGGTCAACAACATGTATATAATCCCGAACACCGGTACCATCAGGTGTCGGATAGTCATCACCATAAACCGACAACTCAAACAACTTACCAATGGCGACCTGACTTAGATAAGGAAGCAAGTTATTAGGTGTACCGTTAGGAGCCTCCCCTATGAGGCCGCTTTCATGAGCACCGATTGGATTAAAGTATCTAAGAATAGCAATTGACCATCGGGGATCCGAAACAGCAACATCAGTTAGTATATTCTCAACAAACAGCTTTGAGCGACCATATGGATTACTTGGACTATTAGCAAATGAAGATTCGACAATTGGATTTTCTATGGGATCACCATAAACAGTCGCGGAGGAACTGAATATCAGGCTAAAAACATTAGCTTTTTCCATTGCCTTGAGCAGCACCATGCTGCCATAGACGTTATTATCGTAATAAAGAATTGGATCGCACACACTTTGCCCTACAGCTTTAAGACCTGCAAAATGTGCGACTTTATCTATAGCATATTCTGAAAAAATCCGATCCAGCAGTTGAGCATCTCGAACATCGCCCTCTATAAAAATCGGCTCTTTCCCAGATAACAAGCCAACTCTTTCAATCGCTGCTTGGGCGCTATTTGATAAATTATCTAACACTACAACCTCATACCCGAAAAGCAGGAGTTCAAGAACGAAATGCGATCCTATATAACCCGCCCCACCGGTCACTAGCACTCTCATAACCCCTCCCGCCTTGAAGCCCTAACGCCATTAGAGCTAAGCCCTGCAACAGCCCGAAGAACTAGTATTGCCACAAAATAAAGATAAAAATCAAAACCACCAAAACTATTAACAAACGGAAGCAAAAAGATGGAAAGAAGCACAATCAACATTGATCCCACCCCCAAAAACCTCGCCGACCTCAATACCACTCCATAAATCATTCCCAAAAACATCATAAAAGCTATCGAAAAATTCCCAAAGGCATTATAAGCAGTTCCAGCCATAGTGTAGTACATACCGGGTCTAATAACCTCCTGAGTTTGATCAAGAAATTTAGCAAAATGAGGGAGCACTATAACGATATCGGAAAACCAGCCATCAAAACTACCAAACATATATGAAAACTCAAAAAAACCATGTGCTAGATACTGATTAGCCTGAAGAAAAGGGAATATAACCAACAGAGCATTTCCTTCGCCCGCTAGCGCATCAATCCAATCTGAGTATGGAACAAAAAAAGCATAACCAAGAGAGCTAACCGAAACAAGCATTGACTGCACGTCTACTTCCCTACCCGCAAGGGAGATAAATCTGAAAACAAATAGAAGACCGGACAGCAACACTAACACTGGCAATACAAAAAGAAATTTCTTAAAACTGAAATAACGCCCTAACAACATAACCAATGCAACCAACACCACACCACGTGACCCTGAAGCAAGCAGATCAACAAATATAAGAACCACCATAATCAAGGGAACAATCTTAATCTTCGCCCCAACGACTGATTTCGCTCGCTGCAGATATGCATCCATGCTTACGAAAAAGAAAGGTAGCAAGAACGAACCAAGAAAGGAAAAAATATTAGTCCCGGCTTTACGCGCCTGCCTGTAACTTTCAATAGAAAAATAATTATCTACCGGTCGAAAATAAAACCGATCCAACACTCGAAACAAAAATGTAAGCACCAAAAAAAACATAAATAATTGAAAAAAAATCGATACTCCACCATCATGCCGCTTATTGTCGGGAGGCATATCAATAAAAAACAGCGCCATATAAAAAATTATGTATGAGCAAAGAAAATACAAACAATATTCAATGCCGACATTTTCATAGTTGGGCTGAATCAACGGCGAAAACATAGCAGAGAAAAAAACAAACCAAGAACATAAAATCGCCTTAAGCAAGTTCTTATCAACCTTCAACACACAGCACCTCTGCCCCTATTAACCCCATTAATGGCGCCACCCCTGAAAATAGCAAGCTGGTCTGCTCATTACCCAAGCAATATATCTTTGCTGTTTTTGAATATGCTCTAACCACGATTGACGCAGAAGAATAGAAAGAATACATCTCTGTAATATTTTTATGCATCGCAAAGCACTCAAAACTACCATCAATACAGTACGCCCAGTCAGTCTCTGCAAGCATAGCCGACAACAACGTCTCTCTAGATGGGTGTGGCTTATAGTAAAATCTTTCCTGCGACCCTGAAAATTTCAGCTTAAAGTAATCAAAAATCTTAACCGCATTATAATAGCTCAATACCGTCGGCGTACTATCAAGAAATACAACTACAGACTCATGTAATCCATCCATAGATCCAAACTCATCTTCAGGCAGCACAATGCTAATTATTTTGCTTCTAAAACAACTCCCACACTCAGCAAACAGCTTTGGATACAAACAATAATACTGCTCAATATTTGCGGAAATCAATATATCCTTGTACCCAACCCCCGCCCTCAATAAACCACTTATTTTCTTTGACAGCGTCGAATAAAATGCCACGACCAACCCACTTGGAGCCAATGAGTTATTATAGTAAGCGATACCATCATCATATAATGAGACTTTTCTACTCGCGCAGATAAATAGCGAAAACCATAAATTGTATGGATGTGAAACGACAACGTGCGACTTACGATCAATTAAACAACGAGCTAGCATAATCAATCCGTCACAACGTCCTTTCAGCCACACTCGCCAATCTTTAGTGTCCCCGCGGCGTCTCAGATCAATAATTCTGTAAATCTCAGAGGGCCAGTTTTTACTAAAATTTTCAGCAAGAAGAAGGTGAAAATTCGTTACACACACAATATACTTCATATACCCCCTATTGCTCCCTTAAATAATCAATTGAATGAGAAAGCAATCACCTCCCATGCAACTTACAACTACTCAAACCAGCTTACCAATTAATTATTTTAGTTTACTTACCTTCCTATTTGTGCCGCCAAAACCGGAGTATTTTGTTGCACATCACACAACAGAGTCTTACCACAAACATCTAAATAGTATTTCGGAGCCAAACCAAACCCAGGTCTCACGCTCCGAATAGAATCGGGAGTTATAATATCACCCGCCTTCAATGCTTTTACAAAATATAAGGAGCGTCTAAATTGCACATTTCCCTGCTCGCTAGACTTCCTACCATAGTCAATGCTTCCTAATGCAGCCCATGCTGTTTTGCTGTCTTTGCATAAAGCTGAAAGCTCTTTTGGCTCTAGCGAAAAACTGTCATCAGGCCCACCACCACTCCGATCAAGAGTGAAGTGCTTTTCAATGATTGATGCGCCCAACGCAACGCTGGTTATAGCAGTAGTGTTATCTAATGTATGATCGGATAAGCCTGTTACTAAACCATGACGCTGAATCATATCGGGTATAGTTCGCAGGTTATAATCCTGTGCAGGGGCGGGATAACCACTGACACAATGGAGTATTGCCAATTCTTTGCAACCGCCGTCTCGTGCGGCCTCAATAGCCTCGGTTATCTCCAGAGTATCGGCCATGCCAGTGGAGATGATCATAGGTTTCCCGGTGCTAGCGACATATTTGATCAATGGCAAGTCAACCGCTTCAAAAGATGCGATTTTATAAGCTGGAGTTCCTAAACTTTCCAAAAGGTCTACTGCGGTAGTATCAAACGGAGAACTAAAAATTGTAATCCCCAGTTTTCTTGCATATTCAAACAATGGAACATGCCATTCCCAAGGCATTTGTGCCTCTAGATAAAGCTCATATAAAGATCTACCATCCCACAATCCACCCTTGATTTGAAATTCTGGCGCATCAGAATTAAGAGTAATTGTATCTGCCGTGTAAGTTTGCAACTTGACCGCATCGGCGCCAGCTTTTTTAGCGACCTCGATTAAATTCAACGCAGTATCTAATTTCCCGTTATGATTTGCGGACAGCTCTGCGATAACATAAGGTGAATGATCGACACCTATTTTTCGTCCAGCTATAGAAATTTCCGGATTCATTTTTCAACCCTTGGATATTTTAATCAATTTTTCATACATATAAGGTCTATGGACCTTCCACTCTCTAGAGAGAATACCAAGCTTATATATATCAACATATTTACCATCAACCAGATGATGCTCGCGAAGCACACCCTCAACTTTAAAACTAAATTTCTGATGAAGCTTTACTACAGCCGAATTAAATTCCAAAACCTCACATACTAACTTATGCAAGTGCATACGATGAAATGCATAATCCAACGCAAGAAATTCCATTTTGCTTCCTGCTCCTTTTGGAGCATCGGGCGCAGCATAGAACGCCCAAGATGAGATAGAGCTAACACCATCGATATTATTGAAGGCAACGATTCCCGTTGGCCTTCCATCGAGTTCATACATAAGATACAGCTGATCGTCGGAGTGCTGGACTCGTTCCCACCAAGCTAAATGCTCCTTGAGAGCTATCTCATGCCTTGTATACATATTCGCGCGTACATTGGGTGCATTCCGCCAGGCAAGCATCAACTCAAGTTCATCGGTTTTGATTTTACGAAGTTGACCGAAGATTTCCATCATCATATCCATCAATGGTATTGAAATTCAGCTATGGCATTTAATAGATGCTCGCAACCGGTCCCGTCGGTGATCAACTTCGAAGATTCACTTAATGACTTCATGAGCCGCGAATCCTTTATTACATGATCAACCGCTCGAGCTAGCTGTGAAATAATTCCGGTGCCTGACGGTACCATTAACACCGCGTTAGCGCTCGCTAACAAACCAGCTGCAAATCTTTGATTTTCTGCTAGCACTACCATAATAGTAGGAATTCCGAGACAACAACGTTCCCACGATGTCGCTCCTGCTGCACCAATGGAAAGATCGCTTTCAGCCATTAACTGCGCCATATTACCGACGTCCACCTTAACATCGGTGTACCATGGCATCGTACTCGCAAAATGCTGAATATCATTCAACCAAGGGGCAGTTGCGCCCATCACTACAGTGATACGACAGCTTTGGGGCAAGCCGGATAGTTTTAACCCCTCCAACACCGCCCGCGTCACATTGTCTTTATCAACCCCACCTAAGGTAACCAATACCGATTCAAGCTTATATAAACTTCTTCGTTTCAAACTATACGATCGCAACATCGAAAATTCAGGACGAAGCAATGCGTACTTTGAACCGCACAAGACAATGCAATCAGAAGGCACTCGTAAATTGTAATCGGTAGACTCACGCCCAAAGGTTTGGTCCAGCAAAATATCACTAATGTGATTCCGATCAGCTAAATCATCTATGACCAGGAGCTTAAGACCATTATTTTTGATCTTTAGCTCCCACGTTACATCCAATGCATAGTGATCAACAACTAACCAGTTGGGTTGCAACAGTTCAAGCACCCTTCCACTTTGCTCCGCATCTAGCTCTTGGGAAACCCCGAGCCAAGCAAAATGCTTAGGGTTACCACCCTGCGCTTCTAGTGAAGAACCTGATTCTTCATCTGAAGCCAAAACATGAACATTGAAGCCTTTACGGCGTATGACTTCTACAAGGTTTCCCGGATGCTCTCGACAAATAAATTGGCAGTCCGTCCCTTTCTTTCTCAGCGCCTCAGCCAACGTCAGACAACGCATGACATGTCCGCTACCTATGTGCAGAGAGGCGTCCACTCGAAAAGCCACAACGGTCCTGATCACCATGATGTCCAACCACCGTCAACCACCACGTTAGTACCATTTACGAAAGACGCCGCCGAGGAGGCAAGAAAGAGTATCGGCCCCATTATTTCTTTGGCTTGGCCAATACGTCCCATAGGGACCCTCTGTGCGAGTTTGGCAATAAACTCAGGAGCGGCCTGTTGTACTTGGATCGATGGAAATGGACCAGGCGAGATTGAATTGATACGGATACCTTCCTTGCCGAACTCACACGCTGCGTATTTGCTCCAGTGGATCATCGCAGCCTTGGCCGCACCATAAAAAGGAGGATTGGTTCCGGCCGCAGTGTCGTATATTCGAGCATCTGGGCTAACCATGCCATACATAGACCCGACGTTGATGACCGATGCTTCACCCGAAGAGCACACAGCTCTCCGCATAGCCGGCAGGGAGAGTTTTAAAACGTTATGAGCGGCTACCAAAGATACTTCATAAGCATCGAGATAATGCTCACCGCTGCTGGTTTCTACCGTTCCACCGCCCCCGGTGTAGGCATTATTGATCAATACATGCAGTTCACGCGGAGCAAACCCGTCCATAAAGTCCCGCACCTGTGTTTCGTCGCTCACATCGAATACTGCCAGCTCGGCGGAGAAGCCTTGGCTCGACAACTGCTCAACAAGCAAGGTACCACGCTCAAAGGAACGGGAATTGACTAATACATGCGCGCCTGCAGCAGCCACAGCATTGCTCATCGCAGTGCCCAAGTATCCCGTTGCACCGGTTATCAGCACGGTTTTGCCAGCCAATGAAAACAACTCGGTTCCGCTGCTCAATCTCACCCCCTCAACCAGCACGCCGGATTCAATGTCTGCTCCGTCAACCGAGGGCGGGAGGCCCGTAGAGCTGATATTTGCTCGGGCTCTAACGAGGGTTTACAGAACAGCTCCAGATTTTCCGAAAGCTGCTCGATATTCTCCATTCCCACGGCGATCCCATCGACCCAGGTCAATGTTCGCAAGTAGGCGAAACAGAGATCTACAATACTGTTGCGCCCTAAAGTCGAAACCTGATTATTCAGCCACTCACGCACCGTCGGCGAATCGTCCACATGAGCGGATCGCCAGCTCTCCTCATTTTCATTTACCAACAATCCCTGTAACAAGGCGCTGCGCACATGGATTATGAGCGAGCGGCCTTGTTTGGCTTCCTCAATAAGCGGTATCGAGTCGTCCCAGCGCCAGTCCAGGAGGTTACATGGCAATTGGATATAGCTGACCAGCGGCTCTGCCAACGCCCGTTGCAGCTCTACTGGATTCTGTACAGAAACACCCAGTGCAGCGATGACGCCTTGCTGTCGTAACTCTGAGAGTCTTTCCCAAGCAGCTCCTTGCCATTCAACAAGCTGGGCAGCACGGTGCAGCATGACTACATCCAGCGTCTTTGATTCCAAGTGGTGACATGATTCGAAAACACTCGCATCTACAGCCGCTCGCACCCACAAGGACTCAGCATCAATTGGACAATCAGCCAAAGGACTGAGTTTGGTAATGACAGTGGCCCGTCCTTCCCACCCGCCCTTGAAAGCTGCCCCGACAACAGCCTCGCTAGTGCCGTAGGCCCGCGCAGTATCGATGCACTTGACGCCGTTGATCACAGCGGTGCGAAGCATGTTACGAGCCTGGACAAAGTCAGGACGACCGGATGTATTACTGACTCCATAGTTCAGTCCCAATTGCACAGTACCAAATACCAGCTTATCGGGCGCTTGAGCCACAACCGGTCCGCCCGGTGCGGCCTGCAGCCTTTGCATTAACTCCAGACAGGGTACGTTTACAGCATCTGTGACCGAGCTGAATATCTTTTGAACCAGAAGATAATCGTCAAGGTTGTCGACTGTGCAGCGCAGCAATCCCAGCTTGCGAAATTTATAACGCTCAAAATAACAACGACCAAAGCGTCTGATGATTAAAGGTGTTACGTGCTCAGTATCAAAAGCGTCGACAGCATTGTCCAACGCCCAACGCAGATGGCCGAGTCGTGTAACTTCGGCGCTGACTCCGTAGGGCAAACCGGACTCTGTACCATTGCAACAGAGATATTCGTACTCGCCTTGAACGAATGCTTCTTCGATTTCATCTAGCAAGTCACCATCAGGGAAAACATTGTCCGCAGTCAAACGAAAAACAATGGTGTTTTCAGGGTACGCGTCCAAAGCCCGGACTATACGTTCCAGAGGGTTCTCCAGACTTCCCCGAAAGCACTTCAAACCATGCGTATCGAGTACATCGGCGAGCGCATCGTCACTGGCCAGGCTAGAGGTAGCAACGATTACTTCCCGACCGGTGTTAGCCGCACGCTTCGCCGCCAAGACCGCCAGCGGAATGCCATTGATGGGGAATAGCACCTTGCCAGGGAGGCGAGATGAAGACATCCTTGCCTGCAATACTGCAATGCTTTTCATGAAACGGCCTTTCGCAACGAAGCAACCACCCGATCCTGCTGCTCGTCACTCATCGTCTGGAACATCGGGATGCTAATGGCCTCGCGGTAGTAAGCTTGCGCCGCCGGGAAGTCCTCAGGCTTGAAGCCCATCTGCGCATAATAGGGCTGGGTATGAACCGGGATGTAATGCAGGTTCACGCCAATTCCTTGCTCACGCAGCGATTCAAACACCTGGCGATGAGTCTTGCTGATTTTGTCCAGCTGTAAACGAATCACATAAAGATGCAGACCCGAGTAGCTGTCAGCGTGTTGCCAAGGAACAGTGACGGGCAAAGTCGACAACAGATCGTTGTAGCGCGCAGCCAACTGATGGCGGCGGGCAACGTACTGGTCCAGACGCTCCATCTGACTGACGCCCAAAGCGGCCTGCAGTTCGGTCATTCGGTAGTTGAACCCCAAATCAACTTGCTGGTAATACCAAGGACCATCCGACTCATGAGTCATCTGTTGCGCATCGCGGGTGATGCCGTGACTACGCAGCAGAGCCATCTTATTGGCCAACTCGGTATCGTTGGTCAAAACCATGCCACCTTCGGCAGTGGTAATGATTTTTACAGGGTGAAAACTAAATACAGTTATGTCGCTGTACTTTCCGTTACCGATAAACGCACCTCGGTATTTGCCGCCAATGGCATGGGAGGCATCCTCAATTACCTTGAATCCATAGCGCAGGGCCAACCCGTGAATTGCTTGCATGTCGCAGGGCTGCCCGCAGAGATGAACCACCACGACAACTTTGGGCAGCGCACTTTCTCGCTCGGCCTGCTCCAGCTTGCGCTCCAACGCCATTGGGCAGAGGTTGTAGGTGCGAGGATCGATATCAACGAAATCAACCTGCGCGCCGCAATAAAGACCGCAATTGGCAGAAGCCACGAAGGTTACAGGGCTCGTCCACAAACGATCACCAGGACCCAATCCCAGTGCAAGACAAGCGATATGCAACGCGGACGTCGCGCTGTTCACCGCCAGCGCATGGCTGGCTCCCACATGCTGGGCAACCTGCTGCTCGAAGCGGGGCACCATAGGGCCTTGGGTGAGGAAATCGGATTGCAAGACCCCAATCACCGCATCGATATCAGCTTGGGTTATGTCCTGGCGACCGTAGGGAATCATGTATCAGATACTCCCGATCTTGGCTTCGTTGAGGGTGATCCAGTTTTTCAGATCCTCATCGCTCATCCACTCAGTGTTGTTATCACTGGCGTAAACGAAGCCTTCAGCGACCTTCTTACCGTCTTTGATTCGCTTGGGGCACGTTGCCCATTCGTTGATGACCGGCAGAATTTTAAAGTGCTCCGGGTATTCGTACGTGTAGTAGGAATCTTCGGCACTGATCATCTGCTCATGCAGCTTTTCGCCAGGACGAATGCCAACGATTTTTTGGGTAG
The DNA here is from genome assembly GCF_017498305.1 of Pseudomonas sp. OA65. NCBI lineage: Bacteria > Pseudomonadati > Pseudomonadota > Gammaproteobacteria > Pseudomonadales > Pseudomonadaceae > Pseudomonas > Pseudomonas sp. OA65. Next base: position 132,014 of record NZ_JAGDEZ010000010.1, read on the forward strand.
CTTCAGGTGCAACGACACGAGCGAGATCTGTCACCTTCATCGATGGGATCTTCTTCACATATATCTCACCGCCTTCCATATCTTCGAAGGCATGCCAAACCAACTCGACACCCTCCTCCAGGGAGATCATGAAACGGGTCATACGTTCATCGGTGATCGGTAATTCACCTTTGTCCTTGATCGACATGAAGAATGGGATCACCGATCCGCGCGACCCCATCACGTTGCCATAACGCACAACCGCCATGCGGGTTTCGTGCCCACCAGCGTAGGAGTTACCGGCAACAAACAGCTTATCGGACGCTAACTTGGTGGCGCCGTACAGGTTTATCGGGCTGCTGGCCTTGTCGGTGGACAATGCAACAACGCGCTTGACGCCTTTGTCGATGCAGGCATCGATCAGGTTCATAGCGCCATTGATGTTGGTCTTGATGCACTCGAAAGGGTTGTATTCTGCAGTTGGCACGATTTTAGTCGCCGCTGCGTGAACCACATAATCAACACCGTCCAGCGCGCGGTACAAGCGCTCCTTGTCGCGGACGTCGCCGATGAAGAATCGAACGCGGGAATCACCCTCGAATTTCTTCGCCATGTCCCATTGCTTCATTTCATCTCGGGAAAAGATGATGATCTTTTTCGGGTTGTATTTGGCCAGGGTCATTGGCACAAACGTGTTACCAAAAGAGCCGGTACCACCGGTGATGAGAATGGTTTTATTGGTGAACATTGACGCGTCCCTTGGTTGCTTCCTGCACGAAGTCAGGATTGAAATAAACGGTAAGGTACTGGGGTGAGGCGATAGAAACTCCACGATTTCCAGCACAAAACGACAAAGAAACTGACGCACAGCCCTAGCGGCACCGCAAGATGAGGCCAGATTTGCACAAAACTCCAAGTCGCCAGAACAAAAATGATCAGACTGGCTAGGTGGCTATGAATGATCGGTCGATCACGACCTTGGGCATATAACCCATAATGGGGAATCATGCCCAGCGCGTAGAGCACCGTAGCCAAAAGTATCCAGACGAAAAGTCCCTGCTGCTCACTGTAAAGCGGCTTGCCTAGCCAAGCCAGCAATGGGCCTATCATAACCAGTGCGATTACCGAAAAAGCGCCGCAAAGACCAACGGTCTGCAGCAATAACTTGCGCATACCTTGATGAAAACCGACTGGATCGCGCTGCTGGTAGGCGCTGATCAGTCCTGGGTAAATAAAGGCAAATACACCTGCATCCAGAAATGACATCAGCGCCATACTGACGCCCATGAACAAGACATAGGCACCGAGCACGTCCAGTCCTGCTAAATCTTGGAACCAATAACGGTCCAGGGTGAAGATCCCCCTAATGGCTAAGGTCGCAATCAGCAATGCGGACGCTACCTTCAATCCCTTGATGATCCAGGGCCAGTCAATATCTTGCCGCCAACCCGATAACCCCATGCGCTTGACGCGATATATCCCCAGAAAAAGCGCTGTCGCCGATCCCAGCGCCCAGGCTCCAAATACCATGTCCAGATTTCGCGTATTGGGCTCGACAAACATCAATCCCGTGATCAGGACGGCCCAGACTCCCGATCGAAAAAATAGTATCAGACTCGCAAAGAGTTGATCCGCAGTCGCAATCAGCAAGCGACCCAATTCCTGAGTCAGATGTTCAAGTATCAGTAAAACGAAGAACCAGCCGATAACCGTCACTGGGAGCAAGCCTTTGATAAAAATCAGGCTTAGCAATGGTAAAAAAATGACGTAGAGCACCAATGTGAGAGCCCCTTGCGCCTTGAGTAGCCCACCCCACTCGCGACGCTCGCGCTTGAGCAGTTCACGAGTGCTGTAGGTGTAAAAATCGAACCCGAGAAAATACAGCGAATAGCCAACGGTCGCGGCCAGCAGGCCATAGATGCCTACATCGGCCGGCTCGAGAAAACGGGCAAGAAAAAAAATCAGCAAAAATTTGCTGACAAGCGTCAAGCCACGAATTGTAACATTGGAAAGCTGTAAAAAATTTCGAGCAAGCATTAAATTGGTCTATTCACGTCGCACCTGAGTTCCTGATAGAAGCTGCATAAAGCGCTTTTATCCTTGTGTGTGATCCTTGACACGCCACCGTTCCAGAATTTCCCTTCGCTTTCCCGAGCACGTAATTACCTATGCCGAGGCTCACACGCTTACTGTTGGCGTTTGATCATACTTTGCCCAACAAAATGACTCCACTCCCTCCATAGCCAGAAGCACGGCTTCTATCTCAGCATGATCGCTGTGGAGGACATGGTTATTTTCAACCAGAGCGAGAGTATTTCCATATCGAATTTTGATTTTTGTAACAATGAAAACCAGCCAGCGACATGGAGTGGGTGCCCATCAAACGCGACTTTTCGAGTAACTCCACGGCGCAAACTCTATTTTTCAAAGAGACCGCTATCACATTGCCACTCGACTCGGTGCGATGACCGAATTGCCCCCTACGCTAGTAGCCACTCAGGAGGCACCCCCAGCCTGCGCGTATTATGCCTGCTCTTGAGCAAAATGGCTTTACGGGTCGTCCACGTGCACCTGACAAGCAGCCCGGGCAACAGGGCAGACAATCCGGATCCTCGTCTTCGCCGCCAGTTTATCTTTTCTGTAACAGAAATGGCCACCGAGGCGACCCCACACCGAACTCGAACCCATCAGGAGACGCCAAGCCAGCCCGCGCGCTATAGCAAAATCATCGACTAGTAGCACAAAGCTATCAACCACCGACTCCGCTACGCAACTCTTCCCATACACCAAAAAGCCTGCCTGCACTGGGAAAATACCTAATGCAGGCAGGCTTACAAAGCCGAACAGAGACCATTTGTTCTTTATTAAGGCCTATCAATCACGACCATGCTGCTGAAATGACATTCAGTCGCGACCGGTTTAGCCGCCTCGTCGATCTTCCGAATTGCGATTCAACGCAAACCGGATCAAGGCTACAAACCCGCCTAATAGCAATCCCGCCACGAATCCCAATACGAGGATTAAACCTTTTTTAGGCTTTATCGGATTTTCCGGCACATCAACACTACCATCCTGCCGATACACAGCAATACTTTCAGGGTCAATGTTCAACTTACGATAAAAATTGTACCTCATTTGCAATGATCGTAAATCCTTAATAAAAGCATCGTCGGAAGTTCTAGACTCCAATGCTTTAATCTCCGCCGCCAACGCTTTACTCCCTCGCTGGTAATCCATTTTATGACCAGTTTCTACGGTGATATCCACTGCAGCGGTAGAATTGATAGCTGGTAAGTTTAAACCAATGGACTCAGCAACCTTTAGTGCTTCCCGTAGCTGTTGAATCCGATCCTCACGTACGCGCTGCGCATTCTCGCGCAAGCTGACGATTCTCTGCTCTAAATTGCGAGCCCTAACCGAAGCCTCAGTCGTGACGTTCTTGATCAACTCCGACTCAGCAGCCTCACTAGCACGCTGGGCATAATTTTTTGCCCACTTCGTGACTTGAACAGGGTCTGTACCTTGAACGGCAATAGAAAAACGATCAGGCGAACCTTTACCAAGCCCCTTTATCACCAGCTCTCGGGAAAAACGCTCATATAAACGATCGAGCGATCCCTTGCGCTCAGCCTCACTAAGCGAAGGAAGGTAGACCTCATTAAAGAACTGTTGACGAAGAGACTCACCCTGAAGATTCCGAGCGAACACCTCGTAAACATAAGCAATGGAATAAACATCCAGCTCCGTACTCTTTCCACGCCCATAATTCAGCTCAGCGATATCATTCTGAGTAGGTGGCACGATAAAAAGTTTGGATTCGTAAACAGGCTTACTGAGAAACGCATAAAGGCCTGCGCCAACAGTGACTAAAAGAGTGATACCCAAGATCAGCCATTTCTGAGCCCAAAGCCCCCGAACAAGCTCAATCAGATCAATCTCGCCTGCGTCACGCACATCAACACGATCATTTTGCATGAGAGACCTCGCTTGCAATCGCGCTGGTAGGTACATCAAACGCATTCAAAGGCAAGGCGGGCAAGGCCACGTCGGACACAGCGGCAAACTGAGCTAGATTAAATACCAACAAAACGCACCCAAAGTCAGAAAAAATTGTAGACAGTGATCCTTACCAAGACCCCTGGGCTCACACATCCATTTATTTCGATCGCCTACGCGCCCCCATGAACCACGCGAGCAACGGGCCAACCATCATACCAGCGAGAAGTGACACTAGCACGCAAACTGAAACAGGAAGTTGCGGTGATGACCAGCCCAGAAACAGCAATGCGACCGACTGGTTGTTTTCAAGCACAAACAGGACGACTGCCGAGGCCACGAGCAGTGCAAGTACAACAAGGGCCAGGCGTTTAAAGTTCCGCATGAGAACTCCTTTGTCTTAGCGCTCCGTCAGAGCTCATCCCCCTCCTCCTCATTCACCCGATCCCTAAGCTCTTTACCCGGCTTGAAATGAGGAACAAATTTTCCGTCAAGGCTGACGGACTGCCCGGTCTTCGGATTGCGCCCTACCCGCGGGGCGCGGTAATGCAGGGAAAAGCTGCCGAAACCACGGATTTCAATACGATCACCCGTAGCCAGGCACTGGGACATTTGTTCAAGCATGGTCTTGATGGCCAGTTCCACATCCTTGGATGAGAGTAGCCCTTGATGGGTGACAATTCGTTCGATCAACTCCGACTTCGTCATATTTTTCCCTTCTTTTTCAAGCAGCTAGGAAAATCGCTTGAAAAGGTTTTAGCATGACCGGAAGGATTTGAACAGCCCGAGTATTGACATTCTTCTTTGCTACCCTGTCGCTTCTTTCCATGCAGGCCGGGAGACTTCTCAAGCTATCGGCAGATGACCAGCATCGTACGAGTCAGATAGCCAGCCGGATTAAAACCAAAGGGGTATTGATCGTTATCCTTCGCGTCGTCGGATCGGGTAATGACCTTGTAGCCAGCGCCCTTGCACTCTCTTGCGGCTCTCTTATGGCACTTCTCCCAGCCAGAGCCCAACCCTGAGCAGTCGACCTCGATACCACTGACACCACGGACTGCGTGGGTCTTGGCGCTTGTGGTGCAACCTGCCAATGCCAGCATTGCGAATATCAGGATGAGTCTGTTCATTCATCTCCTTAAATATCCATCGCTCGACTGGGTGGTGCCTGATCTGGCGCTATCGCGAGCAGGCTCGCTCCCACATTGCTCAGGGGGAACCATGACATCTGTAGTCCAGCCTTGATAGATGGCTGATCCGCTTAAAGAAAGAGACAGCTGTGCTTGGAGGTTGGTTTCGCGACTGGAGAAAGATCGCAGCCTTCGGCAGCTCCTACAAGGAATCGCGCCCACAAAAAAGGGCGACCGAAGTCGCCCTTTTTTTATGGTCTGACAGAACTCAGTTCTGCTTTTCCATTTGTGCACGCAGCAGGTCGCCCAGAGTGGTAGGACCAGCAGCAATGTCAGCGGCTGGCTTGTCGCGCAGGCTCTGGATTGCTTCTTTCTCTTCAGCATCGTCTTTCGACTTGATGGAGAGCTGGATTACGCGGCTCTTGCGGTCAACGCTGATGATCTTGGCTTCTACTTCTTCGCCTTCTTTCAGAACGTTGCGCGCGTCTTCAACGCGGTCACGGCTGATTTCGGAGGCTTTCAGAGTTGCTTCGATATCGTCGGCCAGAGTGATGATGGCGCCTTTGGCGTCAACTTCTTTCACGATGCCCTTAACGATTGCGCCTTTGTCGTTCTCTTGAACGTACTCGGAGAACGGATCGCTTTCCAGTTGCTTGATACCCAGGGAGATACGCTCGCGCTCTGGGTCAACCGACAGGATAACGGTGTCCAGCTCGTCGCCCTTCTTGAAACGGCGTACGGCTTCTTCGCCCACTTCGTTCCAGGAGATGTCGGACAGGTGAACCAGGCCGTCGATGCCGCCGTCCAGACCAATGAAGATACCGAAATCGGTGATCGACTTGATGGTGCCGGAGATTTTATCGCCCTTGTTGAACTGGCCAGAGAAGTCTTCCCATGGGTTGGACTTGCACTGCTTGATGCCGAGGGAGATACGACGACGCTCTTCGTCGATGTCCAGAACCATGACTTCCACTTCGTCGCCGACTTGTACGACTTTCGAAGGGTGGATGTTCTTGTTGGTCCAGTCCATTTCGGAAACGTGCACCAGGCCTTCAACGCCTTCTTCCAGCTCAGCGAAGCAGCCGTAGTCGGTGAGGTTGGTAACACGAGCGGTGACGCGGGTGCCTTCTGGGTAACGGGCTTTGATAGCGACCCATGGATCTTCACCCAGTTGCTTGAGGCCCAGGGAAACACGATTGCGTTCGCGATCGTACTTCAGAACCTTGACATCGATCTCGTCGCCAACGTTGACGATTTCCGAAGGATGCTTGATACGCTTCCAGGCCATGTCGGTGATGTGCAGCAGGCCATCGACGCCACCCAGATCGACGAATGCGCCGTAATCGGTGAGGTTCTTGACGATACCCTTGACCTGCTGGCCTTCCTGCAGCGATTCCAGCAGAGCTTCACGCTCGGCGGAGTTCTCGGCTTCCAGGACACTGCGACGGGAAACGACAACGTTGTTGCGCTTCTGGTCCAGCTTGATGACCTTGAATTCCAGCTCTTTGCCTTCCAGGTGCGTGGTGTCGCGCACTGGACGAACGTCAACCAGGGAACCTGGCAGGAACGCACGGATGCCGTTAACGTCGACAGTGAAGCCGCCTTTAACCTTACCGTTGATAACGCCCTTGACCACTTCCTCAGCTGCGAAGGCCGCTTCCAGAACGATCCAGCATTCAGCACGCTTGGCTTTTTCACGGGACAGCTTGGTTTCACCAAAGCCATCTTCAACCGAGTCCAGCGCAACGTGAACTTCGTCACCGACGTTGATGTTCAGTTCGCCAGCGTCGTTGTAGAACTGCTCAAGCGGGATCAGCGCTTCAGACTTCAGACCAGCGTGAACGGTTACCCAGCGAGCTTGGTAATCGATATCAACGATAACGCCGGTGATGATGGAGCCTGCCTGAAGGTTCAGGGTTTTCAAGCTTTCTTCAAAGAGTTCCGCAAAGCTTTCGCTCATTTTAATTCCTGTTGATTAGGGCGAAGTAAACGCCCATCTCCACACCCCAGACAGTGTGGGTTAGTTTCATATAAAAGAAGCGCCGCAGGACTATGACTGGTCCCCTGCGGAGCTTCCTGTCACCCGGCGATATCGCGAAGCGCGATCTCGCTCATGATGCGTTGCAACACCTGATCAATGGACAACTCCGTGGAATCCAGCTGTATCGCATCGGCCGCCGGCTTTAGCGGGGCTACTGCGCGCTGGGTGTCACGCTCATCGCGTGCACGGATCTCATCTAGCAGACTCGACAGACTAACATCCTCGCCTTTGCCCTTCAACTGCAAATATCGGCGGCGCGCCCGTTCCTCGGCGCTGGCAGTCAGGAAGATCTTCAATGGCGCATCGGGGAACACCACCGTGCCCATGTCGCGGCCATCGGCCACCAGCCCCGGCGGCTCCTGGAATGCGCGCTGGCGTTGCAGCAATGCCTCGCGCACCGCTGGCAACGCGGCGACCTGGGAGGCCCCGGCGCCCACGCTTTCGGTACGGATGACATCGCTGACTTCATCGCCTTCCAGAATGATGCGCTGGAGCTGGCCGTCGGTCGCCGCAATGAATTGCACGTCCAGATGAGCGGCCAGTGCCTTGAGCAACTCTTCGTTGGTCAGGTCGACGCCATGGTTGCCAGCGGCGAACGCCAGCAGACGGTACAAGGCACCCGAATCCAGCAGGTTCCAGCCCAACTGCCTGGCCAGGATCCCGGCGACGGTGCCCTTGCCCGAACCGCTTGGGCCATCGATGGTGATGATCGGTGCCTTGATGTTCACGACTGTGCCTCTTGTGCTACTCGGATACCGACCTGCGCGCACAGCGCCAGGAAGTTCGGGAACGACGTCGCGACGTTGGCGCAGTCATGGATGCGAATCGGCGCGCTGGCGCGCAAAGACGCAACACTGAAGGCCATGGCGATGCGGTGATCGCCGTGACCGTGGACTTCGCCGCCGCCGATCTGGCCGCCGTCGATGATGATCCCATCCGGGGTTGGCTGGCACTTGACGCCCAGGGCGAGCAAGCCATCGGCCATCACCTGGATGCGATCCGATTCCTTGACCCGCAGCTCTTCGGCACCGGTCAACACGGTGCGGCCTTCTGCGCAGGCGGCCGCCACGAACAGCACCGGGAACTCGTCGATGGCCAGCGGAACCAAGGCCTCCGGAATCTCGATACCCTTGAGTTTAGCCGCTCGTACGCGCAGGTCCGCTACCGGCTCGCCACCCACTTCACGCTGGTTTTCCAGGGTGATGTCGGCGCCCATCAGGCGCAGGATGTCGATCACGCCGGTACGGGTCGGGTTGATGCCAACGTGCTCCAGAACCAGGTCGGAGCCTTCGGCGATCGAGGCGGCCACCAGGAAGAACGCCGAGGACGAGATGTCGCCCGGCACTTCGATGTGGGTCGCGGTCAGCTTGCTGCCAGACTCGACGGACGCCGTGGCGCCATCGACCGTGACCGGGTAGCCGAAGCCGCGCAGCATGCGCTCGGTGTGGTCGCGGGTCGGGGCCGGCTCGGTGACGGTGGTCTTGCCTTCGGCGTAGAGACCGGCCAGCAGCAGGCAGGATTTCACCTGGGCGCTGGCCATGGGCATGGTGTAGGTCAGGCCCTTGAGCTTGTTGCCACCACGAATGGTCATCGGCGGACGACCCTCGGCGGCCGTCTCGATGACCGCGCCCATTTCCCGCAACGGGTTGGCCACGCGATTCATCGGGCGCTTGGACAGCGACGCATCACCGGTCAGGGTGCTGTCGAAGTCCTGGGCGGCCAGCAGGCCGGACAACAGGCGCATCGAGGTCCCGGAGTTGCCCAGGTAGATCGGCCCCGGAGCAGGCTTGAGGCCGTGCAGGCCGACACCATGGATGGTCACGCGACCGTGGTGCGGGCCTTCGATGACCACGCCCATGTCGCGAAACGCTTGCAGCGTCGCCAGGGCGTCTTCGCCCTCGAGGAAGCCTTCCACCTCGGTCACGCCTTCGGCCAGGGAGCCAAGCATGATCGAACGATGGGAAATCGATTTATCGCCCGGTACACGAATACGCCCACTCAGGGAGCCACCAGGTTGTGCCAGGAAAATCAGATCGTTGGAGTTCATAGCGTCCACATAGGCCCGACGGGCCAGGATTTTACTGAAATGCTCGCGGGCCACCCTGGCGCGTGTGAAAACGCCCAGCAATTGGTGCCCGTCCCCTGCATCGACCGCGTCGCGCAAGGCGTCGAGGTCGCTGCGAAATGTATCGAGTGTGCGCAAGACAGCTTCGCGGTTGGCGAGGAAGATGTCGTGCCACATGACCGGGTCGCTTCCGGCGATTCTCGTGAAATCGCGGAAACCGCCGGCAGCGTAACGGAAGATCTCAAGATTTTCATTGCGTTTGGCCAATGAATCCACCAGGCCGAACGCCAACAGGTGCGGTAAATGGCTGGTGGCCGCCAACACCTCATCGTGACGCTCGACCTGCATGTGCTCGACATCGGCGCCCAATTCACGCCACAAACGGTCCACCACCGCCAGCGCGGCCGGATCGGTCTGGTCCAGCGGCGTAAGGATCACTTTATGACGTCGAAACAGTTCGGCATTGGAGGCTTCCACCCCGCTCTGCTCGGAACCGGCAATCGGATGACCGGGCACGAAGCGCGCCGGCATCCCACCGAACGCCTCGGTGGCCGCACGCACGACGTTGCCCTTGGCGCTGCCGACGTCAGTCAGGATCGCTTGCCCCAGGTTCATGGTCGCCAGGCGCGCCAGCAGTTTTTCCATGGCCAGGATCGGCACCGCCAGCTGGATCACATCCGCGCCCTGGCACGCGAGCGCCAGGTCATCTTCGCAGCGATCGACCACCCCCAGCTCCACGGCCAGCTTGCGCGACTGCGGATCCAGGTCGACACCGACCACCTCGCGACACAGACCGCTTTCACGCAAGCCCTTGGCAAACGAACCGCCGATCAACCCCAGGCCGACCACCACCAGGCGACCGATCATAGGGGTAGCAGGTTGCAGCGAAGTGACATCAACCACGAACCAGGACCTTGCTCAACGCCTCGAGGAAACGGCTGTTTTCCGCCGGCAGGCCAATGGTGACGCGCAGATGGTTCGGCATGCCGTAATTGGCCACAGGGCGCACGATCACACCTTCGCGCAACAACCCCTGGTAGACCGGCGCAGCGACGCGCCCCAGGTCGATACAGATGAAGTTGCCTTTCGAGGGAATCCAGCCCAAGCCCAGCTCACGCAGACCGGCTTCCAACTGCTCCATGCCGGCTGCGTTGAGGCGACGGCTTTCGGCCAGGTAGGCTTCATCCTGCAAGGCCGCACAGGCGGCGGCCAGGGCGAAGCTGTTGACGTTGAACGGCTGGCGCACGCGATTCAGCACATCGGCCACCACCGCAGTGGACAGGCCGTAGCCGACCCGCAGCGAAGCCAAGCCGTAGGCTTTGGAGAACGTGCGCGAAACCAGCAGGTTCGGGTAAGCCGCGAGGAAATCCAGGCCATCGGGCAAATCGCTGCCTTCGGCGTATTCGATGTAGGCCTCGTCCAGCACCACCAGCACATGGGCGGGCACGTCCTGGAGGAAGTCATCCAGGGCCTGGGCATCGAACCAGGTGCCGGTCGGGTTGTTCGGGTTGGCAATGAAGACCACGCGGGTGTTGGCATCGATGGCCGCCAGCATGGCCGGCAGATCGTGCCCCCAGTCCTTGGCCGGAACCACATGGGCGTCCGCGCCGACGGCCTGGGTCGCGATCGGGTAGACCGCGAACGCGTGCTCGCTGAAGACGGCGTTGAGACCTGGCGCCAGGTACGCCCGCGCCACCAACTCAAGAATGTCGTTGGAGCCATTGCCCAGGGTCACCTGGTTCAGCTCGACACCGCAACGCTCGGCCAGCAGGCTTTTCAGTGCAAAGCCATTGCCATCAGGGTAACGGGTCAGCTCGGCCAGTTCGTCGCGGATCGCCGCCAACGCCTTGGGGCTCGCGCCCAATGGGTTTTCGTTGCTCGCCAATTTGACGATGCTGGCCGGATCCAGGTCCAGCTCGCGAGCCAGTTCGTCCACGGGCTTGCCCGGAACGTAAGGCGAGAGTTGTTGCACGCCTGGCTGAGCCAGGGCGAGGAAGTTGCCACTCATTTGCTATCCGCCCTTAAAGAACTGCCTTGGGGTAGGAACCCAGCACCTTGAGTGCCACTGCTTCCTGACTGATTTTTTCCAGCACACCTTTTACCAGCGGATCGCGGTGGTGGCCGACGAAATCGATGAAGAACACGTAGGTCCACTTACCGCTACGCGACGGACGGGTCTCGATCCGCGTCAGGTCGATACCGTTGTCATGGAACGGCACCAGCAGCTCATGGAGCGCACCGGGCTTGTTGCTCATGGACACGATAATCGAGGTCTTGTCGTCGCCGGTCGGCGGGACTTCCTGGCTGCCGATCATCAGGAACCGCGTGGAGTTGTCCGGGCGATCCTCGATCTTTTCAGCCAGGCGCGTCAGCCCGTAGAGGCCGGCCGCCATGTCGCCGGCAATCGCCGCCGAGTTCCACTCGCCCTTGACCCGCTTGGCCGCCTCGGCGTTGCTCGAGACCGCCACGCGTTCGACGTTCGGGTAATGGGCGTCCAGCCACTTGCGGCACTGGGCCAGCGATTGGGCGTGGGAATAGATCCGGCTGATGCTGTCGGTCTTGGTGTTCTCGCCCACCAACAGGTGATGATGGATGCGCAGTTCGACTTCACCGCAGATCACCATGTCGTGCTCGAGGAAGCTGTCCAGCGTGTGGTTGACCGCGCCTTCGGTGGAGTTCTCCACCGGCACCACGCCAAAATTCACCGCGCCGGCGGCGACTTCACGGAACACTTCGTCGATGGCCGCCATCGGCTTGCTGATCACCGCGTGACCGAAGTGCTTCATGGCCGCAGCCTGTGTGAACGTGCCTTCCGGCCCCAGGTAGGCGACTTTCAGTGGCTGCTCGAGGGCCAGGCACGAGGACATGATTTCGCGGAACAAGCGCGCCATCTCTTCGTTGCCCAGCGGCCCTTTGTTGCGCTCCATGACACGCTTGAGCACCTGGGCTTCACGCTCGGGGCGATAGAACACCGGCACTTCGCCTTCAGCCAGGGAGGCCATTTTCACCCGGGCGACTTCCTGGGCGCAGCGCGCGCGCTCGCTGATCAGCTCCAGGACTTTTTCGTCCAGGGCGTCGATGCGCAGGCGCAGCGCCTTGAGTTCTTGCTCAGACATCAGCCATGTTCCTTCTCGAACTCTGCCATGTAGGCGATCAGCGCATTGACGGCGTTGATGTCGACGGCGTTGTAGATGGAGGCGCGCATGCCACCAACCGAACGGTGGCCCTTGAGGTTCAGCAGGCCGCGCTCGTCGGCACCGGCCAGGAACGGCTTGTCGAGACGGTCGTCGGCCAGGCGGAACGGCACGTTCATCCATGAGCGATCAGACTTGTTGATCGGGTTGCTGTAGAGGCCGCTGGCGTCGATGAAGTCATATAGCGTGCGCTGCTTCACTTCGTTGAGCTTGCCGATGGCTTCGACACCGCCCTGCTCTTTCAGCCATTCGAACACCAGGCCGGACAGGTACCAGGCCAGGGTCGGCGGGGTGTTGTACATCGAGCCGTTGTCGGCTGCGACCTTGTAGTTGAGCATGGTCGGACACAGCGAACGGGCGCGCCCCAGCAGGTCTTCACGAATGATGGCGACCAGGATGCCGCTTGGGCCGATGTTCTTCTGGGCACCGGCGTAGATCATGCCGAAACGGGAGATATCCACCGGGCGCGAGAGGATGTCCGAGGACATGTCGGCCACCAATGGCACGTCGCCAGTTTCCGGAATCCAGTTGAATTCCAGGCCGCCGATGGTTTCGTTCGGCGCGTAGTGAACGTAGGCCGCGTCCTTGGACAGGTTCCATTCGTTCTGGCCGGGAATCGCGAAATAGTCGTAGGGCTTGGCGGTGGCCGCCACGTTGACGTGACCGTAGCGCGACGCTTCTTCGATGGCTTTCTGCGACCAGATGCCGGTGTCGATGTAGTCGGCGCTGGCGTTTTCCGGCAACAGGTTCAACGGGATCTGGGCGAACTGCTGACTGGCGCCGCCCTGCAGGAACAGCACCTTGTAGTTGGACGGGATGTTCAGCAGATCACGCAGGTCCTGCTCGGCCTTGGTGGCAATGGACACGAACTCATCGCTGCGATGGCTCATTTCCATGACCGACAGGCCTTTGCCGTGCCAGTCGAGAAGTTCACCCTGGGCACGCTTCAGGACCGCCTCAGGAAGCGCCGCCGGGCCGGCACAGAAGTTATAGGCTCTCTTGCTCACATCCAATCTCGCTCTGATCTGGTGGTTCACGCAATTAATACGGTATCAGGTGGTGCGCATTGTGGGCCTAGGGCGAGAGAGCAAAGGTGTGGGAGCAAGGCTTGCCCGCGATAGCAGACTGTCATCCAACATTGATGTTGACTGGTCTACCGTCATCGCGGGCAAGCCTTGCTCCCACAGGCTTTGCTCCCACACAGGCCTTGCTCTCACAAAGCTGTAATTTGATACGAAATTTCAAACAGAACAAACAACAAGGGGGCGAATCTTCATCCGCCCCCTGCGTGTCCGCTTAGTCCTGCGGTTCTTCTTCGTCTGCGGCAGCGTCGAGCGGTTGGTCGCCGACAGCGTCGTCGACATCGGCGCCAAGGGTGCCGTCGAACGCCACGCCACCTTCACCTTCCAGCTCCGCGCCTTCCAGCTCCTCGCCTTCGACTTCCGACGGTTCCTGGACCCGCTCGAGCCCGACCAGCGTTTCATCGCTGGCCAGCTTGATCAGCGTCACGCCCTGGGTGTTACGGCCCAGGCTCGACACTTCGGCGACTCGCGTGCGCACCAGGGTGCCCTGGTCGGAGATCAACATGATCTCCTCGCCATCGAGCACCTGGACCGCACCGACCAGACGACCGTTACGGTCGTTGCTGACCATGGCGATCACGCCCTGGCCGCCACGCTTGTACTCGGGGAACTCGCTGATGGCCGTGCGCTTGCCATAACCACGGGCCGAAGCGGTGAGGATCTGGCTGCCTTCTTCAGGGATCAGCATGGAAATAAGCTTCTGCCCTTCCGGCAGGCGCATACCACGGACACCGCGGGCGGTGCGGCCCATGGCGCGGACGTCGGATTCCTTGAAGCGGGTAACCTTGCCGCCGTCGGAGAACAGCATGACCTCACGCTCGCCGTCGGTGATGGCGGCGGAAATCAGCACGTCGCCTTCGTCCAGCTCCAGGGCGATCAGGCCGACGCTGCGCTGGCGACTGAAGGATTCCAGCGGAGTTTTCTTCACGGTGCCGTTGGCGGTCGCCATGAAGATGTAGTGACCTTCGGTGTATTCCTCCACCGGCAGCATGGTGGTGATGTATTCACCATCGTCCAGCGGCAAGAGGTTGACCAGCGGACGGCCGCGAGCGGCACGGGACGCTTCCGGGATCTCGTAGGTCTTGAGCCAGTACACCTTGCCTTTGCTGGAGAACAGCAGCAGCGTGGTGTGGCTGTTGGCGACCAGCAGGTGAGCAATGTAGTCCTCGTCCTTGACGCCGGTCGCCGACTTGCCTTTGCCGCCGCGACGCTGGGCCTGGTAGGCGGCCAGCGGCTGGGTCTTGGCGTAGCCGCCGTGGGAAATGGTCACCACGCGCTCTTCTTCCGGGATCATGTCACCCAGGGTCAGGTCCAGGCGTGCATCGAGGATCTCGGTGCGGCGCACGTCGCCGTATTCGGCGCGGATCACTTCCAGTTCTTCGCGGATCACTTCCATCAGGCGCGTGGCGCTGTTGAGGATGCGGATCAGCTCGCCGATCTGGTTGAGGATTTCCTGATACTCGGCCAGCAGCTTCTCGTGCTCCAGGCCGGTCAGGCGGTGCAGGCGCAGTTCCAGGATGGCTTGCGCCTGTTCCGGGGACAGGAAGTACTTGCCTTCGCGCAGGCCGTATTGCGGGTCGAGGTTCTCCGGACGGCAGGAATCGGCACCGGCGCGCTCGACCATGGCGACCACCGCAGAGGACTCCCAAGGCGTGCTGACCAGCGCTTCCTTGGCTTCCGACGGCGTTGGCGAGGCCTTGATCAAGGCGATCACCGGGTCGATGTTCGACAGGGCAACGGCTTGGCCTTCAAGAATATGGCCCCGCTCGCGCGCCTTGCGCAGTTCGAATACGGTACGGCGGGTGACCACTTCGCGACGGTGACGGACGAAGGCTTCCAGCAGGTCCTTGAGGTTCAGGATCCGCGGACGGCCGTCGATCAGCGCAACGATGTTGATGCCGAACACGCTTTGCAGTTGGGTCTGGGCGTAGAGGTTATTGAGGATCACCTCAGGCACTTCGCCACGGCGCAGCTCGATCACGACGCGCATGCCGTCCTTGTCGGACTCGTCACGCAGCTCGGTGATGCCTTCGAGCTTCTTCTCTTTCACCAGCTCGGCGATCTTCTCGATCAGGCGAGCCTTGTTCAGCTGGTACGGCAGTTCGGTGATAACGATCTGCTGGCGGCCGCCGACCTTGTCGATGTCTTCGACGGTCGAGCGGGCGCGCATGTAAATGCGGCCACGGCCGGTGCGGTAGGCTTCGATGATGCCGGCGCGACCGTTGATGATCGCGGCGGTAGGGAAGTCCGGACCGGGGATGTATTGCATCAGCTCATCGACGGTCAGCTCGGGATTGTCGATGAGGGCCAGGCAACCGTCGATGACTTCACCGAGGTTGTGCGGCGGGATATTGGTCGCCATGCCCACGGCAATACCGCTGGAGCCGTTGACGAGCAGGTTCGGGATACGGGTCGGCATGACCGCCGGGATCATTTCGGTGCCGTCGTAGTTCGGCACCCAGTCCACGGTTTCCTTGTGCAGGTCGGCCAGCAGTTCGTGGGCCAGCTTGGTCATGCGCACTTCGGTGTATCGCATGGCCGCAGCGTTGTCGCCGTCCACGGAACCGAAGTTGCCCTGGCCGTCTACCAGCAGGTAGCGCAGGGAGAATGGCTGCGCCATACGAACGATGGTGTCGTACACGGCAGTGTCGCCGTGGGGGTGATACTTACCGATCACGTCGCCGACGACACGGGCGGATTTCTTGTACGGCTTGTTGAAGTCGTTGCCCAGCTCGCTCATCGCGAACAGCACGCGCCGGTGCACGGGCTTCAAGCCATCGCGCGCATCCGGCAGCGCCCGCCCGACGATTACGCTCATTGCGTAGTCGAGGTAGGACTGTTTCAGCTCGTCTTCGATATTGACCGGGAGGATTTCTTTGGCCAGTTCGCCCATGAGAAGCCTGATTCCTTTTTCTGGTGAAACCTCGTCACATCCAGATGGGACGAACGAAGCTCGCCGCTGCAGAACAAATGCCGTGCAGCGACTTACGACAAATCAACGAGTTATGCCATGGATCTGCGCAGTAAAGGCCACCTCGCGAGGCAGCCTTGGAAACCGCCGGATGTTATCACAAGAGCCGCCACGCACCTATCCCCCAGATGCGCATGGTGCGTAGTTAGTTGACCGGTGACAGGCTGATATGGGATCAGAGGGGCTTAGAAGCGCTGCGGCTGGAGATTCAGGGGGCAAATGCAAGGAATTTGTTGCCTTTAAGGGCCTCATCGCGAGCAGGCTCGCTCCCACAAGGGTCTCTTATGCCTGAAACTTCAGACACACTCACTATCCACTGTGGGAGCGAGCCTGCTCGCGATGGCGATGGAACAGACACCAAAAGTCTTCAGTGCAACCGCTTGCGACACATCAACTGCGCCAGCTTGGCGGTGTCCGGGCGCTCGATGATGCCTTTCTCGGTCACAATCACATCGATCAAATCCGCCGGGGTGACATCGAAGACCGGGTTGAAAGCGCCTACCTCCGCGCCGAGCCCCTTGCCGTCGATTTCCAGCAGTTCGCACCCGTCGCGCTCTTCCACCGGGATGTCATCACCGCTGGCCAGGCCCATGTCGATGGTCGAGCTCGGCGCCACGACCATGAAGCGCACGCCATGGTGCATGGCACAGACCGCCAGCTGATAAGTGCCGATTTTGTTCGCCACGTCGCCATTGGCGGCGATGCAATCGGCACCGACGATCACCCAGGTCACACCTTTTGTCTTCATGATGTGGGCAGCGGCCGAGTCGGCGTTGAGGGTCACCGGAATGCCCTCACGAGCCAGTTCCCACGCCGTCAGGCGCGAGCCTTGCAGCCACGGCCGGGTTTCGTCGGCATAGACGCGCTCCACCATGCCTTCGATATAGGCACCCCGGATGACCCCCAAGGCCGTGCCGAAACCGCCGGTGGCCAGGGCGCCAGTGTTGCAGTGGGTGAGGATGGCCTGGGCGTTGCCCTGGTGTTTGCGGATCAGGTCGACGCCGAGCTGGGCCATGGTCAGGTTGGCTTCGCGGTCGCTCTCGTGGATGGCGATGGCTTCGGCCTCGAGCACCGCCAGCGGCTCGGCCTGCTCTTTCAAGCGCCCCAGCCGATCACGCATCCGATCCAGCGCCCAGAACAGGTTCGCCGCCGTCGGCCGGGCCTCGGTCAGCAAGGCAAAATCAGCCTCCAGCGCCGCTTGCCAATCGCCGCCCTCGGCCATCCTGGCCCGCGCCGCCAGCACAACGCCATACGCCGCGCTGATGCCGATGACCGGCGCGCCGCGCACGACCATTGAGCCAATGGCCTCGGCCACGTCGGCGACACGGGTGCAGGCGATCCAGTTTTCCTCGAACGGCAAGCTACGCTGGTCCAGCAGGTACAGGACGCCATCGCGCCAATCGATGGCCTTCACCTTCTCCGCAGCCAATAGTCGATCGCGCATCCTTCACCCCGTACTCATGAACAAAAGCCGCCGATTATAGCGATCCCTCCGCGAAGACGCTCGGGTATACTTCGCCATCCTTTATACCCCATGGAACCGTTCCACGATGCCCAAGCCTGCCGTTGCGCTCGACTTATTATTGCTGCCGACCTGGTTGGTGCCTGTCGAGCCCGCCGGTGTAGTGCTCAAGGAGCATGGCCTGGGCATCCGCGACGGTTGCATTGTGTTCATCGGCCCACGGGCAGAAGCCTTGAAGTGCGACGCCACCGAGGTCCGTGAACTGCCGGGCATGCTGCTGAGCCCAGGCCTGATCAACGCTCACGGCCACGCGGCCATGACCCTGTTTCGCGGCTTGGCCGATGACCTGCCCTTGATGACCTGGCTGGAACAGCACATCTGGCCGGCCGAGGCCAAATGGGTCGATGAAGATTTCGTGCGCGACGGCACCGACCTGGCGATCGCCGAACAGATCAAGGGCGGCATCACCTGCTTCTCCGACATGTATTTCTACCCCAAGATTGCCAGCGAGTGCGTTCACGACAGCGGGATCCGCGCGCAGATCGCCATTCCGATCCTCGATTTCCCGATCCCCGGTGCCGCCAGCGCCGACGAAGCCATTCGTCAGGGCATCGAATTATTTGGCGACCTCAAGCACCACCCACGGATCAAAGTCGCATTCGGCCCGCACGCGCCCTACACGGTAGGCGACGAGAACCTGGAGAAAATCCGCGTGATCGCCGAGGAACTGGACGCGGCCATTCATATGCATGTTCACGAAACCGCCTTCGAAGTGCAGCAGGCTGTGGATAACACCGGTGAGCGGCCGATGGCTCGCCTCGGGCGCCTGGGCCTGCTGGGGCCACGCTTCCAAGCCGTGCACATGACTCAAATCAGCGACGAAGACCAGGCCTTGCTGGTAGAAAGCAATTGCAGCGTGATTCATTGCCCGGAGTCGAACCTGAAGCTGGCCAGCGGTTTCTGTCCGGTGGAACGCCTGTGGCAGGCCGGCGTCAATGTCGCCCTTGGCACCGACGGCGCGGCGAGCAACAACGACCTTGACCTGCTCGGCGAAACCCGCACCGCCGCCCTGCTGGCCAAGGCCGTCGCCGGTTCGGCCACGGCCCTGGACGCCCATCGGGCGCTGCGCATGGCCACGCTCAACGGCGCCCGGGCGCTGGGCATCGAAACGACCGTCGGCTCGCTGGAAGTCGGCAAGGCCGCCGACCTGGTGGCTTTCGATTTGTCGGGCCTGGCCCAGCAACCGATCTACGACCCGGTGTCGCAGTTGATCTATGCCACCGGTCGCGATTGCGTCAAACACCTGTGGGTAGGCGGCAAGCCGTTATTGGAGGATGGCCGGCTGACCCGCATGGACGAACCGACACTGACCGCCACGGCCCAGGCCTGGGGTCGCCGCATCAGCGGCCACAACGAATGACCACACCCCTGGAGCCACGGCTCGGGGCACCTGATTTTTCAAGCTTTTCGAGGATCTGCAATGAGCAACGTCGACCACGCCGAAATCGCCAAATTCGAAGCCCTGGCCCATCGCTGGTGGGACCGTGAAAGCGAATTCAAACCGCTGCACGACATCAACCCGCTGCGGGTCAACTGGATTGACGAACGGGTCAACCTGGCCGGCAAGAAAGTCCTCGACGTCGGCTGCGGCGGCGGCATCCTCAGCGAAGCCATGGCCCAGCGCGGCGCGACGGTGATGGGCATCGACATGGGCGAAGCGCCGCTGGCAGTGGCGCAACTGCATCAGTTGGAATCGGGTGTCAGCGTGGAATACCTGCAGATCACCGCCGAAGCCCTGGCCGAAGAAATGCCCGGCCAATTCGACGTGGTCACCTGCCTGGAAATGCTCGAGCACGTGCCGGACCCGTCCTCGGTCATCCGCGCCTGCTTCCGCATGGTCAAACCGGGTGGGCAAGTGTTCTTCTCCACCATCAACCGCAACCCGAAGGCCTACCTGTTCGCCATCATCGGTGCCGAATACATCATGAAGTTGTTGCCACGGGGCACCCACGACTTCAAGAAATTCATCCGCCCTTCCGAGCTGGGCGCCTGGAGCCGCGCGGCCGGGCTGACGGTCAAGGACATCATCGGCCTGACCTACAACCCGCTGACCAAGCACTACAAGCTGGCCGCCGACGTTGACGTCAACTACATGATCCAGACCTTGCGCGAGGAATAAGTCGATGCGTCTCAAAGCGGTTCTCTTCGACATGGACGGCACGCTGCTCGACACCGCGCCAGACTTCATCGCCATCTGCCAGGCCATGCGCGCCGACCGTGGCTTGCCACCGATGAACACCCAGCACATACGCGACGAGATTTCCGGCGGCGCCCGGGCGATGGTCGCGGTGACCTTTTCCATGGACCCGGAATCACCGGGGTTCGAGGAACTGCGCCAGGAATTCCTCGACCGCTACCTCAAGGGGTGCGCGGTCCACAGCCACCTGTTCGACGGCATGGCCGAGGTGCTGGCTGATATCGAAGCGGCCAACCTGATCTGGGGCGTTGTGACCAACAAGCCGGTGCGTTTCGCCGAACCGATCATGCAGCAACTGGGCCTGGCCGAGCGCTCGAAAGTGTTGATCTGCCCTGACCACGTGAAAAACAGCAAGCCAGACCCGGAACCCTTGACCCTGGCGTGCAAGATGCTCGACCTGGACCCGGCCAGCGTGCTGTTCGTGGGCGATGACCTGCGGGACATCGAGTCCGGTCGCAGCGCCGGCACCAAGACCTGCGCGGTGACCTACGGCTACATTCACCCGGACGACAACCCCAAGCACTGGGGCGCGGATGTGGTGATCGATCACCCCTCGGCGTTGCGCGAGGTGCTGGATTGTGGGAGCAAGGCTTGCCCGCGATGAAGGCGATGGGGTCTTTCAGAATCGAGTCGCCTGCTTCGCGAGCAAGCTTTGCTCCCACAGCCTGCTCCCGTATCGCGAGGATTACTCCCCTCGCCACAACAGCTTCTGCCGACAAATTGATTTTGTTGAGGTTTTTTTATGTTTGATTATTCCGCCCGCCCCGACCTGCTCAATGGCCGGGTGATCCTGGTCACCGGCGCCGGTCGTGGAATCGGTGCCGCTGCGGCGAAAGCCTACGCCGCCCACGGTGCCACCGTCCTGTTGCTGGGCAAGACCGAAGCCAACCTGACCCAGGTCTACGATGAAATCGAAGCGGCCGGTCATCCGCAGCCAGCGGTGATCCCGTTCAACCTCGAAACCGCCCTGCCGCATCAATACGATGAACTGGCGGCAATGATCGAAACCGAGTTCGGGCATTTGGACGGCCTGCTGCACAACGCCTCGATCATCGGTCCACGCACGCCCCTGGAACAGTTGTCCGGCGAGAACTTCATGCGGGTGATGCACGTCAACGTCAACGCGATGTTCATGCTCACCAGTACCTTGCTGCCCTTGCTCAAATTGTCCAAGGACGCGTCGGTGGTGTTTACGTCCAGCAGCGTCGGCCGCAAGGGCCGGGCCTACTGGGGCGCCTATGGTGTGTCCAAGTTCGCCACCGAGGGGCTGATGCAGACCCTGGCCGACGAAGTCGATACCGTCGCCGCGGTGCGCGCCAACAGCATCAACCCCGGCGCCACCCGCACCAGCATGCGTGCCCAGGCCTATCCGGGAGAAAACCCGCTCAATAATCCAACGCCCGAAGAAATCATGCCGGTCTACCTGTACCTCATGGGCCCGGACAGCACCGGCGTCAACGGCCAGGCGTTCAACGCGCAATAATGATTCTGCCGGTATCGCGACGATTTACCGTCGCGATACCGGCACCGGTCGATGCCAAACCAGGCGAACCGCCAAGCCCACGTCGCCTCAGCCTACCGCGAGCTGTTTTCAATCCATTGATTCCTAATCGGTTTTTACTGAAATGAACCGAATGGCACGACTTTCGCTCTAACCTCTTCAAACATGCCATGTTCGGCAGGTAATGGACGTTGAGACGAGACTTATGCCGGCCATGGAAAGCGGACTAGACTCAAATCAGTTGTCCTACGGGACTGATGGACCAGTACGACGCGCAGCCCAAAGCCGCCACACCCAACCTGCGGGACAGATTTAGCTTAGGGGCTAATGCCATATGAAAACGCCCACCCAGATCAACGCGATCGACTTCGATAGCGCCAAGTTGCAGCGCCTGGGCCTGGCCCAGACATCGCCGCTGGCGGCACGCTCTGTCAGTCTGTCGCAATTGCGTCAACAACTGAGCCAGCAACTGCAGACCAGCCTGGAGCCACAGCGCATCCTGGGCCTGTTTTTCCGCGAAATTCAGCGACTGGTGCCACTGGATGCGTTGGCCTATCAGCACAAAGCCAGCGACCTGCGCCTGGAGTTCGGGCAACGTGGGCATCACACCCTCAGCTACAACCTCAGCCATGAAGGCGAACACCTGGGTGAATTGGTATTTCGTCGCAACCAACGTTTCACCGAGGCGGAACAGAGCGATCTCGAATCCATCATGTCGACGCTGCTGTACCCGCTGCGCAACGCCCTGCTCTACCGCGCCGCCACCCAAAGCGCCCTGCGTGATCCGCTGACCGGTACCGGCAACCGCATCGCCATGGACCAGACATTGATGCGGGAAATCGACATGGCCAAGCGTCATTCGCAGCCCTTGTCGGTGCTGATGCTCGATATCGATCATTTCAAGCGCATCAACGACAGCCATGGTCACGGCGTGGGCGACGAAGTGCTCAAGGCCGTGGCCGAGTCGATCAAGGGGCAACTGCGCAACGTGGACATGGTGTTCAGGTTCGGCGGTGAAGAATTTTTGATCCTGCTGGCCAATACCAGCCGGGACGCGGCGGCCATGGTTGGCGAACGGTTGCGTTATGCCGCCCAGACCCAGGATTACTTCTCCGCAGGCACCAGGATCGAGCTGACGGTCAGCCTGGGGTGCGCCACCCTGTTACCGGGGGAATCCTCGGAAAGCCTGCTGCGCAGGGCCGACAGCGCGCTGTACGTGGCCAAGCGCGAGGGTCGCAACCGACTGGCGATGGCTGGCTGACAAGTATCGGCAGCAAAGAATATCGAAATATCTGTGGGAGCGGGCTTGCTCGCGAAAGCGGTGGATCAGCCTAATGAATATGTTGAACGCACCGAAGTCTTCGCGAGCAAGCCCGCTCCCACAAGGTTTTGCAGCGACCACAAGCCAGCATTCACCCAAAAACAACTGTGGGAGCGAGCCTGCTCGCGATAGCGGCCTGGCAGTCAACCTCCCCGTCGACTGTCAGACCGCTTCGCGAGCAGGCTCGCTCCCACATGGGTGTGGCTATCTGTAGCGGTAGTTATCAGCTACCGGCCAGTGCCAGGCGCTCACGAGTGGATGACGCCCTGCTGGCAGGCTCCGCCTGTTCCAGCTGCATGCAACGCTCCAGGAACAGATACATGTAGTCATAGCTCTTGCACACGGCCTGGCGCAGCTCCGTTTGCAGGGCCTTGCTCGGGTTCATCCCCGCCAGCGTGCAGATGATTTCCAAGGCTTCCCAAGGATGGGCATCGTCGTACTGGGCATGCATCTTCAGCCATTTCATGGCCCGCTTGCGGTCTTCCTCGGGGAAGGCGGCCGCATAGACACCATTGGAACACACCAGCGCCGACCACTCTCCCGTGGCGCCCTCGATGGCATAGTTGGTCGCGGCGATGGCCACGATCAACGCATCCGAGGAACTGGTGTGCCAGCACCAGTGACTCAAGGCATGAAGCTCAGGCGGTACCTGCTGGGCCTGTAAGTCTTCCAGGGTCACGCCATGGGCGGCGCTCCAATTGACCCAGTAGTCGGCATGGTTGAGTTCGACACGAATGTTGCGCATCAGCCAGCGACGCGCCATGTCCTCGCCAGGATGGCGGGCAAAGCGGGTCTTGGTGAGGTTCTGTGCCATGTATAAAGCGAACTGTTCAACGACCGGCCAACCACCAATGAGGTAGTGGCGCATGGTCTTGGCGCTGAGCTTGTTGTCGCGCATGCGCTGATACAGTTCGTGTTCGACAACCCGGCGCTTGCTCTCGCTGCAATCGGTAATGAGCTGCTGTGCCCATTTCGGATAGCTTGTGGCGTCCATGAGCGGGCCTGTTCGGTTGAATGTGTCGATCACTGTCGGGCTCCTTTTGATTGTGATTTTGTCGGATCAACAAGCGTTTCAGCGGAACGTGCCGGGGGCCTTGAATAACAACGGCTGGGGCCGGGCCGGCCGACATTGCAACGTGTCGCAGGTAAACAATTGCGGGCGTTCGATCACATACCCCTGAGCGTAGTCCACCCCAATCTCCAGCAATGCCTGCTCGATCTGGGCGGTTTCTACAAACTCGGCAATCGTGCGCTTACCCATGACGTGACCGATGTGATTGATCACTTCGACCATTGCACGGTTAATCGGGTCGTCCAGCATATCCTTTACGAAACTCCCGTCGATCTTCAAGAAGTCTACAGGTAAATGTTTCAGGTAAGCGAATGAAGACATTCCGGCGCAAAAGTCATCCAGCGAGAAATAACATCCCAAGCTCTTGAGTTCATTGATAAAACGGATCGCACTACCGAGATTCGAAATAGCGCTGGTTTCTGTAATTTCAAAACAAATCATTTCCGGCGGAATCGAGTAGGCCGCGAACTGTTTACGCAGGAAGTCGAGGAACGCCTGATCTCCGATAGTTGTGCCTGACAGATTAATCGCACACATCGCCATGGGCCCCTGTCGCGATTCATTCAGGCACCGGCGGATGATCTTGAAGACGTTCTCCACCACCCAACGGTCCAGGGACGTCATCAGCCCATAACGTTCCGCCGCGGGGATGAAGCTGTCCGGCAGGATCATCCGCCCGGCTTCGTCATGCAGGCGCAGCAGGATTTCAATGTGTCCGCCACCATGATCGCCCGGGCCCAGCGCGGCGATTTCCTGGGCGTACAGGCAAAAACGGTTTTCCTCCAGTGCCATGTGCAGGCGTTGGACCCAGGCCATCTCGCCAAAGCGCAGGGACAACTCCGAATCGTCGGCATGATAGACCTGGACCCGGTTGCGCCCCTTTTCCTTGGCCATATAGCAGGCCATGTCGGCGGCCCGCAGGGATGCCTCCAGGGTCGTCGGGGTCTGGGCGATGTGCACCAGGCCAATGCTCACGGTGGTCACGAACGGCCGGCCCTTCCAGACAAAATGCAGGTTCTGCACGGTCTGGCGCAGCCCTTCGGCAATCTTCTCCGCCGCCTCCGGCGAACAGTTCTCCAGCAGGATCCCGAACTCATCGCCGCCCAACCGCGCCAGGGTGTCGTTTTCCCGCAGCCCTGATTGCAGCAACGCACAGATATGCCGCAACAATTCGTCACCCGCCGCGTGGCCACAGGTGTCGTTGACCAGCTTGAACTGGTCCAGGTCGAGAAACATCAAGGCATGGCGCCCGATCTGGCGAGTGAGGTTGTGCAAGGCCTGCTCGAGGCGATACTCGAATTCCCGGCGGTTGGCCAAGCCGGTCAGGGCGTCATGGGTGGCCTGCCACGACAGGTTGGCGATGTATTGCCGCTCCTGGGTCATGTCATGCAGCACCAGCACGGCGCCGCTGACTTTGCCTGCATGACGGATCGGCGCGCCCACCAGGGTGACCGAGACGGTGCTGCCATCCAGGCGCTGGATCAGTTTCGAATGTTCGCTGGCGCCGCTGAGCCGACCGCTGAGGATGTGCTCGATCAAGGTCAGCCCTTCGGTCTGGGCGTTGTCATCGAGCAGATTGAACAGCGCGGCCAAGGGCAGGCCCGTGGCGTGTTCCGCCTTCCAATGGGTCATCGCTTCGGCGGCGGGGTTCATGTAGGCGATGGCCCCTTCCACGTCGGTGGTGATCACCCCATCGCCAATGGATTGCAGGGTGATCTGCGCTCGTTCTTTCTCCATCTGCAACGCATTGGCGAACACCTGCCGCTGGGCTAGCAGTTTATGGGTACGCAACAGCGCCAGGACGATCAACCCCAGGGCGGTGGCGAAATTGGTCACGAGCAAAAGCCGCAGGATGAAACGCGAGCCCTCGCCCAGTGCGTCGCTGAACGCCTTGGCGGCCGGCGTCACGGAATCGTTGATCGCAAAGATCTGGGCCTTCCAGCCGCGGATATCCGCCTCCGACGCCTGGCCCGCGGCAATGCTGCCATGCATCTGCCGGGCGACGTTATTCAGTTCGATCAGATAGCCGTCGCCCACCGTCCAGAGATCAATGGCTTCTTCTAGGTAACTGAAATGACGGAAATTCAGATAAAGCCAGATCAGGCTGGACACGTCGTCCGGGTGATTGCCGCCCTTGAGGATGCCGACCCGTGCTGCGTCCAGGTCCGGCGGTTTGCGGTCCAGCGCCACCCGCAGTTCGTGACCGCCCTCGGGAACGGCGATGGCTTGCTGAAATTTGCGGAAAATCGCCTCGTCACGGCTGTCGGCGTAGAGATTGAGGTAATAGATGGCGTCTTTCTGGCCCTTGGACCAGAGGCTTTCTCCCGCTACATAGCCGCGAACTGCGGACAATACATAAAGGCTGACGCCGCCGAGCAATGCCTGAAATAGCACAACGGCGATGAAGGGCCAGACGATGCCCAGCAGCCGTGGTGTTCCGAGAGTCTGCTTTTGCTTCATGAGATCCCTTGCACAGGTATTGCGGACGAACACCCGCCAGAATTCCACTCCTGACTCAATAGCCTAGGCTAGTTTTCGACCCATCGAATGAATGGATGAACGGATCGACAGACTTTGCGTGAAATTTGGGAAGAACGGCGGGTTTGCCTGCTTTTTTTCCGATACTAAGCGCAGAAAACCGCTGGAAACTCAAGGCTGCTGTATTTGTTGCAAATGACCGTAAAGCCGAGCGTAGAGGCCGCCTTCGGCAATCAACTGCAAATGGTCGCCGTCTTCGGCGATCTGCCCACCGTCGAACACCAGGACCCGATCGGCCTGTTTTACCGCCGAGAGCCGGTGGGCAATGATCAACGTGGTACGCGCACTCAAAAAACGCGCCAGGGCCTGGTGCAGGTTGTACTCGGTGGCCGCGTCCAGGGCCGAGGTCGCTTCGTCGAGAATCACCACCCGAGGATTGGCCAATACCATGCGGGCAATGGCCAGTCGTTGGCGCTGTCCGCCCGACAACCGCACCCCGGAACGCCCGACTACGCTTTCCAGGCCCTGGGGAAGCGCCCGCACCGTGGCGTCGAGTTGGGCGATTTCCAGCGCCCGCCAGCAGTCGTCGTCGCTGCACTCACGACCCATGGCGAGGTTGGCCCGCACCGTGTCGTTGAACAGTGCCGGATGTTGCAGCACCACAGCGACATTCTCGCGGATGGTTTCCAGGCCAATCTCCTGCTGCGTGGCGCCGCCGAAACGAATGCTGCCCGACTGCGGCGTGTACAGCCCGAGTAGCAACTGCACCAAGGTGCTCTTGCCGCCGCCACTGGCGCCGACGATGGCAACTTTCTCGCCCGGCGAGATGGACAGGTTCAATTGGTCGAGCACCAACTCCTCGCCGTAACCGAAACTCAACCCTTGGATCTCGATACCCACGGTGTCACGGCCCTTGAACGGATCGACGCCGCCGGCGTACTGCGGCTCGTCGGCCCGGGCCAGCAGTTCATTGATGCGGTTCAAGGCGCCGCCCGCGGCGTAAAAGGCGTACTGCAAGTTCAACAACTGCTCGACCGGACCGATCATGAACCAGAGGTAGCTGAACACTGCCAGCATCTGGCCGATGGACAGGTCGGAAAACACCACGGTGAGCATGGCCGCTGCGCGAAAAATATCGATGCCGAACTGGAACAGCAGACCGCTGGCGCGGTTCGAGGCGTCGGTTTTCCACTGCGAGTTCACAGCGTAATCACGGACTTCCTTGGCGCGCATCCCCAATCGCCCAAGGAAATAACCCTGGCGGTTGCCGGCGCGCACTTCCTGGATGGCATCCAGGGTTTCGGTCAAGGCCTGGGTGAAACGTGAAGTGCTGTCGTTCTCCAGTTTCTTGAGGTGCTTGACCCGCTTGCCCAACTGCACCGTGGCGTAGATCACCAGCGGGTTGAACAACAGGATCAGCAGCGCCAGCTCCCAGTGCATCCACACCAGGATCCCGGCGGTGCCCACCAGGGTCAGCATCGCCACCAGGAAACGGCTAAGGGTTTCGCCGATGAATTTGTCAAGGGTGTCCAGGTCCGTGACCAAGTGGGCCGCCACGGTGCCGCTGCCCAGGCTTTCGTACTCGCCCAGGGAGATTCGCTTGAGACGTTCGATCAAGCGGATGCGAATGCGGTAGACAAGGTCCTTGGCCAGCCTGGCGAACAAGCGCGCCTGCACCACATTGAACAGCAGGGCGCCGCAGCGCAGGGTCAGGGTCGCCAGCAACATCAGCCCGATATAGCCGGCAGCACTCTGCCACGCCGTTGGCAAGGCATGGTTCATGACGTTCAGGGCCGCATCGCCATGGCCCAACAGGACCTCATCCACCAGCAGCGGCAACAGCAACGGAATCGGCACGCTGCACAGCGTCGCCAGCACGGCCACGCCGTTGGCGATCCACAGGGCTTTTTTATGCGTGAGGGCCAAGCGACGGATTTCCGCCCAGCTCAACCGGTCGATGCGCTGCGCCGCCGAGGGTGCTGGCGGCCGCTCAGGCACAGGTCGCGCGCTCCAGCCAGCGGCCCAGCAACGGCGACAACTGGCTCAGGGGTTGATAACCGTTGGTCAGCAAGGCCAGTTGGCCGTCGCGCTCGGCCAAGAGCGTGGGGAACCCGGCGATGCCCAGGTCCTGTACCCAGGTGAAATCCGCTGCGGTGGCCGCGTGTTGGTCGGCGCGGTCAAAAGCCGCAGCGAATTCGATACGTGGCAATCCGGCCTGTTCGGCCAGCTCCACCAGGACGCTGGCGTGGGTGACGTCGCGACCTTGCACATAAAAGGCCTGCTGGATCAGCTTCACCAGTTTCCAGGCCAGGTCCGGGGCCAGGCTGCGGGCCGTCACCAATGCCCGGCAGGCTGGCTCGGTGTCGTAGACAAAACCGTCCGGCAGCGCGCCCTCAAGCTTGAAGGGCTGGCCAGTGGCCTGAGTCACGGCCTGCCAGTGCTCAAGAATGTAGCGCCGGGTATTCGGCTCCAGTGCCGAACCGCTGCCGGTGCGCAAACCGCCCACCACCAAATGCAGTTCCACACCGGCGGCGTGCGCCTGCTCGACCAATGCCTCGGCCACCGGCGCAAAGCCCCAGCACCAGGAACACATCGGGTCCATCACATAGAGCAGGCGTGACGCCATGGTTCAAGCCTCGGAAGATGTCTGCTTGTAGTTGTAGCCGATCGGGTGCGGCATGTTGCGCGCCTTGGCCAACTCGATCTGCTTCTGTCGGTCGATGGCGCTGCGACGGGTTTTCTCGCTCAACTTGTCCCAGCAATGCGGGCAACTGATGCCAGGCACATAGTGCTCCGAAGCGCGGTCTTCGACGCTCACCGGGGTACGACAAGCGTGACATTGATCGTAGTCCCCTTCGCTGAGGTCGTGGCGAACGGTCACGCGGTTATCGAACACAAAGCAGTCGCCGCGCCACTTGGTTTCTTCCTGAGGCACCTCTTCGAGGTATTTCAGGATGCCACCCTTGAGGTGATAGACCTCGTCGAAGCCTTGGCCAAGCATGTAGCTGGAGGCTTTTTCACAACGAATGCCGCCGGTGCAGAACATCGCGACTTTCTTGTGCCTGGCCGGGTCGAAGTTGGCCTTGATGTACTCGGGGAACTCGCGAAAGCTGGTGGTCTTGGGGTCGATGGCGCCTTCGAAGGTGCCGATGGACACTTCGTAGTCGTTGCGGGTGTCGATCAACAACACTTCCGGATCGCTGATCAGCGCGTTCCAGTCCTGCGGTTCGACGTAGGTGCCGACCTGCTTGTTCGGGTCCACGCCTTCGACGCCAAGGGTGACGATTTCTTTCTTGAGCTTGACCTTGGTGCGGTAGAACGGCTGCTCGTCGCAGTACGACTCTTTATGGTCGATGTCGATCATGCGCGGATCGTTCTTGAGCCAGGCCAGCAGGCCATCGATGCCTTCGCGGGTGCCGGAGACGGTGCCGTTGATGCCTTCTTCGGCGATCAGCAGCGTGCCTTTGATGCCGTTGTCGAGCATGGCCTTGAGCAGTGGCTCACGCAGCTCGACGTAATCTTCCAGGGTGACGAACTTATACAGTGCCGCCACGACAATGGGTTGTGTCATGGGTGTTTCTCCAGGTGGCTACCCTCGTAAAGGGTGAACCGGATGCGAAAAAAAACGCGCCGGGTGAGCGGCGCGTTGCGGATTCTAACAAAAACAGGAGGGATGCAGACAGCGATCGCTGTGGGCAACAGTCTGTGAGGATCACCTTGTGGGAGCAAAGCCCTGTGGGAGCAAGGCTTGCCCGCGATGAAGTTGATGCGGTCTCGCAGAAATCGAGGTGTCTGCATCGCGAGCAAGCTTTGCTCCCACGGACTCAAGGCTTGCCATCACAGCAGCCCAGTCAGTGCTTGCTGCCACCGGCACAGGTCGGCGAAGCCGGAGCGGCGTCGATCTGCGCCCACTCCTCAGGTGTGTAGGTGTGCAGCGCCAACGCATGGAACTCACCCATCAGCTCGCCCAGCGTGCCGTAGACCTTCTGGTGACGCTTGACGCGATTGAGCCCTTCGAACTGCTGGCTGACCACCACGGCCTTGAAATGCGTCTGCAGGCCACGGCTGTGCATGTGGCTTTCATCCAGCACTTGCAAGTGCTCGGGCTGCAGGAGTCCGAGTGTCGATTCGATGCGTTGTTGCATGCTCATACCGGGCTCCGCTTACGGCTTTTTCTTGGCAGGGGCAGCGGCTTTTGGCTCGAGCTCGGCCGTCATGTCGGCCAGCAGCTTGTTGACCACCGGCACCGCGCTTTCCAGCTTGGCCTGGGTCAGTTGGGCCGATTGCTGGGTCAGCTGTGGCATTTTTTCCAGGACTTTCTTGCCCAATGGCGATTTGTAGAAAGCCACCAGGTCCTTGAGCTCCGACTCGTTGAAGTTGCTGGTGTAGAGCTTGACCATGTCGGGCTTGAGCTTGTTCCAGCCGATGGCCTGGTCCAGCGCGGCATTGGCCTTGGCCTGATAGGTTTCCAGGGTGGCTTTTTTCGACTCAGGGGCCTTGGTCTGTTCAAAGCGCTGGGCAAACATCTGCTGCACTTGCATGTACACCGGAGTACCCAGTTTGTCAGCGTGCGCCAGGGTCAGGAACGCTTCGGCGCTGGCGTTGTGGCTGGCGGTATCGGCGAAAACAGGGCCGCTGGCACACACCAGAGCAACTGCGGTACAGATGGCGCGAAGACGGGTCATCGAGTTTCCTTTGATTACAGGCGAGGTAAAACCCCAAGGGCGACCATTCTGCGCCTAAAAAACGCCGGGCCTCAACCCCGATGCTTGTCGGGTCCGATTGACGGGCCGGCGCCACTGCTCCTAGATTGAGGGAACCGGTGCCGCCCATCCGGGCCTAAACTGCGCATTCAGCCTTTAAGGAGCTTGACCCGATGAGCCGTATCGAAACCGACAGCCTTGGCCAGGTTGAAGTCCCGGACGACGCCTACTGGGGCGCCCAGACGCAGCGTTCCATGATCAACTTCGCCATTGGCAACGAACGCATGCCGCTGTCGGTGCTGCACGCCCTGGCACTGATCAAGAAAGCCGCCGCGCGGGTCAATGATCGCAATGGCGACCTCCCCGCCGACATCGCCCGCCTGATCGAACAGGCCGCCGACGAAGTGCTCGCCGGCCAGCACGACGACCAGTTCCCGTTGGTGGTCTGGCAGACCGGCAGCGGCACCCAGAGCAACATGAACGTCAACGAGGTGATCGCCGGACGCGCCAACGAACTGGCCGGCAACCCCCGCGGCGGCAAGAGCCCGGTGCACCCCAACGACCACGTCAACCGCTCGCAGAGTTCCAACGATTGCTTCCCCACCGCCATGCACATCGCTGCCGCCCAGGCCGTCCATCAGCAATTGCTGCCGGCCATCAGCGAGCTGTCCGGCGGCCTGGCGGAACTGGCAGCGCGCCACATGAAGCTGGTCAAGACCGGCCGCACCCACATGATGGATGCAACGCCGATCACCTTTGGCCAAGAACTGTCGGCCTTCATTGCCCAGCTCGATTACGCCGAACGGGCGATCCGCGCCGCGCTGCCGGCCGTCTGCGAACTGGCCCAGGGCGGCACGGCGGTGGGCACCGGGCTCAATTCACCCCATGGTTTCGGCGAAGCGATTGCCGCTGAACTGGCGGCGCTGTCGGGCCTGCCATTCGTCACCGCACCGAACAAATTCGCCGCGCTGGCGGGCCACGAACCCCTGACCTCGTTGTCCGGCGCGCTGAAGACCCTCGCCGTGACCCTGATGAAAATCGCCAACGACCTGCGTCTGCTGGGCTCAGGCCCCCGGGCCGGCTTCGCCGAGGTGAAATTGCCAGCCAACGAACCGGGCAGTTCCATCATGCCTGGCAAGGTCAACCCGACCCAGTGCGAAGCCTTGTCGATGCTGGCCTGCCAGGTCATGGGCAACGACGTGACCATTGGTTTTGCCGCCAGCCAGGGGCATTTGCAGTTGAACGTGTTCAAGCCGGTGATCATCCACAACCTGCTGCAATCGATTCGTCTGCTGGCCGACGGCTGCAGCAACTTCCAGCAGCACTGCATCGCTGGTCTCGAACCGGACGCCGAGCAGATGGCCGCGCACCTGGAACGTGGGTTGATGCTGGTGACCGCGCTGAACCCGCACATCGGCTACGACAAGTCAGCGGAAATCGCCAAGAAAGCCTACGGCGAAGGACTGACCTTGCGCGAGGCGGCGCTGCAACTGGGGTACCTGACCGATGAAGAATTCGATGCCTGGGTGAGGCCGGAGAATATGTTGGAGGCGGGTAGCCAGGGCTGAGTTGGGCGTTGATCGACAGTCCGCTATCGCGGGCAAGCCTTGCTCCCACAAGGGGCCAGCGTGAACCGCGATAGTGCAACCGCTAAGGGTCCATTGTGGGAGCGAGCCTGCTCGCGATGGGGCCGGCAGGCTCGACATTTCTATTGCCTGTCAGGTTGCCATCGCGAGCAGGCTCGCTCCCACAGCGGGCTAACGCCCGACAGCCAAACGCTCGCGCCGGGCCCTGAGTCCGGCGATCAGCGAAGGGCCCAAGGCGACCAGCGCCGACCCCAACACCACCAGCACCGCCCCGCCATAGCCCAGCAGGTTGATCTGCTCGGCATGGACATAATCAGGCCACCACCAAGCCGCCATCGCCACTGCGGCGAAGGTCACCAGCGGCGTGATCGCCAGGGTCGCGCTGACCCGCGACGCTTCCCAATGGGCCAGGGCTTCAGCAAACGCGCCATAGGCAATCAAGGTATTGAGGCAGCACGCGAGCAACAACCAGCCTTGCAGCGGGCTCAATTGCAGCGCCTCCAACGGATGCACCCAAGGCATGAGCAGCAACGCGCAGAACAGGTAGATCACCATCATCACTTGCAGCGAGTTCCACACCGTCAACAACTGCTTCTGGCCCAGGGCATAGAACGTCCAGACCGTCGATGCCAGCAACACCATCAACACCCCGGCGGTATAGTCGCTCAGGGACGTCAGCAACTCGCCCAGGCGCTGGTTGAAAAACAGCGTGAAGCCGATCAGCAGCACCAGCAGGCCAATGCCCTGCCCCACGCTGAACCGCTCCTTGAACACAAACAGGCTCGCGACCAGCAGCATGATCGGCCCCATCTGCACCACCAATTGCGCGGTGCCGGGGCTCAAGCGGTTCAGGCCCATCAGGTACAACACGTAGTTGCCCACCAGCCCGAGCACCGCCATTACCACCAGCCAGCCGCCGCGTGGGCCGAGAACCTTGCGACTGGGCAGGCGCCGGGTCGCCGCCAAATAAATGAACAGCAAACCGCCGGATACCAGCAAGCGAAACCAGGTCACGGTAACCGGGTCCATCACTTGCAGCACTTGCTTGAGCTTGATCGGCAGGATCCCCCAGAGCAGGGCCGTCAACAGGGCGAGAAACAAGCCGTAGACCCAGCGACCGGACGATATGTGCATGCAACCCTCGAAGCCCAGGACAAAGAACGCATTCTAGGCGTCTATCGCCCAACGACACAGGAACAGTTGAGGATTAATTGAACCGGATACCGACATGGCACATGGCCGCCTATCGGCTGGCCAAGCAGCCCTTCATGCCAGGCCCTAAACTTCACTGAACCTGATTCAGCTGCTTTTCTCGGAGCCCCCCATGCTTGGCAAACGCGCCCAGGACCTCGCCCCGGCGATGGTCTTTCCCAGTGACCGGATTTGCCGCATCAACGGCGAATTTTATTTCAGTACCCGGGAAGGCACCCAGGAAGGGCCATTCGCCAGTCGCGAAGAGGCGCTGCGGGAAGTGGAGGCGTATGTTCAGCGGATGCTGCAACTGACCCAGGTTGCCAGCTAGCGCAGCTCTCACAGCTGCACCGCACTCCCGTGGCCAAGTGATTTATCTGTGGGAGCAAGGCCCTGTGGGAGCAAAGCTTGCTCGCGATGCAGACACCTCGGTTTGAGAGACCGCATCAACTTCATCGCGGGCAAGCCTTGCTCCCACAGAGATAGATCCTCGCCACAAAAGCTCTGTGCAAGCATACTTTTTGCGGTTACCTCACCGCCTCGAACAACCCCGTAGCCCCCATACCGCCGCCCACGCACATGGTCACGATGCCGTAGCGCAGGTTACGCCGTTGCAGCTCGCGCACCAGATGCCCGACTTGCCGCGAGCCGGTCATGCCGAACGGATGGCCGATGGAAATCGAGCCGCCGTTGACGTTGTATTTCTCCGGATCGATTTCCAGCCGGTTGCGGCTGTACAGGCACTGGGAAGCAAACGCCTCGTTGAGTTCCCACAGGTCGATATCGGCGATCTGCAAGCCCTTGGCCTTGAGCAGCTTGGGCACCGAAAATACCGGGCCGATGCCCATCTCGTCCGGTTCGC
This sequence comes from Pseudomonas sp. OA65, assembly GCF_017498305.1. Lineage (NCBI taxonomy): Bacteria > Pseudomonadati > Pseudomonadota > Gammaproteobacteria > Pseudomonadales > Pseudomonadaceae > Pseudomonas > Pseudomonas sp. OA65. The sequence goes on from NZ_JAGDEZ010000010.1 coordinate 166,905, forward strand.
AACCGGCCACGGTGAAGCCACGGAAAAACGCCTTGGGCTTGAGCCCCAGCGCCAGGGCTTTTTCCAGGCTCATCACCAAGGTCATCGAGGCGCCGTCGGACAACTGCGACGAATTGCCCGCCGTTACCGAACCGTCTTCGGCGAACACCGGCTTCAGGCCCGCCAGGCTTTCATAGGTGGTGTCCGGACGGTTGCAATCGTCACGATCGACCACGCCCTCAAGAATCTGCACCGCACCGGTCTGCTTGTCCTCGACCCGGTACTTGACCGCCATCGGAACAATTTCATCATCGAACAACCCGGCCGCCTGGGCCTTGGCGGTGCGTTGCTGGCTCTGCAAGGCGTAGCGGTCCTGCTCCTCGCGGCTGACCTGGTAACGACGGGCAACGATCTCCGCTGTCTGGCCCATGGGGAAATAGATCCCGGGCACCTGCTCCTTGAGCAGCGGGTTGATCAGGTTGTCGGTGTTGACGCTTTTCATCGTCAGGCTGATGGATTCCACACCGCCTGCCACAATGATGTCGCTGCAACCGGAAGCGATCTGGTTGGCGGCGATGGCAATGGCTTGCAGGCCCGAGGAACAGAAGCGATTGAGGGTCATGCCGGCCGTGCCGATGCCCAATCGCGAGAGCACCGCCACGTTGCGCCCGATGTTGTAGCCCTGGGCGCCCTCATTGGACCCGGCCCCGACGATGCAATCCTCGACGCTGGCCGGGTTGATGTCGTTGCGCGCCAGCAAAGCATCGACGCAATGGGCCGCCATGTCATCCGGACGGGTCATGTTGAACTTGCCACGAAAGGACTTGGCCAGGCCGGTCCGTACGCTGTCGACGATCACCACTTCACGCATGGCTGTACCTCATTGTTCTGGTCGGTTGAGAGTGAATCGAGCATAGATCCACTGGATAACCGACCGCGACAATCATTCACCTCGCGTATGCGTACCCATCGCCCTAGCGCTTCCTCTTGCGAGCCTGTTTTGCGCTGCGCTCGAAAGCCGCCTCCAGCGCCTGGTTGAGGGTGCGCAACACCTTGACCCGCGCCCAGCGCTTGTCGTTGGCCTCCACCAAGGTCCAGGGGGAAATCTCGGTGCTGGTGCGGTCGACCATGTCGCACACCGCCGCGCGGTAGGCGTCCCATTTGTCGCGGTTGCGCCAGTCATCCTCGGTGATCTTGAAACGCTTGAACGGGATTTCCTCGCGCTCCTGGAAACGCTCCAGTTGGGTTTCCTTGTCGATGGCCAGCCAGAACTTGACCACCACCACACCGGCGTCAGCGATCTGTTCCTCGAAGTCGTTGATTTCACCGTAGGCCCGCAGCCAGTCGGCCTGACTGCAAAACCCTTCGACCCGCTCCACCAGCACCCGGCCGTACCACGAGCGGTCGAACATGGTGAACTTGCCGCGGGCGGGAATATGCCGCCAGAACCGCCACATGTAAGGGTGGGCGCGCTCCTCTTCCGTGGGCGCGGCAATCGGCACGATGCTGTATTGGCGCGGGTCCAGGGCTGCCGCGACCCGCCGGATCGCCCCACCCTTGCCCGCCGCGTCGTTGCCTTCGAACACCGCCACCAGGGCATGCTGGCGCATGCGTTTGTCCCGCAGCAGGCCGGCGAACCGCGCCTGCTCGGTGATCAGTTGTTCTTCGTAGTCGGCCTTGTCCAGGCGTCGGGTCATGTCCAGGCTGTCGAGCAGCGTGATCTGGCCGTCCAGCGCAGGCAACGGCGCTACGCTGACCTTTTGCGGTTTGATCTTCGACCGGTCCAAGGCCTGGCGCAAGCCGTCGAGCAGGATTCGCCCGACGGTGAGGCTGCGATAACAGCTGTCCACACCTTCGATCACATGCCACGGCGCGTAGTCACGACTGGTGCGGCGCAGCACCCGCTCACCGTATTTGACGAACTTGTCGTAAGTCTGGGATTGCTGCCAGTCCAACGGGCTGATGCGCCAGCTGTGCAGCGGATCATCCTTGAGCCCCTTGAGTCGGGCCTTCATCTGCTTCTTGGACAGGTGAAACCAGAACTTGAAGATCAGCGCGCCTTCATCGCAGAGCATCTTTTCCAGGCGCTCGGCACCGGCGATCGCCTGGTCGAGCCGCGGGTCCTTGATCTCGCCGTGGACTCGGCCCTGTAGCATCTGGCTGTACCAGTTGCCGAAGAAAATCCCCATGCGCCCCTTGGCCGGGAGCATCCGCCAATAGCGCCACGCGGGAGGCCGCGCCAACTCTTCGTCGGTCTGCTGGTCGAAAGTGCGCACTTCGATCAGCCGCGGGTCCATCCATTCGTTGAGCAACTTCACCGTCTCGCCCTTGCCCGCGCCTTCGATGCCGTTGATCAACACGATGACCGGAAACCGGCCCTGCTGCTGCAACTCGAACTGCGCTTCCAGCAGCGCTTCACGCAGGGCGGGCACCTCGGCCTCGAAGGTGTCTTTATCGATGACATGACCGATTTCAGCGGATTCAAACATGGGCTGCTCCTTCCGGGGATGGCTCAAGACTAGCGGATTGGATGCGGCCCTGTGCAGCAGATTCCATCCAGATGCGCGCTCTGTTGCGATGGGTCAAGCAAGCCGATACCGATCGGCTAGAATGGCCCCTCAGTTTTGACCGAGCCAGCCATGACGCCCATCCAGCAACACGCCCTACTCGACTGGGACGACCAAGGGCGCCCGCGCTCGCGGGTGTTCGACGATGTGTATTTTTCCGACCAGTCGGGCCTGGACGAAACCCGCTATGTGTTCCTTGAGCAGAACAACCTGGCCGAGCGCTTCGCTGCGCTGGCCGATGGCGGGCGGCTGGTGATCGGCGAAACCGGGTTTGGCACCGGTTTGAATTTCCTCTGTGCCTGGCAATTGTTCGAACAGTGCGCGCCAGCAGGCGCCCGGCTGCATTTTGTCAGCGTCGAAAAGTACCCCTTGAACCCCGAGGACCTGCGCCGGGCGCTGGAACTGTGGCCGCAGCTCAGCCTTCAAGCCGAGCAATTACTTGCGCAATACGTGGCGATCCACCAGGGTTTCCAGCGCCTGGTCCTGGCCAACGGGCGGGTGACGCTGACCTTGTTGATCGGCGATGCCCTGGAGCAGTTGCCGCAGCTGGACGGGCAGATCGACGCCTGGTTCCTGGACGGTTTCGCACCGGCGCGAAACCCCGAGATGTGGACCGCCGAGCTGTTCGCCGAACTGGCCCGGCTGGCCGCACCCGGCGCGACCCTCAGTACTTTCACCAGCACCGGTTGGGTTCGGCGATTGCTGAACGCGGCGGGCTTCAAAATGAAGCGCACGCCGGGCATCGGGCATAAATGGGAAATCCTGCGCGGCGTGTTTCTTGGCTGGCCCGAGTCGACACCCGCGCCGTCCCCGGCAAAACCCTGGTACGCCCGTCCCTTGCCGCCCACCGGCGAGCGTCGGGCCTTGGTCATCGGCGGTGGCCTGGCCGGTTGCGCCAGCGCGGCGAGCCTCGCCGCCCGTGGCTGGCAGGTGACGCTGCTGGAGCGTCATGCCGGGTTGGCCGAAGAAGCCTCCGGCAACCCCCAGGGCGTGCTGTACCTCAAGCTGTCGGCCCATGGCACCGCGTTGTCGCAGATGATCCTCAGCGGCTTCGGCTACACCCGCCGTGTGCTGGAGCAACTGCAACGCGGCGTTGACTGGGAGGCCTGTGGCGTCTTGCAACTGGCCTTCAACAGCAAGGAAGCCGAGCGCCAGGCGCAACTGGCCGAGGCGTTCCCGGCCGACTTGCTGCATCCCCTGGATCAGTCCGAGGCCCAGGTTCGCTCCGGCATCGGCCTGGCCTGTGGCGGCTTGTTTTATCCCGAGGGCGGTTGGGTGCATCCGCCGGCGTTGTGTCGCTGGCAAGCGTCGGGGCCGGCAATTGATGTGCGCCCCCATCATGACGTGCTGCACCTGCGCCGGGCCGACGGCCAATGGCAGGCATGGGACGGCGAACGCTGCCTGGCCAGCGCGCCGGTGGCGATCCTCGCCAGCGCCGCCGAAATCAAACGTTTCGAACCGGCAGCCGACTTGCCGCTCAAGCGTATTCGCGGACAAATCACCCGGTTACCGCAAACCACCCGCAGCCAGAGCCTGGCGACCGTGGTCTGCGCCGAAGGTTACGTGGCGCCGCCGCGGTTGGGCGAGCACACCCTGGGCGCCAGCTTCGATTTCAACAGCGACGACCTGACCCCCACCGCCGCCGAGCACGCCGGCAACCTGCAGATGCTCGAAGAAATCTCCCACGACCTGGTGGAACGTCTGGATGCCAGCATCCTGGACCCGCAACACCTCGAAGGCCGCGCGGCGTTTCGCTGCACCAGCCCGGATTACCTGCCGATTGTCGGGCCGTTAGCCGACCGCCAGGCCTTTACCGAAGCCTACGCAGCCCTGGGCAAGGACGCCCGCCAAGTGCCAGACGCCCCCTGCCCATGGCTCGATGGCCTGTACATCAACAGTTGCCACGGTTCCCGAGGCCTGATCACCGCGCCCCTGTCGGGCGAACTGATCGCCGCCTGGCTGGACAACGAACCCCTGCCGCTGCCCCGTAGCGTGGCCGAGGCCTGCCATCCGAACCGGTTTGCGTTGCGGGCGTTGATTCGGGGCAAGGCCTAGCGCAGTTCGCTGGCCCACCACAATTCCTGTGGGAGCGGGCTTGCTCGCGATTGCGGTGAGTCAGTTAATTCGATATCGACTGATACTCCGCTTTCGCGAGCAAGCCCGCTCCCACAAAGAGCCTGTGCCATACACATCATTTCTGCGGTCGATGAAAATCAACTGTGGGAGCGAGCCTGCTTGCGATTGCGGTGTGTCAGTCAATTCAATATCGACTGATACTCCGCTTTCGCGAGCAAGCCCGCTCCCACAAAGAGCCTGTGCCAGACACATCATTTCTGCGGTCGATGAAAATCAACTGTGGGAGCGAGCCTGCTCGCGATTGCGGTGTGTCAGTCAATTCAATATCGACTGATACTCCGCTTTCGCGAGCAAGCCCGCTCCCACAAAGAGCCTGTGCCAGACGCATCATTTCTGCGGTCGATGAAAATCAACTGTGGGAGCGGGCTTGCTCGCGAAGGCGGTGAGCCAGTCAATTCAATATCGACTGATACTCCGCTTTCGCGAGCAAGCCCACAAAGAGCCTGTGCCAGACACATCATTTCTGCGGTCGATGAAAATCAACTGTGGGAGCGAGCCTGCTCGCGAAGGCGGTGTGTCAGTCAATTCAATATCGACTGATACTCCGCTTTCGCGAGCAAGCCCGCCCCACAAAGAGCCTGTGCCAGACACATCATTTCTGCGGTCGATGAAAATCAACTGTGGGAGCGGGCTTGCTCGCGAAGGCGGTGAGCCAGTCAATTCAATATCGACTGATACTCCGCTTTCGCGAGCAAGCCCGCTCCCACAAAGAGCCTGTGCCAGACACATCATTTCTGCGGTCGATGAAAATCAACCGTGGGAGCGAGCCTGCTCGCGATTGCGGTGTGTCAGTCAATTCAATATCGACTGATACTCCGTTTTCGCGAGCAAGCCCGCTCCCACAAAGAGCCTGTGCCAGACACATCATTTCTGCGGTCGATGAAAATCAACTGTGGGAGCGGGCTTGCTCGCGAAGGCGGTGTGTCAGTCAATTCAATATCGACTGATACTCCGCTTTCGCGAGCAAGCCCACTCCCACAAAGAGCCTGTGCCAGACGCATCATTTCTGCGGTCGATGAAAATCAACTGTGGGAGCGAGCCTGCTCGCGATTGCGGTGTGTCAGTCAATTCAATATCGACTGATACTCCGCTTTCGCGAGCAAGCCCGCTCCCACAAAGAGCCTGTGCCAGACACATCATTTCTGCGGTCGATGAAAATCAACTGTGGGAGCGGGCTTGCTCGCGAAGGCGGTGAGCCAGTCAATTCAATATCGACTGATACTCCGCTTTCGCGAGCAGGCTCGCTCCCACAAGGAGCCTGTGCCAGACACATCATTTCTGCTGTCGATGAAAATCAACTGTGGGAGCGGGCTTGCTCGCGAAGGCGGTGTGTCAGGCGCTTAGATACCAACTGATCTACCGCAATCGCGAGCAGGCTCGCTCCCACAGGTTTCGCTCTATTCTTCAGTCATGCAGCAGACCAAACGGGCCCCACCCCGCCGGCTTATAACGCATTGATCTAAAACTCACAGCAATCCCTCCGGTCAGTTTCAGGGTACCCGCCCTTTCGGCGCGTGTTGCTTGACCCCTCCCCAACGGAAAAACCGGTAAGGACTTATGTGCGGATTAGCTGGAGAGTTACGTTTCGATCAACAACCTGCGGACCTTGCGGCCGTAGAGCGAATCACCCATCACCTGGCCCCTCGCGGCCCCGATGCCTGGGGTTTTCATAGCCAGGGACCGATTGCCCTGGGCCATCGGCGCCTGAAAATCATGGACCTGTCGGACGGCTCGGCCCAGCCGATGATCGACAACCAACTGGGCCTGTCCCTGGCCTTCAACGGCGCGATCTACAACTACCCGGAATTGCGCAGCGAACTCGAAAGCCTGGGCTACACCTTTTATTCCGGTGGCGACACCGAAGTGTTGCTCAAGGGTTACCACGCCTGGGGCGAAGCGCTGTTGCCCAAGCTCAACGGCATGTTCGCCTTCGCCATTTGGGAGCGCGATGCCAAGCGGCTGTTCATCGCCCGCGACCGCCTCGGTGTCAAGCCGCTGTACCTGTCGCGCACTGGCCAGCGCCTGCGCTTCGCCTCGGCATTGCCAGCGCTGCTCAAGGGCGGCGACATCAACCCGATGCTCGACCCGGTGGCCCTCAATCACTACCTGAATTTCCACGCGGTGGTGCCGGCGCCCCGCACCTTGCTGGCCGGCGTGGAAAAACTGCCGCCCGCCACCTGGATGCGCATCGAAGCCGACGGCACTACCGAGCAGAAAACCTGGTGGACGCTGCCCTACGGCCCTCGCGCCGACGAACAGCACCTGAACCTGGAAGACTGGATCGATCGTGTGCTCGACAGCACCCGCGAAGCCGTCGCCATTCGCCAGCGTGCCGCTGTCGACGTGGGCGTGCTGCTGTCCGGCGGCGTCGACTCGAGCATGCTCGTGGGCCTGTTGCGCGAAGTCGGCGTCGAGGACCTGTCGACGTTCTCCATCGGCTTCCAGGATGCCGGCGGCGAGCGCGGTGACGAATTCCAATATTCGGACCTGATCGCCAAGCACTACGGCACCCGTCACCACCAATTGCGCATCGACGAAAAAGAGATCATCAAGCAACTGCCCGCAGCGTTCCGCGCCATGAGCGAGCCGATGGTCAGCCACGACTGCATCGCCTTCTACCTGCTGTCGCGGGAAGTGGCCAAGCATTGCAAAGTCGTGCAAAGCGGCCAGGGCGCCGACGAGCTGTTCGCCGGCTACCACTGGTACCCGCAGGTCGATGGCGCCAGCGATCCGTACGCGGCCTATCGCGCGGCCTTCTTCGACCGCAGCTACGAAGAATATGCCGCCACCGTGCAGCCCAACTGGCTGACGGCCAATGACGCGGCCGGGGATTTCGTCAAGGAGCATTTCGCCCAACCCGGCGCCGATGCCGCGGTGGACAAGGCCCTGCGCCTGGACAGCACCGTGATGCTGGTGGACGACCCGGTCAAGCGCGTCGACAACATGACCATGGCCTGGGGTCTGGAAGCGCGCACGCCGTTCCTCGACTATCGCCTGGTGGAACTCTCGGCCCGGGTTCCGGCGAAATTCAAGCTGCCCGATGGCGGCAAGCAGGTGCTCAAGGAAGCCGCCCGACGGGTGATTCCCAGCGAAGTGATCGACCGCAAGAAAGGCTATTTCCCGGTGCCGGGCCTCAAGCACCTGGAGGGCGACACCCTGGCCTGGGTTCGCGAGCTGCTGCTGGATCCGAGCCAGGATCGCGGCTTGTTCAACCCGGCCATGCTCGACCGCCTGCTCACCGACCCCAACGGCCAACTCACGCCGTTGCGCGGTTCGCGGCTGTGGCAACTGGCGGCGCTGAACCTGTGGCTCAGCGAGCAAGGAATCTGATCGATGAAACCTCACGCAACTGTTCACAACCAACGCCTCTTGCGCGGCCAGGCGCCCTCCTATGAACGCCTGCAGGCACGCCTGGCCGAAGACGGCAGCGAATTGGGCGCCGACCCGATCGCGGTGCATTGCGGCTGGGGCCGGCTGCTGATCGGCCACACCTTCCCGGACGCGGCGTGCCTGGCCCGGGAACTGCTCAACGAACAACCCGGCGAACGCGACATTGCCTTGTACGTGGCCGCGCCCCAGCAGGTACTGGGGCTGGAACCGGCGCAACTGTTCCTCGATCCATCCGACACCTTGCGCCTGTGGTTCAGCGACTATCGTCAGTCCACCCGAGTGTTTCGTGGTTTCCGCATTCGCCGCGCCCAGAGCGAGACCGACTGGCAGGCCATCAACCAGCTCTACCAGGCCCGGGGCATGCTGCCCATCGACCCGCTGCGACTGACCCCGCGTCACGAAGGCGGGCCGGTGTACTGGCTGGCCGAGGACGACGACACCGGCGCGGTGATCGGCAGCGTCATGGGCCTGAATCACCAGAAGGCCTTCAACGACCCGGAAAACGGCAGCAGCCTCTGGTGCCTGGCCGTCGATCCGCAATGCCCGCGGCCCGGCGTCGGCGAAGTGCTGGTGCGTCATCTCATCGAGCATTTCATGAGCCGTGGCTTGAGCTACCTCGATCTGTCGGTGCTGCACGACAATCGCCAGGCGAAAAACCTCTACGCCAAACTCGGCTTTCGCAACCTCTCGACCTTCGCCATCAAACGCAAGAATGGCATCAACCAGCCGTTGTTCCTCGGGCCCGGGCCCGAGGCGCAGTTCAATCCGTATGCACGGATCATTGTCGAAGAGGCTCACCGGCGCGGCATCGAAGTGCAGGTGGACGATGCCGAGGCCGGCTTGTTCACCCTGGTCCACGGCAGCCGCCGGGTGCGCTGCCGCGAATCCCTGAGCGACCTGACCAGCGCCATCAGCATGACCCTGTGCCAGAACAAAAGCCTGACCCACAAGGTGCTGAAAAACGCTGGCCTGAACCTGCCGGCGCAACAGCTGGCGGGCAATGCCGATGACAACCTGGCGTTTCTCGATGAGCACGAACGGGTCGTGGTCAAGCCGCTGGACGGAGAACAGGGGCAAGGCGTGGCGGTGGACCTGCGCACCATCGAGGAAGTGCAGAGCGCTATTGAAGCGGCCCGGCAGTTCGATAGCCGGGTGTTGCTGGAAAGCTTCCACGAAGGACTCGACCTGCGCATCCTGGTGATCGGCTTTGAAGTGGTGGCGGCGGCGATACGGCGTCCGGCGGAGGTGATCGGCGACGGTCGGCACACCATCGGCGCCCTGATCGAAGCCCAGAGCCGCCGACGACAGGCCGCCACGGGTGGCGAAAGCAAGATCCCGATGGATGCCGAGACCCTGCGCACCCTCAATGCGGCGGGGTACGACTACGACAGCGTCCTGCCGGCCGGAGAACACCTGTTCGTACGCCGTACCGCGAACCTGCATACCGGCGGTGTCCTGGAGGATGTCACCGGCATTCTGCATCCGACCCTTACCGATGCGGCGGTGCGCGCCGCGCGGGCGCTGGACATCCCTATGGTCGGCCTCGACCTGCTGGTGCCGGCGGCCGATCAGCCCGAATACGTGTTCATCGAAGCCAACGAACGCGCAGGTTTAGCCAACCACGAACCCCAACCCACCGCCGAGCGTTTTGTGGATCTGTTGTTTCCTCATAGCCAGACGGTGGCTTAGCCCTTCTTCCGTGGCGAGGGAGCTTGCTCCCGCTGGGCTGCGAAGCGGCCCCTCTGCGCAGCCCTCCGGGTTGTGTATCGACCTGGAGCTTAAAGGGGACCGCTTCGCGCTCCAGCGGGAGCAAGCTCCCTCGCCACAGGGTTCCCCTACTTCAATTTAATGTTCCGAGAGGAGTTTCCATGATCAGCAAAATTCCCGAACCGGATCTCGAATACCTGCAAAAGGTCCTGCTGGAAATGCTCGCCATCCCCAGCCCGACCGGCTTTACCGATACCATCGTGCGCTATGTCGCCGAACGCCTCGAAGAGCTGGGTATCGCCTTCGAAATGACCCGCCGTGGCACGATCCGCGCCACGCTCAAGGGCCGCAAGAGCAGCCCCGACCGGGCCGTGTCGGCGCACCTGGATACCATCGGCGCCTCGGTGCGCGCCATCAAGGACAACGGTCGCCTGACCCTGGCTCCGGTTGGGTGCTGGTCCAGCCGGTTTGCCGAAGGCAGCCGGGTCAGCTTGTTCACCGACACCGGCGTGATTCGCGGCAGCGTGCTGCCATTGATGGCCTCCGGTCACGCGTTCAACACCGCCGTGGATGAAATGCCCATCAGTTGGGACCACATCGAATTGCGCCTGGACGCCTATTGCGCCACACGCGCCGATTGCGAAACCCTGGGGGTGGGCATCGGCGATTACGTGGCCTTCGATCCCCTGCCGGAATTCACCGAAAGCGGTCACATCAGCGCCCGGCACCTGGACGACAAGGCCGGGGTCGCGGCGCTGCTGGCGGCGCTCAAGGCGATTGTCGACAGTGGCGAGGAATTGCTGATCGACTGTCACCCGCTGTTCACCATCACCGAGGAAACCGGCAGCGGCGCAGCGGCCGCATTGCCCTGGGACGTCAGCGAATTCGTCGGCATCGACATCGCCCCTGTCGCACCCGGGCAGCACTCGAGCGAACATTCGGTCAGCGTGGCAATGCAGGACTCCGGCGGCCCCTACGACTATCACCTGTCGCGGCACCTGCTGAAACTGGCCAAGGAGAACGACATCTCGGCACGCCGCGACCTGTTCCGCTACTACTTCAGCGACGCTCATTCGGCCATCACCGCCGGCCACGATATCCGCACCGCCCTGCTCGCCTTCGGCTGCGACGCCACCCATGGTTATGAACGCACCCACATCGACAGCCTGGCCGCCCTCAGCCGCCTGCTCGGCGCCTATATCCTCAGCCCACCGGTGTTCGCCAGCGACGCACAGCCGGCCCAAGGCTCGCTGGACCGCTTCAGTCACCAGATCGAGCACGACGCCCAGATGGAAAGCGATACCCGGGTGCCGTCGGTGGACAGCCTGGTGGGGCAGCGGTCGGATAGCTGATCCCGCACTTCACTGCCTGGAATATGGCCATCGCGAGCGGGCTCGCTCCCACAGGGTTTTGGGTTGCATCGAAGATCCCATGTGGGAGCGAGCCTGCTCGCGATGAGGCCAGAACAGCCACCACAAAACCCAGGCTAGCCGCAAAAGCCCATTGGCCGTAGCATCGCCCTATTGTCTAGCCGAGGTCCCCCATGCTCATCCCCCACGACCAACTCGAAGTCGACACGCTCACTCGCCTGATCGAGGATTTCGTGACCCGCGACGGCACCGACAACGGTGACGACACGCCCCTGGAAACGCGGGTGCTACGGGTCCGGCAAGCCCTGACCAAAGGCCAGGCCTTGATTGTCTTCGACCCCGAAAGCGAACAGTGCCAACTGATGCTCAAGCACGACGTGCCCAAGCACCTATTCGACTGAACAGGCCTTGCGGGCGGCGTTGGCCTTTTTCCTCTGGATCTTTTCATAGATTTCGGAGCGATGGACATCGACGTGCCGTGGCGCTTCCACGCCAAAACGCACGGTGGTGCCACTGACCGACAGCACACGGACGGAAATATCGTCACCGATGGAAATCAACTCACCCACAGCGCGGCTTAATACGAGCATGGTTCTTGTCCTTAAGAATATCTGGACCCTGACCATGCCCGCCCTGCTTCCTGTTCTCAAGACACCGGCGAGAATTCAGTAAGGCCCTACAAGGAAAGTTCTTGCGACTGAAGGAAACGTCCTGCAAAAACCTGGCGAACCGTAGGTTATTTCAGGAAACTGAGAACCGTGGGCCGAATAGAATCACGCTCGCCCCGAGCACGCAGAGCGCCACGCCGATCCAGTCGGAGCCCAGTGGCCGGACCCGCTCCACCACGGCCAGCCAGGCGATCGAGGCGATGATGTAGATGCCGCCGTAGGCGGCGTAGGCGCGCCCGGCATAAATGGCTTCGATGCGGGTCAGCAGCAGCGCGAACAACGTCAGGCTGAGCAGCGCCGGGGCGATCCACCAGGCGCTCTTGCCCTGGCGCAGCCACATCCAGAAGGCATAGCAGCCGGCGATTTCAAACAGCGCGGCGAGAAAGAACCATAGGTAATTGAGCATGCAGATGTCCATCAGGAAGGCCGAATGGCGCCATCCTGAGGACATCGCGCAGCCAGGTCAATTCAGGTTCTGGCGGGCCTTGGCGCGCATCTTGTCGGCCATGGCCGTCATTTCGTCGTAGAGCAACTGTGGGTTCTTCTGCTTGAGGGCCCAGGCCATGCGCCCCTGTTCATGGGGCAGGATCATGAACTGGCCGTCGGCGACTTGCTGGTAGATATAGTCGGCGATGTCGGCGGCGCTGATCGGTGAGCTTTCCAGCAGCTTGCCGACCTGAGCCTTCATGGCTGGGGTCGGGCCGCGGAAGGAGTCCAGCAGATTGGTCTGGAAGAACGACGGGCACACCACGTGTACACCGACTTCCTGCTGCGCCAGCTCTACCAGCAGGCTTTCCGACAACGCCACGACGCCCGCCTTGGCCACGTTGTAGTTGCTCATGGCTGGCCCCTGCATCAAGGCCGCCATGGAGGCGATGTTGATGATCTTGCCGCGGCTTTTTTCCAGCAGCGGCAGGAACGCCTTGCAGCCCTTGACCACGCCCATCAGGTTGATCGCGATCTGCCAGTCCCAATCTTCCAGGGACAGTTCGCTGAAGAACCCGCCCGAAGCGACGCCAGCATTGTTGACGATGATATCGATCCCGCCGAGCTTTTCTTCGCAAGCCTGGGCGAACGCCGTCAATTGGCTGTAGTCGCGCACATCGCAACGCTGGATGAAGCCGTCGCCACCGGCAGCGCGCACAAGTTTGAGGGTTTCCACCAGCCCCGGCTCGCTCACGTCCGACAAGGCCAGGCGCCAGCCTTCACGGGCCCAGCGCAGCGCGATTTCGCGACCCAGGCCGGAGCCGGCCCCAGTGATCATCATGCGATTTTGCATAGCAAACAGCCTTGTTCCGGGAGAGATAGGCCGAGTGTAGCGAAGGCACCTGCCGGACCCACGCTCCATCAGATTGCTGAATGGCGAGGGCAAACTGTGGGAGCTGGCGAAGCCTGCGATCTTTTGATCTTTCGCTTGGGATTCAAGTGTCTGGGGAAAGATCGCAGCCTCGTTTCACTCGGCAGCTCCAACGCAGCTTCTACCAGCGCCTACAAAAACTTTGAATTTTTTACAGGACATTACGGTCGGACTTATTAAGCCGCCCGGATTTAACACATGCGTGCTGGTAGTTGGAAGTTACATCACTCCAAAACTGACCAATAAGGAAATCTACAATGGGCACAATACTTATCATCATCCTGATCCTCCTGCTGATCGGTGGTCTTCCGGTCTTCCCGCACTCCAGAAGTTGGGGCTACGGTCCGTCCGGTATCATTGGTGTAGTGTTGGTGGTGCTGTTGGTCCTGCTATTACTGGGCAAGATATAAACCACTAAGTAAGCGCATAAAAAAAGAGGCCTCTACGGGCCTCTTTTTTTTATGCTCGCCGATTATCAGTCCGGCGTGCCGTCAACAACGCCGGCGGTGTTATCCAGCAGGCTCTTGGTCGCGGTTTGCAGGAACGATTCGAGCTTGAGTTTCATCTCGGCCGTCTCCGGCGCGTCCGGGATGACCTGTGCCCCCGGAGTGGCACCCAGTTCATAGCGGTACATCTTTGGCGGCATTTCCTTTTCCTTCGGCAGGACCAGGATCTTGTCGTCGCGAATGATCGCCGTCGTCTGTTCACTGCCCGACGGTTTGATCACGCCAAATCCGGTGTCGCCTTCCGGCAGGTTCAACAGGTCACGGCCCCAGCACTGGTTACGCACTTGCCCACCGAGCCGGCCCATGATGGTCGGCACGATGTCGACCTGGGTGCCCACGGTGTGGTTGCGCTGGCCGAATTTTTCCTGGACACCCGGGCCGATCAACAGCATCGGCACGTTGAAACGGCCCAGGTCCATTTCGGTGATCTGGCGTTCGTTGCCAAAGCCATGGTCGCCCACCACCACGAACAGGGTTTCCTTGAAGTAAGGTTCCTTGCGGGCCTTCTCGAAGAACTGGCCCAGCGCCCAGTCGGAATAGCGCATGGCGGTCAAGTGTTCGTTCAGGCTGCCACGGTCGGTGACCGGCTCCACCGGCAACGGCGTCGGCAACGCATAAGGCGTGTGGTTGGACAGGGTCTGCAGCAGTGCATAGAACGGCTTGCCGTTTTCCCGCGCCTTGAGCTCGATCAGGCCACGATCGAACATGTCCTGGTCGGACACGCCCCAGGTCGGGTCGGAGAACACCGGGTTCACGAAGTCGTTACGCCCGATGAAGTTGGTCATGCCCTGGCTGCTGAAGAAACCGGATTGGTTGTCCCAGGCAAAATCGCCGTTGTAGACATACACGTCGTCGTAGTTACGGGCGCTGAGCAGTTGCGGCAGGCCCGACAGCTTGTGGCTGCCCTCCGGCGTCTGCATCAGGTATTCGAAACCCGGCAAGTTCGGGAAGCACGCCATGGTGGCGAACATGCCCTGGTGGGTGTGGGTGCCGTTGGAGAAGAAACGGTCGAACAGCAGGCCTTCCTTGGACAATTTGTCCAGGTAAGGCGTGATGTTACCCGGCGCGCCCAGGGCGCCCACCGAGTGACCAGCCATGCTTTCCATGAGGATCACGACCACGTTCTTGATCGGCAGGGTCTTGTCCGTCGGCGGCGTGTAGTCGCGGCGCACGGCGGCGGTCTCGGTGTCGACGAGTTTGTCGTCAGGCATCACCAGCATGTCGCGCACGGTCTGCTGCGCCAGCGGCTGCTCGAGGGTGGCCTTCCAGATATTGTCACGGTCTTCGGACATCCGGCTCTTGGCCGCCGCCACCAGCGACAAGGTGCCATTGAGGCCTAACTGGTTGGCGAAGTTCGAATCGGTGGTGTAGACGTCGCCCCAACGCAGCGGCGGACCTTGGCGCAGGGTGCCGCGCGCAGCGGCCACGGCCACCAGCAGGCAAACCATGAACACCGCGATACGCCCGTACCACGGGGCGATCTGCCGCGTGCCGATGCTGCCGCCGCTGAAAGGTCCACGCGGGCGGGTGGCGCGGTCGGCGCCTTTGAACGCCAGGCTCAGGACCAGGGTGCCGCCCACCCAGGCCAGCAGGTAGCGCACCACCGGGAAACCGTACCAGAGCATGCTCATCACGGTTTTCGGGTCTTCCTTCACATATTGGAAAACCAGGCCGTTGAGGCGCTGGTGGAATTCACGGTAGAAGTCCATCTCCATCAAGCCGAGGAACAGCGCGATGCTGGAAGTGACGGTCAGCCAGAAACGAAAGAAACCACGAGCCGCCATCGCCCGGGAACTGAACAGCGCCAGCAGCAACGGGATGCAGAGATAGACCACCAGGCGCAAGTCGAAGCGCAGGCCGTTGAGGAACGCTTCAACAAACGTCGAAGCCGGCGTGTCGAGGATCATTTCGCGGTTGTAGACCAGCAGCGCCACGCGCAGCAGGCTCAGCATGACCATCATTACCAGGGCGCAAAGCAACGTGTAGGCCAGGTGCGATTTGACGGTCGGTTGCAGCAGGCGATGCGTGGTGCGCTGCTGACTCAGGGCGTCCGGGATTGCCATGTCGTTTAAGGACCCTATTGGAGTTGGAGTGACAAAAAAGAAACAACGGCGCGCCCTCTGTTGGCCAAAGCCTGGCCCCGGGGCTTGCGCGAGTGCGCAAATGTTGCACGAACGGCTACGGCATTGCCATTAAATAACCGGCGGCGATATGAGCGCGGGGGATTGTCCGCAAGATTTGGTGAAAATTTCGTTCAAAGAATATTCGGAAACACAAAAAGCCCGGCCTACTGCACGGTTGTGCCGAACGCTGTTATGACAGAGGACTTATCTGTGGGAGCAAAGCTTGCTCGCGATAGAGGCGATGCGGTCTTTCAGAAATCGAGGCGCCTGTTTCGCGAGCAAGCTTTGCTCCCACAGATGCTCCCTGGCTACAGGGGCACGGTGTTTATTGGAACTTGCGCCCCAGCCCCGCCGGCACGCCTTCGATGGTGGTGTCTTCCCACGGGCCATTCGGGCTGACGGAGCGGCTCCAACCATTGTTCCAACGGTAATAGGTACGCTGGCGATAGAACGTGTTCGTCTGGTTGTCCAGCACATACACCCCCAGCTTGGCGTCCCAGTGACTGTTGCCACCCGGTGGCGGGGCGAAACTGGCGGAGGTGCGTGGCAGCGGCTTGGCTGGTTTGTTCGGGGTGACAGGCTTGACCGGCGGTGGGGACGGGGCCGGTTTGTTGGTCGGGGTCGACGGCGGCATCGGCGGCAACGGCGCCGAGGGCTCCGACGGGCGCTGGACCGCACAAGCGCTCAGGCCCATGACGAGCGTGAGCAGGGTGATACGAGCGATGGCGGTCATGGTGCGAGTTCCTGTTATTTATCCGGACTGTCGATGGTCAGTTGTTGCTGCGCCGTGGTGCTGCTCGCCAGGGGCTGGCTGCGGCCGATCCACTCACCCGCGGTCGGCTGGCCGGCCCGGGAGATGCGCGCCATCAGTTGGACTTCGGGGAAGTTCGACAGTTTCAACTGCGGCATCATGGCGTCCGCATCGCCCAGTTCAACCGTGACCGGCAGATCGGCCACTGTCAGGCGCTTGGCGGCCAGGGGGGCCGGCGGGCCGGACACGGCGCGGGCAAAGATGAACACGCTGTCGCCCGGCTGCACCTTGGCCTTGAGTTCCGGCGCCAGGTCGACGCGAACCTTGAGCAATGCCCCGGTCTTGGCCTGCGGGGCCTGGACGACTTTGCCACCACTGGCCTGCAGCTTCTCGGTGGCCCGGGTGATGCCGCCCTGCAGCGCCTCGCGGGATTTGTCGCCTTCCGGCAGTTGCGCGAGCAGGCGCCCCCAGTAATCGATTGCCTCCTGGTAGCGTTCGCCTTCAAACGCGGCGATGCCCAACAGGCCGAGACTGGTGACTTCCTTCGGATCGAGCTTGAGCGCTTCGTCGGTCAAGGCCTGGACTTTATCCGACCATTTCTTGCCATCGGCGAAATACTGCGCCTGGGCCCATTGGCCCAACAGTTCCGGTTGGCGACCGGCGACCGCCACGGTGCGCTCGAAGATCTTCGCCGCATCCGCGGGCCGATCCTGGGCCATGTAGGTACGCCCGAGGAAATACAGGCCCTCGGCCGAGTCCGGCTGCGCCGCCACCGCGCGCTCCAGGCGCAGGGTCATCTCTTCCATCGACTGCGGCGCCTGGGCGAATTCACGCGTCAGCTCGACCTTGTCACTGGCACCGAAATGCAGGTACAGCGCCAGGCCCAACACCGGCACCAATACGGCAGCGAGCAACGGCAACGGTTTGCCCAGCCGGGATTCGCGCGGCGCATCGGCGCCCTCGGTGTCGGCGAGCAGTTCCCGAGCGGCTTCGGCACGACCGGTGTCCAGTTGCGCGGCGTTGAGCACGCCCTCCTCCCGCTCGGCTTGCAGTTCGGCCACGCGCTCCTGATACAGCGCCACGTTGAGTGCGGTGCGGTCCTCTTCGCGTTGAGCGCGACGACCACGCAGTACAGGAATCAACAGAAAACTCAGGGCAACCAGAAGAAGCAGACCTGCGGCGAGCCAGAAATCAATCATGCTTGGTTTTATCCAACAGTTGGTCGAGGCGCTGGCGCTCTTCGACAGAAAGCGTGTCCGGTGCGGCCGTGCGCTGGACCCGGCGTCGGCGCACGATGACGGCGATGATTACGAAACCGCCGAGCAACAGCCCGGCAGGGCCGAACCAGAGCAGCGCGGTCTTGGAGGACAGGGCGGGGTTGTAGCGCACGAACTCACCGTAGCGATCGACCATGAAGTCGATGATCTGCTGGTTGTCCTTGCCCTCGCCGAGCATGCGGAAGATTTCCTTGCGCAGGTCGGCGGCAATCGGGGCGTTGGAGTCGGCGATGTCCTGGTTCTGGCATTTGGGGCAGCGCAGTTCCTTGGTCAGTTCGCGAAATCGCTCGCGCTCGCCGTCGTTGGCGAATTCGTAGGTATCGATGGCGGCCTGGGCCACACCGACCAGGCTCAAGCCCAGGATGGCAGCGGCTAACCAACGCTTCATGGCTTGGCCTCGTCCACCAGGGCCTGGTATTTGGCGGCCAGCTTCTCACGCCAGACCTGTTCGTCGATCACGCCGACGAACTTGTCGCGGATCATGCCCTTGGCATCGATGAAGAAAGTTTCCGGCGCGCCATAGACGCCCAGGTTCAGGCCCAGGGAGCCGTCTTCGTCACGAATGTCCAATTGGTAGGGATTGTGAAACTCGGCCAGCCACTTCAGGGCGTCGGCGTTGACGTCCTTGTAGTTGACGCCATAAATCACCACACCGTTCTGGGCCAGCTTGTTCAGCACCGGGTGCTCGACCCGGCAGGAAATGCACCAGGTGCCCCACACGTTGACCAGCGCCGGTTTGCCCAGCAGGTCGGCGCGGGTCAGGGTCTTGTCGCCTTGCACCGAAGGCAGGGAAAACTCCGGGAACGGCTTGCCGATCATTGCCGAGGGCAATTCGCTCGGGTTCAGGTACAACCCCCGGTACAAGAACACCGCCATCAACAGGAACAGCGCCAGCGGCAACACCATCAACCAACGTTTCATGCAGTGGCTCCCGTCACGCCCAGGGCTTCACGCACCCGGGTTCTCACCTTGACTCGATAACGCCGATCCAGCGCCGCCAGTACCCCGCCCAGGCCGGTGAGCAAGCCACCGAACCAGATCCAGCGCACGAACGGCTTGACGTGGACACGCACCGCCCACGCGCCGTCGCCCAGGGACTCGCCCAGGGCCACGTAGAGATCGCGAGTGAAACCGGCATCGATCCCGGCTTCGGTCATGACCGAGTTCTGCACGGTGTAGAGGCGTTTTTCCGGGTGCAGCACGGTGATTTCCTGGCCGTTGTGAATCACCCGCACGGTGCCTTTGTCTGAGGTGAAGTTCGGCCCTTCGAAATGCTTGGCGCCTTCGAACACGAACTGATAACCCCCCAGGTCCATGGACTCCCCCGGCGCCAGGCGCAGGTCGCGCTCGGCACTGTTCTGGCTGGACAGCACCACACCCAAGGCGCAGACAGCGATGCCCAGGTGGGCGATCTGCATGCCCCAATAACTGCGGGTCAGGGATGGCAGGCCTTTGATCAAGCCTTTGTGGCGGGTCTTGTCGAAGATGTCCCGCACACCAGCCAGCAACACCCAGGCTGCCAGCACGAACGTCGCCAGCACCGCCCAGTTGAAGTCGCCATAGGCCACGCCGGCCACCACGGCCAGGGCGGCGGTGCCCAGCAGCACCGGGGTCAACATGCCCAGTAGCCACTTGACCGGGGTGTCTTTCCAGCGCACCAGCATACCGATGGCCATCACCACCATCAGGATCGCCATCAGCGGGATGAACAACGCGTTGAAGTACGGCGGGCCCACCGACAGCTTGGCGCCGGACAGCGCATCGAGCACCAGCGGGTACAACGTCCCCAGCAGGATCATCGACGCGGCCACCACCAGCACCAGGTTGTTGCCCAGCAACAGGGTTTCCCGTGACCAGAGGTTGAAGCCGACCTGGCTCTTGACCACCGGCGCCCGCAGGGCGAACAGCGTCAGCGAACCGCCAACCACGAACAGCAGGAACATCAGGATGAACACGCCACGCTCAGGGTCCGAGGCGAAGGCATGCACCGACGTCAGCACGCCGGAACGTACCAGGAACGTGCCCAACAGGCTCAACGAGAAGGCCGCGATGGCCAGCAACACGGTCCAGCTCTTGAACACCCCGCGCTTTTCCGTGACCGCCAGGGAGTGGATCAGCGCGGTGCCCACCAGCCAGGGCATGAAGGAGGCGTTTTCCACCGGATCCCAGAACCACCAGCCGCCCCAGCCCAGTTCGTAGTAGGCCCACCAGGAGCCCAACGTAATACCGATACCGAGGAAAGCCCAGGCAACGATGGTCCACGGGCGCGACCAACGTGCCCAGGCAGCGTCGAGGCGCCCACCGAGCAGCGCGGCGATGGCGAAGGCGAACGCCACGGAAAAACCGACGTAGCCCATATAGAGCATCGGCGGGTGGACGATCAGGCCGATGTCTTGCAGCAAGGGGTTGAGGTCGCGGCCATCCATCGGCATTTGCGGCAGGATGCGCTCGAACGGGTTGGACGTGACGATCAGGAACAGCAGGAAACCGGTGCTGATCATGCCCATGATCGCCAGTACGCGGGCGAGCATCACTTGTGGCAATTGTCGGGAGAACACCGAGACGGCGAAGGTCCAGCCGGCGAGAATCAACGCCCACAACAACAGCGAGCCTTCGTGGGCGCCCCACACGGCGCTGAACTTGTAGTACCAGGGCAACGCGCTGTTGGAGTTGCTGGCGACGTACTCCACGGAAAAATCGTCGGCCATGAACGCGTAGGTCAGGCAACCGAAGGCGAACAGCATGAACGCGAACTGCCCCCATGCCGCCGGCTGTGCCAGGCTCATCCACAGGCGGTCGCCACGCCAGGCACCGAGCAAGGGCACCACGGCCTGCGCCAGGGAAAAACACAGGGCCAGGATCATCGCCAGGTGGCCCAACTCGGGAATAAAGATGCCAGCAGTCATCGGTCAGCCCTCCTTCACGGGCGCGGGTGCCGACTGGCCGCTGTCTTTCAGGGCCTTGGTCACTTCCGGCGGCATGTATTTCTCATCGTGCTTGGCCAGCACTTCATCGGCGACCACAACGCCGTCAGCGTTGAGCTTGCCCAAGGCGACGATCCCCTGCCCTTCGCGGAACAGATCCGGGAGAATGCCGCGATAGGTGATCGTCACGGTCTTGCTGAAATCGGTGACATTGAATTTCACGTCCAGCGAATCCCCGGAACGCACCAGCGAGCCCTGCTCCACCATGCCGCCGGCACGGATGCGCGTGTCTTTCGGCGCTTCGCCATTGGCGATCTGGGTCGGGGTGTAGAACAGGTTGATATTCTGCTGCAAGGCGCTCAGGGCCAGGCCGACCGCGGCACCGACACCCACCAGGATCGCCAGAATGATGACAAGACGTTTTTTGCGCAGCGGATTCACTGACCGTTCTCCCGGCGCAAACGACGCGCCTCTTGTTGCAGATACCGCTTGCGGGCCAGGATCGGCACCGCCACGTTGAGGGCCAGCACCACCAGGCAAATGCCATAGGCTGACCAGACATACAGGCCATGATGGCCCATGGCGAGGAAATCGCCGAATGAAGCGAAACTCATCGAGCGGCCTCCAGGCTGTTCTGTACTTCGGCCTTCACCCAACTGGCCCGGGATTCGCGCTTGAGCACTTCCAGGCGCATGCGCAGCAACAGTACCGCGCCGAAGAAACAGTAGAACCCCAGCACCGTCAGCAACAGCGGCAGCCACATTTCAACGGGCATCGCCGGTTTTTCGGTCAGGGTGAAGGTCGCGCCCTGGTGCAGGGTGTTCCACCACTCCACCGAGTACTTGATGATCGGAATGTTGATCACGCCGACAATCGCCAGCACCGCGCAGGCCTTGGCCGCGCTGTCACGATTGCTGATGGCGTTGCCCAGCGCAATAAGACCGAAGTACAGGAACAGCAGGATCAGCATCGACGTCAGTCGTGCATCCCAGACCCACCACGAACCCCAAGTCGGCTTGCCCCAGATGGCCCCGGTGACCAGCGCCACGGCGGTCATCCAGGCACCGATGGGGGCGGCGCATTGCAGGGCCACGTCGGCCAGTTTCATCTTCCATACCAGCCCGACCACACCGCACACCGCCAGCATCACATAGATGGACTGGGCCAGCAGGGCCGTGGGCACGTGGATATAAATGATCCGAAAGCTGTTGCCCTGCTGGTAGTCCGGCGGGGCGAAGGCCAGGCCCCAGACCACGCCAGCGCCCATCAGTAGCAGCGCGAAGAGGCTCAACCAGGGGAGCAGTTTGCCGCTGATGCCATAGAACCATTTGGGTGAGCCGAGCTTGTGAAACCAGGTCCAGTTCATTGCTGTTTCCATCACGGTTGCGGTTCGCCATCACGAACCGCCGGGTCTGCCTTAACTTCCAGGGAAGTGGTCAGTTTTTGACCAGGCCTCGTTATTATTCGCCGACGCTGATTTTCAGGCCAGCGGCTATTGCAAAGGGTGTCAGGGTTATCGCCAGGGCAGTCAGGCTCCCAAGCCACAGCAGATAACCGGTCGCGGGCATGCCTTGCAATGCGGCTTGCAAGGCACCACTGCCCAGGATCAAGACCGGTATGTACAGCGGCAGGATCAGCAGCGCCAACAACAGGCCGCCGCGCTTCAAGCCCACCGTCAACGCCGCGCCCACCGCACCGAGCAGGCTCAGCACTGGCGTGCCCAGCAACAGCGAAACCAGCAGCACCGGCATGCAGGCGGCGGGCAAGCCCAGCATCATCGCCAGCAGCGGCGAGAGCAGCACCAGTGCCAATCCGGAAAAAACCCAGTGTGCCAGTACCTTGGCCAAAACCAGAAGGGCCAGGGGGTGCGACGAAAGGACCCACTGTTCCAGTGAGCCGTCTTCGAAATCACTGCGGAAAAGCCCGTCCAGCGAGAGCAGGACCGATAAAAGCGCGGCCACCCAGACCAGTCCCGGAGACAAGGTTTGCAACAATTGAGTCTCTGGTCCGACCGCTAACGGGAACAGTGCGATGACGATCGCGAAGAACACCAGCGGATTGGCCAATTCGGCCGGACGACGAAACAGCAGGCGCGCCTCGCGGGCGAGCAACAGGCCAAACACACTCATACGGCCCAGTTCCCCAGATCGATATTGCGATAACCGGACGGCATCCGCGCCAGCGTGTGGTGGGTGGTCAACAGGACCATGCCGCCGTTTTCGCAGTGCCGGGCCAGGTGCTCCTCGAGTTGCGCGACGCCCTGCTTGTCCAGGGCCGTGAACGGTTCATCGAGAATCCACAACGGTGGGCTGTCCAGGTACAACCGGGCCAAGGCCACTCGGCGCTGCTGGCCGGCGGACAGGGTGTGGCTCGGCACGTCTTCGAAGCCGCGCAGCCCGACCGCCGCCAACGCTTGCCAGATCGCCTCGCGCTCGGCCGGCGTATGCAGCGCGCAGAGCCAACTGAGGTTTTCTTCGGGGGTCAGCAAATCCTTGATGCCTGCGGCGTGGCCGATCCAGAGCAGGTTACGGGCCAGTTCGCTGCCCTGGCTGTTCAAGGGCTGGCCATTGAGCAACACTTGGCCTGCGGTGGGCTGCATCAACCCGGCGACCAGGCGCAACAGGCTGGTCTTGCCACTGCCGTTGGGGCCACTGATCTGCACCATGTCGCCAGGCGAGAGTCTCAATTCCAGGTTTTCGAAAAGCAGCCGCAAGTCTCGCTCACAGGCGAGGCCAACGGTTTGCAGGAGAGGACTGGTCAAGGGATCGCGGGCCTTATACGGTGTTCAAGTCGGCGGTGCAGCGGCCGTTAAAGAGGTGCAGCATAGATGCTTTGAGGGCCTGTTCCACAGAGCTGCGTCAAACAATCGCAAGGTTTTCGCCACTCCCTGAAAGACGGGCGGCATTATACATGCCCTGACCCACTCTCAAGAGAGCTTATTTCCCCAAGGTAAGACCGTAGATGACAGGCGACATGAACATCCCGCCGCTGCCCCAGGCCACGGCGACGACGCGTATGCCAGCGGTGACGGGTGAGCTGCTCAAGTTGCTGGCACCGGCCGAAGGGCTGATCGGGCCCGGCCAGACCGCCAAGGCCGAAGTGCTGTCGCTCAAGCAGGCGGACCAGACTTTTCAGCTACTGCTCAAGGTCACCCTGGAGAGCGGTCGACAGGCCACCGTGCAGGCCACCAGCACCCAGCCACTGCCCCAGGGCACCAGCCTGGCCGTGACCCAGCCGTCCGCCAGCAACCTGGCGATCGCGGTGCAACAGGCCGTTGCCTCCAGCGTTGCCACTTTGACGCGCATCGACACCGCGCAGATGCCGGTGGGCACGTTGCTGCAAGGCAAGGTGTTGACCAGCCAGGTGTTGCCCTCCTTGCCCGGCCAGCCGGCGGTCTACCGGTCGTTGGTGAGCCTGCTCAACACCGCCCAGGCTGGCAGCACCCTGGACATCGACAGCCCCCAACCGCTGCGCATCGGCACACTCTTGAGCGCCCAGGTGCAAGATGCACAGACGCTTAAATTCGTCCCCCTGAGCAACCGCCAGGAGCAATTGGCGGTGAGCCAGCAACTGGTCACCCAAGTCAGCCGCCAGGGCTCGCTGGACAGCCTGATCACTGCGCTGCAAAACCTTCCCGTCACTGACGACACAGAAACACAGCTGCGCGCGGCGGTGACTCGCTTGCTGGCCGGCCTGCCTGATGCCCAGCAACTGAGCACACCTAAGGGCGTGGCCCAGGCCATGGTCGCCAGCGGCGTGTTCCTGGAAAGCAAACTGCTCGCCGGACAGCCACCGAGCCTGGCGCCGGACATGAAAGGCGACCTGCTGAAACTGATTGCTCAACTGACACCGGCCCTGCCCGCCTCCACCAACCTTGGCGCCATCATTGCTGCCAACACCCTGGCCCAGGCCTTGCCGAGTTTCGTGCGCAGTGCCCTGGGGATGCTCGGCCAGGTCAGCGCCAAACCGTCGCCCACCAGCTTCCCGCTGCCCTCGCGGCAGTTGAAAGAGCAAGACGAAGAAGGTGACCTGGAACACCTGCTGCGCCTGGCCGCCGCGGCCGTCTCGCGCCTGCAAAGCCATCAATTGTCGAGCCTTGAACAGACCGGCCTGACCGACGACGGCCGACTGATGAGCACCTGGCAGTTGGAGATCCCGATGCGCAACCTGCAGGACATCGTTCCATTGCAGGTCAAGTTCCAGCGCGAAGAAACCCCGCCCCGGGAACAACCCGACGAACGCCGGGAAGAACGCGAGCCGAAACAGCAGCTCTGGCGGGTCGAGCTGGCGTTTGACATGGAGCCCCTCGGCCCGTTGCAGATTCAGGCCCAGTTGCTCAGCGGCAGCCTGTCCAGCCAGCTCTGGGCAGAACGGCCGTACACCGCGAGCCTGATCGAAAGCAACCTGACTGCCTTGCGTGAACGCCTTGTAACGTGCGGTCTGAATGTCGGCGACCTGGACTGCCACCTCGGCACCCCGCCCCAAGGCCCCAAGACTCGCCTGGAACAACGCTGGGTGGACGAAACCGCATGACCACCCACACCGAACCCCGCCAGGCCATCGCCCTCAAATACGACGGCCACCACGCCCCCACCCTCACCGCCAAGGGCGACGAAGCCTTGGCCGAGGAAATCCTGCGCATCGCCCGCGAAAGCGAAGTACCGATCTATGAAAACGCCGAGTTGGTGAAGCTGCTGGCACGGATGGAGTTGGGGGACAGCATCCCGGAGGAGCTGTACCGCACGATTGCCGAGATCATTGCGTTTGCGTGGAACCTGAAGGGCAAGTTTCCCCAGGGCTATGACCCGAATGCGCCGAGTGTCGAAAAGGATGTGACCGAGCGCGGTGATGATTACTGAGCCCGGCAACGATACCAAACGGAACCAAACCCTCCGCTACCGACAATCACTCATTCGATAACGACGCCAAAGATTTTAAGTCTGCAAATCTTGTAGGAAATAGCTACCTATAGAGACGGAGCTTGCTCCCCTCGGGACGCGAAGCGAGCCAAATCTCACGCAGCCGCCCCCTCAGACGCAGCGCAACACACGGTTTGACCGGGTTTGCATCACAAATCGAGGAGAATCACTCGCCAGATACGTCCCCTGGCATCCTACAGCCAGGTTGCGGCAACCAAAATCGCTGCCTAAAGTTGATCTGTCGCTGACATTGGTTGGCGAAGGGTTTCGCAGCCCTTAAGATTAATACCTTATCCTGTCATGTACGGGTCGGCTCCTGGTCGCGCATCGTTCCATGGCGGTTGTGCGTGGGAGACCTTCGGGTCTGCCGGGTCTTGGTGTTAATCCTCCGGTCTGCGAACCCGCGCATAGCTGCCACCCATCCTGTTTCGCAGCAGAACGGTGGCAATTCAATCTTCATCAGGATTAACACCATGACGACTCGACACCCGCTCAACCACACCCCCATGTCTCACTTCGCCACCGAACATCCCGTCCTCCTCATTGACGCCGACGCGCCACTGGGTGAACTCCATAGCTGCCTCAACGAACGCCTTGACGCCGTCCTCAAATACCTCAATCTCATGGCCTGGACCACCCTGCCCGACTACGCCGAAAACGACATCAATACCGTAACTAACATCGCTCGGATCCTGGTCCAGGATGTAAGTGATGTGTTTGGGGTAATTGAGCAACGGGGATTCGAGGTACAGGAGGGACAATAACGTTTTTCAACCACGCAACCCGCTTCGGCGGGTTGTTGCTTTCCTGCCTCATAATTTCGAAGCGCTGAAACAACGCATTTAAAATTGCCATAAAAAATCAGGAACCACCGTCCTTGGTTCTTGAATGGCCGCTACTCCATAGCGCTGACTGATTTTGCCTAGGAGCGTACGTTTCAAATTGCCTATAGAATCAGCCCCCCTTGAGTAGAATACGTTGCGAAAAATGATTTCAAGCACCTGTTCTCAAGAATTTCCGTGCTGAAACGGTGACTGAAGAACGCTGAGGATTTGCGATGAAAATTGAATACCTCGAGATCAAAGGCTTCAAGAGCGCGGCTAACATCGTCCTGAGGGACGTGCCGCCCTTTACAGCTTTTGCCGGCTCGAATGGCGCAGGTAAGAGCAACATCACTGATGCGCTGGCTTTTTTGGGAGCGATAGTGAAGCGAGGAGCGGCTCAGGCAATACGCGACTTCGGGGGATTCCAGCAAATCCACTGCTTCAAGCATCGAAAGGAAAAACGCACGACAATCTCTTTCGCCATCCGGGTAAAGCTCAAGGGAGAGACTTTCGACTACAGCCTGAAAATATCAGGCATAGACCGGGTACCTAAAATACTTGAGAGCTTAAAAGTCAACGACAAACAGGTCATTGACCGCAAGAGCAGCGATGAGACGCAGATTGTCTTGAGTGACACTCAGGGACTGCATCTCCTACCTGAGTATGCACAGGACATGACTGCGCTGATGCTGCTCAGCCATTCACCGTTGTATCGAATGCTTACCAATATCCAGGTATTTCGAATCGACCCGCTGGAAGCCAAGGAACCTGACAGTTCGACAGCAGACGCGACGACACTTGATAGCCACGGTCGGAACGTGGCAACCATGTTGTCAATTCTGGAGAAAAACGAGCGCTTTCGCGACCAAGTTCTTGAATGGATCGAATTGATCGTTCCAGGAATGGAAAATGTGTCTACCGAGAAGCAAAGGCTGGACGGCTCTACAGTAATAACCTTTAAGGAAGAAGGAACAAAAGCTCGATTCCCGGCACGGCTAATTTCAGACGGTACCATCTATGCTCTCTGCATCATGACCGCTGTGTTAAGCCGTTCAGACAAACCAGGCATAACAATCATAGAGGAGCCGGAGCGAGGCATTCATCCGAAAGCGATCGGCGAACTGGTTCAGTTGATGCGTGAAAATGCGTCTGTGGAGCATCCTGTTTTCATCACCACTCATAGCGAATCCGTTGTTCGCAATCTGGACCTTGAAGAGCTTCGGTTAGTGAATAAAGAGGATGGCAAGACCAAGATCAAGTGTGCTTCGGACTCGGCGGTGGATAAAAAAGATATTCCCTTGGATACGGCGTGGCTGACCAACCTTTTTGATGGAGGTCTGCCATGGTAAAAGTTGGGTTCATCGTGGAAGGCGATAGCGAAAAAATCGTCATCGAATCGGCCGACTTCAAAGCGTTTTTGCAGGCGAACGACTTTGAGTTGGTCAACCCCGTGGTCAATGCCAAGGGTGGCGGCAATCTACTACCGCAAAATATCGATGCTTATCTGGCACGTCTGGATCAGCAAGAGGTAGATAGAATCGTGGTGCTGACCGACCTCGAAGACGAAGACTCAGTTGATACCGTTAAAGAACGTATCTCAAACGCACGGATAGATATCACATTTGTCGCTGTAAAAGCATTGGAAGGATGGTTCTTGGCTGACTCAAATGCCATAGGCAAATGGCTTGGTGTGCACAACTTTGATGAGCCACAGCCCGAGCAAACACCGAACAAGCCATGGGACCGTCTCAAAGAAATATCAAATGGGCTTGGTAAACGGGGTCCGGGCAACAAAACCGCATTCGCAAAGAAAATGGTCAAGCATTATGGCTTTAGCATTCGCCAAGCGGCCTCGCACCCACAGTGCCCGAGTGCGAAGGAGATCGTTAACTATTTTACAAAACAGGGAAGAGTCTAAGCGCGATATAGCTAACAAGGCTGCGATCTACTGTTTTTCTCACAGCCTGTAGTTTGAAACGTTCAGCGGCCCTTGTGCAACTTGCTCATTAACTCCGCCTCGGCCTGGAAATCCTGCGGATCGCCCGGGACAGTGAAGTACCGATCTATGAAAATGCCGAGCTGGTGAAGCTGCTGGCACGGATGGAATAGGGGGAGAGCATCCCGGAAGAGCTGTACCGCACGATTGCCGAGATCATCGCGTTCGCCTGGAACCTCAAGGGCAAGTTTCCCCAGGGCCATGACCCGAATGCGCCGAGTGTCGAGAAGGATGTGACGGAACGTGGGGATGATTACTGATTCAGTGACGGCACTCTCCCGTGGCGAGGGAGCTTGCTCCCGCTCGGCTGCGCAGCAGTCGTAAAAAGCCTGGGGTCGCTTCGCAACCCAGCGGGGATAAATCCCCTCGCCACAAAGGCGTCTTTTTTAAAAAACTCCCGCCCCCACAAACGCCCCAGAAAATCCCCTGGTGCCCTCTTCTTCCAATAAAAAAAAAACAGACTCACCCTT
>NZ_JAGDEZ010000110.1:0-617 GCF_017498305.1 Pseudomonas sp. OA65
GGCTGTAGGCGTCGAGGGTGGAGGCCTTGATCTGCTCCAGTAACTGGTCGACGCGGCTGTGGGCCTGGACGTCGATGCGCAGGGCCAGGGTGTTGACGAAGAAGCCGATCAAGGCCTCGGTTTCCCGACGTGGACGGTTGGCCACTGGCGTGCCGACCACCACCTGGGGCTGGTTGCTCAGGCGCGACAGCAGGATCGACCAGGCACCGAGCAAGGTCATGAACGGGGTCAGGCCTTGTTGCTGGCTGAAGCGGCGCAAGCGGGCGCTGAGCGGCGCCGGCAGTTGCAGGGCCAGCGCCGCGCCCTGGTAGCTTTGCACTTGCGGCCGAGGATAATCGCTGGGCAGTTCCAGCAGCGCCGGGGCGCCGTCCAGGTGTGCTTTCCAGAAACCGACCTGGGCGTGCAAGCGTTCGCCTTGCAGGTGCTGCTGTTGCCAGCTGGCGTAGTCGGCGTATTGCAGGGCCAGGGGCGGCAGCGGGTCGTCGAGCTGCTGGCTGAACGCGGCGTAGAGGGCGTTGAACTCGCCGATCAACACCGCCACCGACCAACCGTCGGAGACGATGTGGTGCTGGGTCACCAGCAGGATGTGCTCGTCTTCGGCCAGGCACAGCAGGCGT
>NZ_JAGDEZ010000111.1:0-615 GCF_017498305.1 Pseudomonas sp. OA65
CGAATTGCTCGCTAACGCTGTTGGCACCGTTGGCGTTTGGATGGGCTTCGTTGTCGAGAAGCGTGTAGCTGTAGCTCACTACACCGGTAGCCGCGTTGAAGCCGGTGATGGTCAGGGTGTTGCCCAGTGCGGTGGTAATCGATTGTGGGAAACCCGCCGCCACACCGCCCGTCACCACATTGATCCCGCCTACGCTCAGGGTCTGCACACCGTCCAACGCCGTCACGGTGAACGTGCCGCTTTGGGTCAGGGCCGATGCATCCGGGCTGCTGCCATCGCTGAGATTTTTTTCCTGCAACGACAGCTCGCCGCCTTCGGTGTCGAGGCCGGTGATGATCACCGGGTCGTCGTTGTTGTGCACCTGCAAGACCAGGTTCGCGGTGCTGGTGTCGCCATCCGCATCGGTCAGGGTGTAGGTGAAGGTTTCGCTGCCATTGCCGCCGCCGTGCAAACCCTTGAAGTCGGCGTCGGCGGAGTTGAGGGTGTAGGTGTAGGAACCGTCGGCGTTGAGCACCAGGGTGCCGTAGGTGCCGGTGAAGGTGCCGGGGGTGATTGGGCCGGAGGCCACAGGGTCCGCACCTTGGGTGTCGTTGGTCAGCACGCTGCCGGTCAGGG
>NZ_JAGDEZ010000112.1:0-597 GCF_017498305.1 Pseudomonas sp. OA65
TCACTCCGGCATTGCTCCGTGGGCCGCCGCGAAGGGCCATCCATGGCCCAGCGCGGCTATCCCGGCATCCATGCCGGGATGCCCACTGCGCAATGCCTGCGTTCGGCCAGCGTGGTTTAACGGGGCGTCCAGATCAAGATCTAAAGCAAGAGCAAGAGCAAGAGCAAGAGCAAGAGCGGGGCACATGCCGGCATCTATGTGGCTGAGCCACTGCTATCGCGAGCAAGCTCGCTCCCACAATGGGCCTGCGGTGAACGCAAGACTCATGAACACCAAGATCCACTGTGGGAGCGAGCTTGCTCGCGATGACATAGGCACATCCAACATCATCACAAACTGATCCACCGCTTTCGCGAGCAAGCCCGCTCCCACAGGAGAAACACGGTCCCATCAAGAACCAGGTCGGCTACCAGGCCGCCTCGCGGTGGACGTTGATCTCGGGCGCCCCATTAACCACGCTGGCTGAACGCAGGTATTGCGCAGTGGGCAACCCGGCATGGATGCCGGGTTAGCCGCGCTGGGCCATGGATGGCCCTTCGCGGCGGCCCACGGAGCAATGCCTTCGTTCAGGCATGCCGAGCCTAGGCGAGGCACCGA
>NZ_JAGDEZ010000113.1:0-580 GCF_017498305.1 Pseudomonas sp. OA65
ATTATCACTTCTAGCGTACGTGAGCGTTGTTATTTTTGTATAAAATACGGTAGGTGGCTCCTTCTGTATGGCTATGCCAGTACCAAACTCCACGTTCAGTCATCGCGGCGAGGGAGCGTGCTCCCGCTGGGCTGCGTAGCAGCCCCTTTTTTGTGAGCGCTTCGCACTCAAGCGGGAGCAAGCTCCCTCGCCACAGGTTCCTCACTTTTTTCAATAAGCAGCACTGCTCCCGAAGGAGTCTGGGGTGTACGCAATATCTGCATTCACCCCCGACCCTGTGGGAGCGAGCCTGCTCGCGATGGCGGCGGGACATTCAGCATTCCGGTGACAGGCATACCGCTTTCGCGAGCAGGCTCGCTCCCACAGTGGACGGGTTCAACAGTGGTTTGTGCGGACCCATGAATATCCGCACAGCCACTGGCACCACCGCCGGCGCGACTTAGGTTGCGCCGTTTTTTTTTGCCTGCTGGTTTATGTGAATGGCTTGCCGGCCTCATCGCGAGCAGGCTCGCTCCCACAGGTATGCCGCTCACTTAAGGCTTGCCTGAATCCAAGGCCAGCTTGAATCATTGTGGCGAGG
>NZ_JAGDEZ010000114.1:0-552 GCF_017498305.1 Pseudomonas sp. OA65
CACCGGCTGCGATGGTGATGGTTTTGCCACTTTCCAGCGTCACGGTGACCGGACCGTTTTGTGCGGTGACGGGTTTGCCGTCGGCACCGGTCAGGGTGGCGGTATAAGTGATGGTGCCGTTTTCATTGACAGTCGGTGTGGCGGTCAACGTCACGGTGGTGGTGTCGTTGACGTCGCTGACCACGGTGCTGACCGGGGCGGTGTTTGGGGCGATGGCTTCGAGGTTGCCACCGGATGCATCTTTGATCGACTCAGTAACTGTCGTTGGGCCTTGGTACACGTCGTTGCCGACCGCTACGTCCAAGATGCCCGAACTTGCGCCGGCTGCGATGGTGATGGTCTTGCCGCTTTCCAACGTCACGGTGACCGGACCGTTCTGCGCGGTAACTGGTTTGCCGTCGGCGCCGGTCAGGGTGGCGGTATAAGTGATGGTGCCGTTTTCGTTCACGGTCGGATTGGCGGTCAATGTCACGGTGGTGGTGTCGTTGACATCGCTAACCACAGTGCTGACTGGCGCGGTGTTCGGGGCGATGGCTTCGAGGTTGCCGCCAG
>NZ_JAGDEZ010000115.1:0-545 GCF_017498305.1 Pseudomonas sp. OA65
ACATTCGCCGAAAATTCGAATTTCTCAACTAAGAGAACTCACAAATTTTACCTTAGCCTGATCCGTTACCAGTGAAAGTAACGTTCAGTCTATCTTTCTATCACATACCCAAATTTTTAAAGAACGATCTAATCAAAAGACTAGAAATCAACATTCACCATCACCTTGATGGAATGCTCATTTCTAAGCTTTCAGAAGCAGTTTATGGTGGAGCCAAGCGGGATCGAACCGCTGACCTCCTGCGTGCAAGGCAGGCGCTCTCCCAGCTGAGCTATGGCCCCATAACAAAATTGGTGGGTCTGGGCAGATTCGAACTGCCGACCTCACCCTTATCAGGGGTGCGCTCTAACCAACTGAGCTACAGACCCAATTTCGAGCTTGTAACTGTTAGCTGTGAGCTATCAGCTTGGAGCTTAAAGCTGCTTCTATCGTCTTCTTCAATGAATCAAGCAATTCGTGTGGGAGCTCATGAAGCAGCTGCGGTCGTCGATTAAGGAGGTGATCCAGCCGCAGGTTCCCCTACGGCTACCTTGTTACGACTTCAC
>NZ_JAGDEZ010000116.1:0-538 GCF_017498305.1 Pseudomonas sp. OA65
TGGGCATCCCGGCATGGATGCCGGGATAGCCGCGCTGGGCCATGGATGGCCCTTCGCGGCGGCCCACGGAGCAATGCCGGAGTGAGGGCACACCGAGCCTAGGCGAGGTGCCGAGTGGTGGGGCAAAAGCGTTTTGCTTACTTTTGCGCTTCTCAAAAGTGAGCCGCCGTCAGGGCGGAACCCT
Organism: Pseudomonas sp. OA65; assembly: GCF_017498305.1. Lineage (NCBI taxonomy): Bacteria > Pseudomonadati > Pseudomonadota > Gammaproteobacteria > Pseudomonadales > Pseudomonadaceae > Pseudomonas > Pseudomonas sp. OA65. The sequence continues at coordinate 185 of NZ_JAGDEZ010000116.1, forward strand.
AAGTGGCCGTTACCGCAGCGATGGATATGTACTCGGCCATAATCCTGGCCAGCTGTCAGACTGACTTCGTGAGCAAGCTCCTACCCAAAAACTCAGGTATCTGATCTTCTAAATAGATTCCAAGGCGCAGGTTACACGGTGGCGAAAGGGTTCACTCTCCTATACGTGGTCACAGCATGCTGTGCCAACAACGACTCCACGCCGATACCGTGCGGACCACTCTCCCTCTCGGGTGCGAACACGCCAGTGATAACTACGGCCTCTGTCCTGCGCGCACCTCCTATCTTAGGCCGAATAATTGTTTGCTGCGCGACAGCGCAGCGTCGAAGACGCGGCGGGGGCTCCCTCGCCACA
>NZ_JAGDEZ010000117.1:0-531 GCF_017498305.1 Pseudomonas sp. OA65
CCGTGAATACCTCGGAACCCTGTGGGAGCGGGCTTGCTCGCGAAGACGGCAGCCCATCCAACATCCCTGCAAACTGACCCACCGCCATCGCGAGCAAGCTCGGCTCCCACAGGGATTGATGGTGGACTCCAATGCCGTGAACACCTTGGAACCCCTGTGGGAGCGGGCTTGCTCGCGAAGACGGCAGCACATCCAACATCCCTGCAAACTGACCCACCGCCATCGCGAGCAAGCTCGGCTCCCACAGGGATTGATGGTGGACTCCAATGCCGTGAACACCTCGGAACCCCTGTGGGAGCGGGCTTGCTCGCGAAGACGGCAGCCCATCCAACATCCCTGCAAACTGACCCACCGCCATCGCGAGCAAGCTCGGCTCCCACAGGGATTGATGGTGGACTCCAATTCCGTGAATACCTCGGAACCCTGTGGGAGCGGGCTTGCTCGCGAAGACGGCAGCCCATCCAACATCCCTGCAAACTGACCCACCGCCATCGCGAGCAAGCTCGGCTCCCACAGGGATTGATGGTGGAC
>NZ_JAGDEZ010000118.1:0-527 GCF_017498305.1 Pseudomonas sp. OA65
GTGAAGTCGTAACAAGGTAGCCGTAGGGGAACCTGCGGCTGGATCACCTCCTTAATCGACGACCGCAGCTGCTTCATGAGCTCCCACACGAATTGCTTGATTCATTGAAGAAGACGATAGAAGCAGCCCGAAATTGGGTCTGTAGCTCAGTTGGTTAGAGCGCACCCCTGATAAGGGTGAGGTCGGCAGTTCGAATCTGCCCAGACCCACCAATTTTGTGTGGGAAACGCCTGTAGAAATACGGGGCCATAGCTCAGCTGGGAGAGCGCCTGCCTTGCACGCAGGAGGTCAGCGGTTCGATCCCGCTTGGCTCCACCACTACTGCTTCGATTGTATAAAGCTTAGAAATGAGCATTCCATCGGTTCGATGGTGAATGTTGATTTCTAGTCTTTGACTAGTTCGTTCTTTAAAAATTTGGGTATGTGATAGAAAGATAGACTGAACGTTACTTTCACTGGTAACGGATCAGGCTAAGGTAAAATTTGTGAGTTCTCTTAGTTGAGAAATTCGAATTTTCGGCGAATGT
>NZ_JAGDEZ010000119.1:0-524 GCF_017498305.1 Pseudomonas sp. OA65
AGCGCCACAGAACAGTGTGGGAGCGGGCTTGCTCGCGAATGCGTCAGGTCAGTTGAATGGATGCTGGCTGATGCCCCGCTTTCGCGAGCAAGCCCGCTCCCACAGGGGGAGTTTGGGTAAGGCACCCCTATTCGCAACGCCACAGAACAGTGTGGGAGCGGGCTTGCTCGCGAATGCGTCAGGTCAGTTGAATGGATGCTGACTGATGCCCCGCTTTCGCGAGCAGGCTCGCTCCCACAGGGGAACTGGGTGAGGCACCCTATTTGCAGCGCCACAGAACAGTGTGGGAGCGGGCTTGCTCGCGAAGGCGTCAGGTCAGTTGAATGATGCTGGCTGACACACCGCTATCGCGAGCAGGCTCGCTCCCACAGGGGAACTGGGTGAGGCACCCTATTGCAGCGCCACAGAACAGTGTGGGAGCGGGCTTGCTCGCGAATGCGTCAGGTCAGTTGAATGGATGCTGGCTGATGCCCCGCTTTCGCGAGCAAGCCCGCTCCCACAGGGGGAGTTTGGGTAAGGCACCC
>NZ_JAGDEZ010000011.1:0-192400 GCF_017498305.1 Pseudomonas sp. OA65
CACCCGGCCGCTGCGGTCGCTGGGCAGGTAGTGTTCAAGGACTTGCTGCGGATGGGCCGCGTCGATGGCTGTGGCAAACAGCTCGCGCAGCAGTTGTTGCGGATCGACCGACATGGCGGGCTCCCGGTTTTTATTATTGGCTGAGGCGACTCGGTTACCTGTGGGAGCGAGCCTGCTCGCGATGAGGGCCTGACATTCAATATCGATGTCGACTGAAAGTCCGCTATCGCGAGCAGGCTCGCTCCCACAGTTTTTTGTGGTGTGTCAGTTATCTCGAATCGAGAAATTGGCCATATGCTCCAGCCCCTTGATCAGCGCCGAGTGATCCCAGTTGCTGCCGCCGATGGCCGCGCAGGTGCTGAACACTTGTTGGGCGTTGGCGGTGTTGGGCAGGTTGATGTTCAGCTCCCGGGCGCCTTGCAGGGCCAGGTTCAGGTCCTTCTGGTGCAGGCTGATGCGGAAGCCCGGATCGAAGGTGCCCTTGATCATGCGTTCGCCGTGCACTTCGAGGATCTTCGACGACGCGAAACCACCCATCAGCGCTTCACGGACCTTGGCCGGGTCGGCACCGTTTTTCGAGGCGAACAACAGCGCTTCGGCCACCGCCTGGATGTTCAGGGCGACGATGATCTGGTTCGCCACTTTGGCGGTCTGGCCGTCACCGTTGCCGCCCACCAGGGTGATGTTCTTGCCCATGGCCTGGAACAGTGGCAGCGCGCGTTCGAAGGCGGCGCTGTCGCCACCGACCATGATGCTCAGGGTGGCGGCCTTGGCACCGACTTCACCACCGGAGACTGGGGCATCGAGGTACTGCGCGCCTTTTTCATTGATCTTCGCCGCGAACGCCTTGGTGGCGGTGGGGGAGATCGAGCTCATGTCGATCACCACCTTGCCCGCGCCCACGCCCGCCGCGACGCCGTCGGCGCGGAACAGCACGTCGTCGACCTGCGGCGTGTCCGGGACCATGACGATGATGAACTCGGCTTCCTGGGCCACTTCCTTCGGGTTGGCCAAGGCCACCGCGCCGCCGGCCAGCAGGTCGGCCGGGGCCGGGTCGTGGTGCTGGGACAGGAACAGGCTGTGACCGGCCTTTTGCAGGTTCAGTGCCATGGGGTGGCCCATGATGCCGGTGCCGATGAATCCGATTTTAGCCATGGGAAAATCCTCTCTTATTGAAATGTCCCGGGTTTCTGTGGCGAGGGAGCTTGCTCCCGCTGGGCCGCGAAGCGGCCCCAGAAATCCATGTAGGGTGAAAAATCATGCGTCTGCTTCGCAGCCGAGCGGGAGCAAGCTCCCTCGCCACAAAAGCCCGCGCCAGTCAGGTCGCGTTATGGGTTTTCAGCCAACCCAGGCCCGCTTCGGTGGTGGTCAGTGGCTTGTATTCGCAGCCGATCCAACCCTGGTAGCCGATGCGGTCCAGGTGTTCGAACAGGAAGCGGTAGTTGATTTCGCCCGTGCCCGGCTCGTTGCGGCCCGGGTTGTCCGCCAGTTGCACATGATTGATCTCGCCCAAGTGCGCCGACAGGGTCCGGGCCAGGTCACCTTCCATGATCTGCATGTGGTAGATGTCGTATTGCAGGAACAGGTTGGCGCTGCCCACCTGCTCGCGGATCGACAGGGCCTGGGCGGTGTTGTTCAGGTAGAAACCGGGAATGTCGCGGGTGTTGATGGCTTCCATCACCAGCTTGATGCCTTTGGCCTGCAGCTTCTCGGCGGCGTATTTCAGGTTGGCGATGAAGGTTTTTTCCACCAGGGTCTCACTGCAGTTCTGCGGGCGAATCCCCGACAGGCAGTTGACCTGCGTGTTGCCCAGGACCTGGGCATAGGCGATTGCCAGGTCGACACCGGCGCGGAATTCCTCGACCCGGTCCGGCAGGCAGGCAATGCCGCGCTCGCCCTTGGCCCAGTCGCCGGCCGGCAGGTTGAACAGCACCTGGGTCAGGTCGTTGGCGTCGAGCAAGGCCTTGAGTTCGGCGGAGCTGTAGTCATAGGGGAACAGGTATTCGACACCACTGAAACCGGCCTTGGCGGCGGCTTCGAAACGGGCGAGGAAATCCTGCTCGGTGAACAGCATGGACAGGTTGGCGGCGAAACGCGGCATGGTGGTCTCCTGTGAATATTGGTGAAGTCCCCTGTGGGAGCGAGCCTGCTCGCGAAGCGGTGTGTCAGTCAGCACTGAATGACAGATACATCTTCGCGAGCAGGCTCGCTCCCACAAAAAACCTCAGTCGAGCAATGAGATGGCTGTGGGTGCATCGTTGCCCACCAGCGCCAGGTCTTCAAACTCATTGACGGCGTTGATCTCGGTGCCCATGGAGATGTTGGTCACCCGCTCCAGGATGATCTCGACGATCACCGGCACCTTGAACTCCTCGATCATTGCCTGGGCCTGGCGCAGCGCCGGTTGGATACCGGCCGGTTCGAACACCCGCAGCGCCTTGCAGCCCAGGCCTTCGGCCACGGCTACGTGGTCCACGCCATAACCGTTGAGTTCCGGGGCGTTGAGGTTGTCGAACGACAGTTGTACGCAATAGTCCATGTCGAAGCCGCGCTGGGCCTGGCGAATCAAGCCCAGGTAGGAGTTGTTTACCACAACGTGGATGTACGGCAATTTGAACTGGGCACCCACCGCCAGCTCTTCGATCATGAACTGGAAATCATAGTCGCCCGACAGCGCCACGACCTTGCGGCTCGGATCGGCCTTGACCACCCCCAGCGCCGCCGGAATGGTCCAGCCCAAAGGCCCGGCCTGGCCGCAGTTGATCCAATGGCGTGGCTTGTAGACGTGGAGGAACTGCGCGCCGGCGATCTGCGACAGGCCGATGGTGCTGACATAACAGGTGTCCTTGCCGAACACCTGGTTCATTTCCTCGTATACCCGTTGTGGCTTGACCGGCACGTTGTCGAAGTGGGTCTTGCGTTGCAGGCTGGCCTTGCGTTGCTGGCAATCCTGCAACCAGGCGTTGCGGTTCTTCAATTTGCCGGCGGCTTGCCACTCGCGGGCCACTTCAATGAACACTGTCAGGGCGGAGGCGGCATCGGAGACGATACCCAGGTCGGGAGTGAACACCCGGCCGATCTGGGTTGGCTCGATGTCCACGTGAATGAACGTGCGGCCTTCGGTGTAGACGTCCACCGAACCGGTGTGACGGTTGGCCCAGCGGTTGCCGACGCCCAGCACCACGTCTGACTTGAGCAAGGTGGCGTTGCCGTAGCGGTGAGAGGTTTGCAGACCGACCATGCCGACCATCAACGGATGGTCATCCGGGATCGTGCCCCAGCCCATCAAGGTCGGAATGACCGGAATGCCAGTCAGCTCGGCGAACTCCACCAGCAGGTCGCTGGCATCGGCATTGATGATGCCGCCGCCAGCCACCAGCAAGGGGCGTTCAGCCTGATTGAGCATCGCCAGGGCTTTCTCGATCTGCACGCGGTTGGCCGCGGGTTTGGCCAGGGGCAGCGGTTGGTAGGCGTCGATGTCGAATTCGATCTCGGCCATCTGCACGTCGAACGGCAAATCGATCAGCACCGGGCCCGGCCGACCGGAGCGCATCTCGAAGAACGCCTTCTGGAAGGCATACGGCACCTGGCCCGGTTCCAGCACGGTGGTCGCCCACTTGGTCACGGGCTTGACGATGCTGGTGATGTCCACGGCCTGGAAGTCTTCTTTATGCATGCGGGCGCGGGGCGCTTGACCGGTGATGCACAGGATCGGGATCGAGTCGGCCGAAGCGCTGTAGAGCCCGGTCACCATGTCGGTGCCGGCCGGGCCCGAGGTGCCGATGCACACGCCGATGTTGCCGGCCTTGGTCCGGGTGTAGCCCTCGGCCATGTGCGAGGCGCCTTCAACGTGGCGAGCGAGGACATGATCGATGCCACCCACCTTTTGCAGGGCGGAGTACAGCGGGTTGATCGCTGCACCCGGGATGCCGAAGGCGGTGTCCACGCCTTCACGGCGCATCACCAGAACGGCGGCTTCGATTGCTCTCATTTTGCTCATAGTTTTGTGCCTCTTACGTTTTGTAATTGTATACAAGTGGCTTTGCGCAGAGTGTATTCACGGCGAACGACGCAGGTCAATCCATTTCCTCAAGCACCTGTTTCATTCGTCGGAAGGCCAGGTTTTGCTGCGGCCTTTTGTCGTCAAAGGTTAGTTGTGAAAATTATTGTATACAAAAATATGTTTTGTTGTGTTCTATTTGTTTTGTTCGGTTTTCTGAAAGTGAAGCCCGCAAGGCTTTCCCATAACAAAAGAAGGACAGTACCCATGAGCGTTCTAACCTTGAAAATCGCCATCAACCTGGCCGGGCAAGCGCTTGCCGCAGGACGTGAAATCAGCGCCGCACCCTTGACCGTCGCGGTCCTGGACAGTGGCGGGCACCTGGTTGCCTTGCAGCGCGAAGACGGCGCCAGCCTGCTACGCCCGCAGATCGCCATCGGCAAGGCCTGGGGCGCCATCGCCCTGGGCAAAGGCTCGCGCCTGCTCGCCCAGGACGCCCAGCAACGCCCGGCGTTCTTCGCCGCGTTGAATGGATTGGGCCAAGGCAACGTCGTGCCGGCCCCGGGTGGGGTGTTGATCAGGGATCAGGCCGGGAGAGTGCTGGGAGCGATTGGGGTGAGTGGGGATGTTTCGGATGTGGATGAGCAGGTGGCGGTGAGGGCGGTGGAGGCGGTGCGGTTGAGGGCGGATGCTGGGGCTTGATTTTGTATTGACTGAGCTTCCGCTATCGCGAGCAGGCTCGCTCCCACAGGAGGGTTGAGGTGGGCAGACACTCTGCAAACGCCGCAGATCTAAACTGTGGGAGCGAGCCTGCTCGCGATAGCTATCTACCAGACACATCCAGCCAAAAGTCTGCCTCCCATCCAGGCATCCACAGGTCTAGCCTTCTCCATGAATCAAATCATCGAAGGGGCAAGGAATGCCTGGTTCACCTGCTTCACATAGACTGCGCCTCGGCCGCTACGCCGAATCCAGCCGGATCTATTTACTGACCACCAATACATTGTGCCGTGCACCCGTTTTTAAGGACGTTATTCTGGGGAGGCTGGTTGTTGATCAATTTCGAAAAGCTCAGGAGCAAGGCTGGGCTGATTCATTGGCCTGGGTGGTCATGCCTGATCATTTCCATTGGCTGATTGAGTTGCGCAAGGGGTCTTTGAGTGAGTTGATGCAAAGGACCAAATCATTGACTACTAAAGCTGTAAATCTGCGCCTGGATAATAAAGTCAGCCTTTGGCAACAAGGATTTCATGACCGAGCGCTGCGGCGGGAAGAGGATTTGGTAAAGCTGGCTCGCTATGTTGTGGCAAATCCACTTCGGGCAGGCCTGGTAGGGCGGCTTGGCGACTATCCGCTGTGGGATGCCATTTGGCTTTGACTTGAAATCGAGTTGCGGCTTTCGCGAGCAGGCTCGCTCCCACAGGGTTTTGTGGTGAATACAGAGTCTGCAAACAACCTGAGTCCTTTGTGGGAGCGAGCCTGCTCGCGAAAGCCGCAACTCGGTCCCGAGCCTAGCTAGCGATCCACCTCACACCCCTTCAAAACCAACCGAATAATCGTCTGCGCCGCCGCTTCGTAATTCGCTTCATCGAGCTTGGCCTTGCCGGTCACGGCGCTGATTTGCCAGTCGAAATCGGCATAGGTCTGGGTGGCGGCCCAGATGCTGAACATCAGGTGGTTGGGGTCGATGGGGGCGATCTGGCCGCGGTCGATCCAGGTCTGGATGCAGTCGATGTTATGCCGGGCCTGGGCGTTGAGTTGTTCCACCAGGTCGGGGCTCAGGTGCGGGGCGCCGTGCATGATTTCGCTGGCGAAGACTTTCGAGGCGAAGGGCAGGTCGCGGGAGATGCGGATCTTGGAGCGGATGTAGTGGCTCAGCACCTCACCGGGTACGCCGTCGGCATTGAACGGTGTCGAAGCCTGGAGAATCGGCTCGATGATGCTTTCCAGCACCTCGCGGTAGAGGTTTTCCTTGGATTTGAAATAGTAGTAGACGTTGGGCTTGGGCAGGCCAGCCTTGGCCGCGATGTCGCTGGTCTTGGTCGCGGCGAAGCCCTTGTCGGCAAATTCTTCGCTGGCGGCACGCAGGATCAATTCTTTGTTGCGCTCGCGGATTGTGCTCATAAACCCAGGGGTTCCTTGCCTGTTCTGGCGGTGGCGCATGGTAGCACCGGCCTCGCGCGGCGCTCAAGAATGCCCCTGGTGGCCTGTGTGGCTAATTCGTGCACTCAACTTCGGCGCCAGTGCTTGCCCAGCTGCGTTACCATTCCTCGCCGTAGCGGGCTACGACTCGTCATGGCGCCTTGCCTGGCAAGCACTGGCACTCGAATTTGAGTACTCGAATTAACCGTACAGGCCCCAAGGCCCCGCGCCTCGCGGTATGCTGCGCAGCATTATTATTCAAGGAGCCCCTCCATGGCTGGAAGCAGTTTGCTGGTACTGATCGACGACATCGCCACCGTGCTTGACGATGTCGCTTTGATGACCAAGATGGCCGCCAAGAAAACCGCCGGCGTGCTCGGCGATGACCTGGCGCTCAACGCCCAGCAAGTGTCGGGTGTGCGCGCCGAGCGCGAGCTGCCGGTGGTGTGGGCGGTGGCCAAGGGGTCGTTCATCAACAAATTGATCCTGGTGCCGTCGGCGCTGGCGATCAGCGCCTTCGTCCCTTGGCTGGTGACGCCGCTGTTGATGATCGGCGGCGCCTACCTATGTTTCGAAGGGTTCGAAAAACTGGCCCACAAGTTCCTTCACAGCAAGGCCGAGGACCAGGCTGAACATGCGCAACTGGTCGAGGCGGTGGCGGATCCGGCGGTCGATCTGGTGGCCTTCGAAAAGGACAAGATCAAGGGCGCCGTGCGCACCGACTTCATCCTTTCGGCGGAAATCATCGCCATCACCCTCGGCACCGTCGCCGATGCGCCGCTGACTCAACAGGTGATCGTGCTGTCGGGCATTGCGATTGTCATGACCGTCGGTGTGTACGGCCTGGTGGCGGGCATCGTCAAGCTCGATGACCTGGGGCTCTGGTTGACGCAGAAGCCAGGGCAGGTCGCCAAAAGCATCGGCGGGGCGATCCTGCGTGCAGCACCCTACATGATGAAAAGCCTGTCGGTGATCGGCACCGCGGCCATGTTCTTGGTCGGCGGCGGTATCCTTACCCACGGCGTGCCAGCGGTGCATCACTGGATCGAAGGCGTGACGGCCAGCGCCGGTGGCGCCGGGTTTATCGTGCCGATGTTGCTCAATGCGGTGGCGGGCATTGTCGCCGGTGGCGTGGTGTTGCTGGGCGTCATGGCCGTGGCCAAGCTTTGGAAAGCGGTACGAGCCTGAACCTCAGGATTGCGTGACCGAGTGAATCGGCACCAGCACATGCTTCGAGAGGTATCGGGCCACGGCTTCGTCACTGCAGGCGCCAATGATCTGAGCATCGGGCAGCGCCTGGGTCACGTCTTGGTGAGCGGTTCCCATGATGACCGCCTTGCCTGCCACTGAGAGCATGCCAAGGTCATTCATGCCGTCACCAAAGGCGATGCAGGCGCCAATGGGGACATCAAGAAACGCGGCCAGCTGTTTCAGGGCGTGGCCCTTGCAAACGTCGCTGGCCATCACTTCCAGGCACCAGGTAAACGAGAACACCGTGCTGATGCGGTTGGCGAATCGCCGCTCCAGCCGCTTCTGCAAAGCCAATAAAGCCTGGTGATTTTTTTCCTTCTGAAAGAAAAACACCTTTTCGACGTTTTCCGTAGGCCACGAATCGGGTCGGATCACGGTCGGTTGGAAATGCGGGTTGCGGTTGAAGTCGCTGACATCATGCTCGCAGCCGATTAACCAGCCGCACGGACCGTACAGGTTGATGATCAGGTCAGGGATGTGGCGGGCTTCTTCAATCAGCCCCTGGACAACGTCGTCAGGCAGCGCTTGGCAACGCATCAATTCGCCACAGGCGCTGCTGATCCTGGCACCGTTGGAGGTGATCAGGTGCAAGGGGGGCGAACTGTCGTCGAGCAACGTCTCGACGTCGGCCTGTTGGCGGCCCGTTGCCAACACCACATGCAGGCCGGCATCGTAAAGGTGTCGCATCACCGTCCGGGTGTAGTTGCCCAGCCTATCGCCGGGCAAGAGCAAGGTTCCGTCCAGGTCCGAAGCAATCAATGAATACATGGTGTTCCTCGAATAGGCTGCCGAGCCACAACCAAGGGCTGTGGCCCGGCACGGTAGATCAATGTTGGCCAAGCAACTTCAGTGACTGCTCGCGGGTGAACGTCATCCGTTCTTCCAGCCGGGCGTTGTCCTTTTCGAAATAGATGCTCATCTCCTCGTGACGTTGCTCAACTGGGGTAATCCTGTCGAGCAGCGGCAAGGTGTCGATCAACAACTGGCGGGCGTAAGCGATTGCCCGTTTGTAGGTGTCGATGACTTCTTCGAATTCCGGATAAATACAGAACGACACCTGGTTGAGAATCGGACCGTCGTCGATGCCTTCATTGATTTCATGGAGGGTCACCCCATGTTGGCGCTCGCTGTTCTTTAGCGCCCAGTTGATGGGACGCACCCCGCGGTAATGGGGCAGGTACGACAAGTGCAGGTTGACGATGCGTTTGCAGCAATCGATGTAGGCCCGAGGCAATATTCGTTTGTGAAAGATCACCAGGCACAGATCGCATGAAAAGAGCCCTTCCTTGTAGCCAGGCAGGTCTTCGATCTTGCCGCTTTCAATGAGGGGAATGCCCTTGTTCCGGCAGTACTCGACCAACGTGAGTTCGCTGCTCACTGGCTCGAACGGGTCCGCAACGACATAAGAAATCCGGTGTTCGGACGAGGCATTGAAGTATTCACAGGCAAAAATCGCCAGTTCACCCTTACCGCAGATCACGACCTGTTTAGGCATGGGACAGCTCCTTCTTAAGATGCGCATTTCTCGATGCTGTCAGCGCCTGCAGAGTCGATTTCAATGCCCTTATGAGTTGGGCGTTTTCCTGACGGGTGCGGCAGGAAATTCTCAGGTAGTGGTCTGAGTCGGTGTTGCGCTTGCCAGAACATTCCTTGACGTAAAGGTTGTGTTCAAGCAGAAGGCGACACAAAGTTTGTGCCGGGACCTGCTCGGTCCGGCAATAGACAAAGTTGGAGTCGGTCGCAAAGGCTGTGATGCCTTCGATGTCGTCCAGCGCCTGGCGCAATGCCTGGGTGTCACGGATAACCTGCTGGCAGCTCTCGAGGTATTCCTGTTTGTATTGCGGCAAATGCAGCAACATTTCCTCGGCAAAGCCATTGAGGTTCCAAATGGGCAGTAGCGAATTGATCTGCGCCAGCAAGCTGTGATTTGCACTGGCGAGGTAACCGATACGGATCCCCCCGATGCCGAATGTCTTGCTCATGCTGCGAATAACGACAAGGTTCGCATGCTGGTCCAGCGCAGACAGGAGGGTGTTTGCGGCGCTGGGTGAAAAGTCCAGGAACGACTCGTCGACAATCAGCGCGATATTCAGTTCAGCCAGTTGGCTGGCCAGTTCCGAGAGTGCTGCGGCTGGCGTGAGGCAGCCGGTCGGATTGTTTGGCGACTCGATGACGACGACCGAGGGGCGTTCTTTTCGGCAGGTCTGCAACACAGCATCCAGATCGATGTTGAAGCCCTGGTCTGCATGGGTGTGATGGCTGAGCGTGCGCTCCTCACCGAAAACATTGGCGTATTCGTTGAAGGACGGAACGGTGACTAGCACTTTGCCTGAGTAGACAGAGGGCAGTAATTTGATAATTTCCGCTGCGCCATTGGACACGCAAAGGTGACGGGCGGGGACGCCAATGAATTCGCTCAGCGACTCTTCAATGAGTTTCCGGCCGCCAGGATAGTTGAGGAGAATATCGTCGAAGTTTTCCTTGATCCGGTCTTTCATCTGCTGGGGAGGAAAGTGGAAATTATAGATCAGGGCGAAATCAAGGACGGGGTAGCGCCAGTAGCCACCGTGGCGGCTCTGGAGAAAGGCCAGGCGATCACGGCTGGAAATGTAGTTGCACACCGTCAGGTCATAATAATTATCGACCTCGTACCATTCGGTCGAAGACACCACCGCCGCCTCGATGTCCCACTTTCCGGTCTTGCATGCTTGTTTGAAGACGTCTTCGTAATAGGCGTTCAGGTTGCCTTCTGCGACCTGGGCCTCCAGTTGCTCGCGCACATGGCTGGCGAACAGCGGGGAGCCTATCCGATACAAGTTGACGGTCTTGTACTGTCCTTCCTGCGGCTGATGATCACGATCTTTAGTCGAGCCGAAACTCTGGAGCCGCCCCTCATGAAGGTTTGCATAGGTGCCCTCCATGTTTTTCCCCAGTGGCGAAACCAGTGCAACCAGGTCGCTTGACGTTTGCAGCAGCTTTTCCAGGCAGGCTTCGGCGAAAAAGATGTCACCTTCAACGATGAGCGTGTCCTGGCCGATGTGTTGGCGAGCCAGGTACAAGGAGTAGATGTTATTGGTCGTCTCCCAGTCCGGGTTATGCACGTACTCGATATCCAGCAGGGTCTCCAGGTTGTCCAGGTGCCCGGTGATGATCTCGGCCTGATAACCCACTACCACCACGACCCGCTTGATGCCATGCAGTTGAATATTGCTCAAAGCGTTATCCAGGAATGCGATGCCATTGGTCTTGACCAGGGGTTTGGGCATGTGAAGGGTGCGATTGGCCAAGCGGCTGCCGCGACCGGCGCAGAGAATAATGGCTGTTCCAGTGTTCATTGAATGTCCTTATTAATGAAAAGCGAGTCGGGGCACCACGTGTTGGTATATCCACACGCCGTCTATCCGGCCGCTGAAGCTTTCCTCGCCACCGCTGTCTCCCCCGGTCTTGATGCCGGCGCCCAAGCCGAAGGCGTGGAAGTTTTCCAAGGTTCGATCCGTTACCGTGCTGGGATTCAGTCGGTGATCCACGATCAGACCATGGGCGTCATGGCGCAGCGTGATGGGGGTGCCGTCGATATCGAGCAGCCTGACTGGCGTTGCGCTGAAACCGGTGCATTTGATTGCCAGGTCGACCGAGTCAAGGCGTTTGCGCAATGCCTCTGGATCCTCGGCACTGATATTCACAACGGTCAGGTTGGGAATGTCTCCCCGTTGGATCTTGCGAGCGAACGTGAGCGAGTCGTACCGGAGGCCAGAGTAGCGATTGACACGCTGGCTGGCCTGGCAAACATCCGCATCGACAAAAGGGTAGCCCTGGGCCAGTGCCGCTTGTGGCGAGTCAAAGAAGAGCTTGAAGTCACGCTTGACCAGCAGTTGGACAGGGCCTTGAAAGTCCAATTGTTCGATCAGGCGGATCAGGCAGGAAACGGCACTGTGGGATGAGCCCAGAATGGCGATGTTCTGGTAATGGCCGGCCTTGATCTGTTCGTCATATTGGCCTTTGAGCATGGCGTCGCTATCGATGGCATTCAGGTGTGGCAAGGCAACGTTGTTGACTTGTCCACCCAGGTTGACCATGACTTTCCTGCACAGCGCCTCTCGGGCCTGGCCGTCGACGGTATAGCGCACGACATAGCGGCCATCGCCGGTCAGTTGGATTTCTTCGACGGTGGACAAGGTCGATACTTCGAAGCGCTTGTACAGCGTCTTGTGCTGCTGGACAAAGGTGCCAATGTGTTCCAGGAACCGTCCTACGTAGCGCAACTCGACCGCCTCGTCACGTCGTTCGCTGAAATACCTCCATTCCGCCGTGGTACGCATGTATTGGCTGAGTTCATCCTGCTTGTCCTGGAACTTTTCCAAGAACACCCCGCCCAGCGAGTTGGCGGTAATACGGTATTGTCCGATCGCACCGCTGCCCAAGGTGTTGGATTTCTCCAGAATCAAACAGCGATGGACATCTTCCTTTTGGATGAGGTCGGGCAACAATGAAATGTTTGCCGGGCCCGCGCCGCATAAAATAATGTCGTAGTCGTCCTTGTTCATTCTTTCTCCAGTGGCGAGATTGATATTTAAAACAATAATTTCAAGGCGCAGAAATACCTGACGTCGTTGTAAGTGACCTCAACGGAATGGAGGGTTTCACGCGTCAGGCGTTACTGGCCGACAGGGAGTTCCTGGCCGGTGATGCAGGTTTTATGTTTGTCGTTAGTTAAGTTGCGATGTCGCAGTCGAGTGAAAATACCAGCGAAGGTAACGGCCATGATGAGACTGCTCAGCGTCAGGAAAATGAACAGCGCCGTTCCGCTCAATGCTTGTATGAAAAAGCCTCCGACAATGGGCGCCACGGAAAAGCCGATACTGTAGAGCGAGGCGGCGCCAAAGTAGGCGCCCCTGAGGTTTCGAGGCGCCAGGCTGTCGACAAAAAGATTCAAACATGGAAACAGTAGGGCTTGGCTAAGGCTCAGTAGCAGAACCGCGCCGTACCACAATAACTGCACTTGATAAAAGTGCGCCGCCAGTGCCATGCCGGCCTGGCTTAACACCAGTAAGACAGAGCCGATATGAATCTTCGTCTCTAGTGTCGCCGATGCCAGGACCCTGGCCAGTGGCAGTTGAAACAGCACGATCACCGTGGCATGCAACACGATCAGGTTGGCGATAAAGGGCAGGTACCCCTCGAATGCCAGCGAAGCCATCAATTGGGGAACGCTGGAATCAAAGCTGCCGAAGATGAACATCATGATGATGTTGTTGATCACGAGCAGGAGGAACACATGATCCCGGGAAAGGATTTGCAGGGTGCTTCGAAAGGAAGTGGTGTTGATGGCTTCCAGGGTGATACCGCGACCGAACACCATGACGCCCGCCAGCAGGGCCAAATAGGATGCCGTCACCAGCACAAAGGACAGGGAATCCGCGGAAATGCCCAGTTTGAGCCCGAAGTAAGGGCCTACGGCGGCCCCGGCATTGAGAAAGAAGTAGCGCAGATGCATGGCTCGTTCCACCAAAGAGCGAGACTCGATGACATCACCGATCACCGTCTTGATTGGATTGTTGACCAGGGCCCAGGAGAGGTTAGCCAACAGCGTTCCGGCGATATAGCCCTCGGCATGAGTGCTGACACCCAGCAGCAAGTAGGAGACCATCGCCACAACGCAACCGACGACGATGATCTTAAGCCGCCCGATCTTGTCGGAAAGGTACCCGCTGTAGAAGCTGACCAGCGAAGAGAGTGCGATAGAGCACGTCAGAATCAGGCCGATGGTCGAAGTGCTGAAACCGAACCGCGAATAAAGAACAACCGAAATGAATGGCCAGACCATCATTGACGTAGCGCGCGTCAGAAAGGTGCCAATGAACAGCATCCATATAAAAAATGGCAGCGATGAGAAATAGTATTTAAAGCGGGCACGTTGGAAGGCGAGCATAAATAATCACACTGGATGTAATGCTTGGCGCATGACAGTGAGGTAAGGAAACGCAAACCGCGAGACTTGAGCGTCTGGAGTTTAACGAAGGGCAGGCGCTACTGAGTGACTCTTGAACACGTCGTGCTCGGTCACTTGTTTAGTAAACGCAGGTGGATGTCGAAGTTAGCCGATCATCAGCATCTGATGATGCGCGGCAAGGGAAGAGAAGTGTTTTTCATATCGATCCTTGATCCTTGAATACTGCGTCCTTTTCATGTGGATCCAATCCTACACGACGTGTCACAAAATGTTAATAAAAAATTCACAATCGAAAATCGACTGCCCTTGGATCACCTTGGTGGTGCAATTGCGCGCGTATTGTCTTTGTTAAACGAAGAACGACCAGAAAAAATTAGGTCGGCGGGAGAGGGGCGTCGCGCAAGGGTACAGCAGCCAACACGCCAGATCGGGCGTGTTGGCTTAAAGGGTTACTCGGCTATCTGCAACTTGCGCGACTCGGTGTACACGTAGCGCACCTTTTCATATTCGAATGGCGAGTTCAGTTGGCCGTAGCGGAAACTGGTCTGGTAACGCTTGTCCACGCCGCGCAGGAGCAGCACTTCCGGGTGGTTGGAGCTGACTTCCGAGACGTTCAGGAAGTTGATCGCCGATTCGGCCGTGTAGTCCACCAACAAGCCCGAGGTGTCGCGCAGATTCGACGGACCGAAGATCGGCAACACGAAATACGCGCCGCCCGGCACACCATAGAAGCCCAGGGTCTGGCCGAAATCTTCGCTCTGGCGCGGCAGGCCCATGGCGGTGGCGGGGTCCCACAGGCCGGCGATGCCGACGGTGGTGTTGAGCAGCAGGCGCGCCGTGGTTTCCATCGAACGCTTGCCCTTGAATTGCAGCAGGCTGTTCATCAGGTTCGGCACGTCCCCCAGGTTGTTGAAGAAATTGCTGACGCCGGTGCGCACGAAGCCGGGGGTGATGTAGCGATAACCATCGACCACGGGCAGGAACACCCATTGGTCGAAGCGGTAGTTGAAGTGATAGACCCGGCGGTTCCAGGATTCCAGCGGGTCATAGACATTCAGGGCGTTGAGGGTCGAACGCTCGAACTCGCGCTGGTCCAGTCCCGGGTTGAACTTGAGCTTGGTCAGCGGTTCCTTGAAACCGTCCGAATCCACCACCACGGGCGCATTGGCCTTGCTGTTGTCGGCCTGGGCCATGCCCGCACTGAGTAACGCAGCGATAAGCAGCAGATATTTAGCCACGGAAGAACTCCAGCATGGCGTCGCTGTTGACGCGGTAGTTAAGGTTGCCGCAGTGGCCGCCTAGCGGATAAACCGTCAGGCGATCGCCAAAGGTCTTGCGCAGGAAGCCCAGGTCACCCGGGCCGAGAATGACGTCGTCGGCGTTGTGCATGACCGCTATCTTCGGGCTGGCCTGCAAATAATCCTTCAGTGCGTACAGGCTGACCTGGTCGACCAGTTGCAGCAGGCTGCCGCCGTCAGTGCGCGCGCGCCACATCGGGATCACCTGCTCGGTGAGGTAGCAGTCGAAA
Source organism: Pseudomonas sp. OA65 (assembly GCF_017498305.1). NCBI lineage: Bacteria > Pseudomonadati > Pseudomonadota > Gammaproteobacteria > Pseudomonadales > Pseudomonadaceae > Pseudomonas > Pseudomonas sp. OA65. The sequence goes on from NZ_JAGDEZ010000011.1 coordinate 14,872, forward strand.
TCGCATTGCAGCGCGCGCTTGAGGAATGGCGTGAGGCTGGTGCTTTCGGTGATCGGGAATTTCGGCGGGATGATCAGGCCGCGCCGGTTGATCAGGTCCGAGGTGAACGCGATGTCGGCCGCCGAGAAGCGGAACGAGGTGCCGATCAACATCGCCATCTGCTCGTTGCTCAGGTGCTGCTTGGACTGCTGGAAGTCATACAGCAGGGCATCGTTGAGGTCGATGTAGCCTTTTTGCTGGAAGTAGCGGGTCAGCTTGTTCAGCACCAGCTCATAGAAGGTCGTGGTGTTGTTGATGCCCTTGACCTCGGTCTGGACCAGTTTGTCCAGGTTGGTGATCGAGGTGTAGAGGTTCACCGGCGGGTTCAGCAGCAGCACTTTCTTGAAATTGAAGCTGCGCCGGGTTTCGTCCAGGTGGGCGACGAAGGCCGCGTCCAGGGCGCCGAGGCTGTAGCCGGTGAGGTAGTACTCGGTAACGGGTACTTTCGGGTTCTGGGCGCGTACCGCCTGCATCACCCGGTACATGTCTTCGGCGTCTTCCTTGGTGATGCCCGGCGTGGCGAAGCGCGAAGCGGCACTCATGAAGTCGAAGCTGGTGGGCGAGGACAACTGCACCACGTGGTAGCCGGCCTTGTAGTAGAGGCGCTTGAGGTACTCGTTGAGGGTGCTGTCGTAGCGCGCACCGGTGCCTGCGATCAGGAAGATCAGCGGCGCGGGCTTGTCCTGGGTTGCCATGCGGTAGGTGAGGCTTTTTACCGGCCAGAAGTTGTCCGGCAGGATGAACTCGCGTTCCGGGCGCAGGGTCAGGCTGTGGTCCGCCTGGTTGATGTCTTCGATCAGCGGCAGTTCCGGACGCAGGTCCGGCGGCGTGGTGGCGATGGTCGCCTCGAACGGGTTGGTCAAGGGATAGCCATAGCTGGCGGCGTCAATATCTGCCGCCAGCGCGGACGCACTCAGGATAAGGCCGCCGAGGAGGGCAGCGAAGCGCAAGGAACGGAGCATGACTGGATCCCTTAGAGGAAGGTGCCGAATGAGGTTCGCAGGCTATGACCACCGAAGCGGAGCCAAGTGCCATGAGGCACGAAACAGGCACGGACGGGGCGCGATAGTAGCGGGACGATACACGGTCATGCGCAGTGGCGGCTAGTTATCTGGCATTTGCCGGGTTTGGCCGGAAAAACTCACGTGTGAGGATGGCGCCAATTGCCCGGAATCGGTAGCTGGCGTTCTGATGTCGTTTCTCGTTGCTTCGACGTCGCAGGCAGAGCAGGTTGCGGAACGGCACAGGTTGATGATCGATCCTGTCAGTACTCCACTGGCGTTCAGACCGGTTTGAGGGCGAGCGTGATGGGGGCGCTGAGCATCATAACTATACGTTGACGCCGTCCGGCATCCGTCGGGCGCAGCACTTTCGGGGAAGTAACGATGAAGATGCGACGACTCTTGGGCGCAGGTGCCGCACTGGTACTGGCCATCAGTTCCACCTTGGCCAGCGCCGAAACCAAAACCCTGAGCATCGGTTACGTTGACGGCTGGTCCGACAGCGTCGCGACCACCCATGTGGCCGCCGAAGTGATCAAGCAAAAACTCGGTTATGACGTGAAGCTGCAGGCGGTTGCGACCGGGATCATGTGGCAAGGCGTGGCCACCGGCAAACTCGACGCGATGCTCTCGGCCTGGCTGCCAGTGACTCACGGCGACTATTGGACGAAGAACAAGGACAACGTGGTCGACTACGGCCCCAACTTCAAGGACGCCAAGATCGGCCTGATCGTGCCGGAGTACGTCAAGGCCAAGTCGCTTGAGGATCTCAAGACCGACGACTCGTTCAAGAAGCGCATCGTCGGCATCGACGCCGGTTCAGGCGTGATGCTCAAGACCGAACAGGCGATCAAGGATTACGACCTGACCGGTTATCAACTCAAGGCCAGTTCTGGCGCCGGCATGATCGCCGAGCTGACCCGTGCCGAGAAGAAAAACGAATCCATCGCCGTCACCGGTTGGGTACCGCATTGGATGTTCGCCAAATGGAAACTGCGCTTCCTGGAAGACCCGAAAGGCGTCTATGGCGCGGCTGAGACTGTAAACAGCATCGGCAGCAAGGAGCTGGGCACCAAGGCCCCGGAAGTGGTTGAGTTCCTGAAGAAGTTCCAATGGGCTTCGAAAGACGAGATCGGCGAAGTCATGCTGGCCATCCAGGAAGGCGCCAAGCCGGACGCTGCAGCGAAGGATTGGGTCGCCAAGCACCCGGACCGCGTGAAGGAGTGGACCGGCAAGTAATCGGCCTGGTTTGACTGTTCCGAAAACCGCATGGCTTTTGAGTCATGCGGTTTTTTTTTGCCTGCCGATCCTTAATCTTGCGCAACCCCTGTGGGAGCGGGCTTGCTCGCGAATGCGGTGTGTCAGTTAATTATCTGTTGACTGACCCACCGCATTCGCGAGCAAGCCCGCTCCCACAAGGGAAACTACGAAAACTGTAGAAAGCTGGCAAACCGTCATGTCGTTCTAATACTAAGGTCGTCTGGAACCTGGCCTTGAGCCGCATAGAGTAGGGTCGTTCCAATTAAATCTGTGCTGCGAGGATAAAAACAATGAACGACAGCATTTACCTCTCGATTCAAAACAGCCCGCGCTTCAAGGAGCTGGTAAAGAAACGAGAAAGGTTCGCCTGGATTCTCTCGGCGATCATGCTTGGGCTGTATTCCGGCTTCATTCTTCTGATCGCCTACGGGCCACACATTCTCGGGGCTAAAATGTCTCCCGAGTCCACCATCACCTGGGGCATTCCCATCGGCGTCGGCCTGATTCTCTCGGCCTTCGTCCTGACTGGTATCTACGTACGACGTGCCAACGGCGAGTTCGACGACCTGAACAATGCGATTCTCAAGGAGGCTCAGCAATGATCCGGCGTCTACTGGCTCTATTGAGCATCGCAGCGTTCGCACCGGGCGCCTGGGCGGCTGACGCCCTGACCGGCGCCGTGCAGAAACAACCCCTCAACGTCGCGGCGATCCTGATGTTCGTGGCCTTCGTTGGCGCGACTTTGTATATCACCTACTGGGCGTCGAAGAAAAACAACTCGGCGGCCGACTACTATGCGGCCGGCGGCAAGATCACCGGTTTCCAGAACGGCCTGGCAATCGCGGGCGACTACATGTCGGCGGCGTCCTTCCTGGGCATTTCCGCGCTGGTGTTCACCTCCGGCTACGATGGCTTGATCTACTCCATCGGCTTCCTGGTGGGCTGGCCGATCATCCTGTTCCTGATCGCCGAGCGCCTGCGCAACCTGGGTAAATACACCTTTGCCGACGTGGCGTCCTATCGCCTCGGGCAAACCCAGATCCGCAGTCTGTCCGCCTGCGGCTCGCTGGTGGTGGTGGCGTTCTACCTGATCGCGCAAATGGTCGGTGCCGGCAAGCTGATCCAGCTGCTGTTCGGTCTGGACTATCACGTTGCGGTGATCCTGGTCGGTATCCTGATGTGCCTCTACGTGTTGTTCGGCGGCATGCTGGCCACCACCTGGGTACAGATCATCAAGGCGGTGTTGCTGCTGTCGGGTGCTTCGTTCATGGCCCTGATGGTCATGAAGCACGTCAACTTCGACTTCAATATGCTGTTCGCCGAAGCGGTGAAGGTTCACCCTAAAGGCGAGGCGATCATGAGCCCCGGCGGCCTGGTGAAGGATCCAATCTCGGCCTTCTCCCTCGGCCTGGCGCTGATGTTCGGTACCGCTGGCCTGCCACACATTCTGATGCGCTTCTTCACCGTGAGCGACGCCAAGGAAGCGCGCAAGAGCGTGCTGTATGCCACTGGCTTCATCGGCTACTTCTACATCCTGACCTTCATCATCGGCTTCGGCGCGATCCTGCTGGTCAGCACCAACCCGGCCTTCAAGGACGCTGCAGGTGCCTTGCTGGGCGGTAACAACATGGCGGCGGTGCACCTGGCCAACGCGGTTGGCGGCAGCATCTTCCTGGGCTTCATCTCGGCGGTGGCGTTCGCGACCATCCTGGCAGTCGTAGCAGGCCTGACCCTGGCCGGTGCCTCGGCGGTGTCCCATGACCTGTATGCCAGCGTGATCAAGAAAGGCAAGGCCAACGAGAAGGATGAGATTCGCGTCTCGAAAATCACCACTATCTGTCTGGCGGTGTTGGCGATCGGCCTGGGCATCCTGTTCGAGAAGCAGAACATCGCGTTCATGGTGGGCCTGGCGTTCTCCATCGCGGCGAGCTGCAACTTCCCGGTCCTGCTGCTTTCGATGTACTGGAAGAAGCTGACCACCCGTGGCGCCATGATCGGCGGCTGGCTGGGCCTGGTCAGTGCCGTGGGCCTGATGGTGCTCGGTCCGACCATCTGGGTGCAGATCATGGGTCACGAGAAAGCGATCTTCCCGTATGAATACCCAGCGCTGTTCTCGATGGCCATTGCCTTCGTTGGCATCTGGTTCTTCTCTGTCACCGACAAGTCGGTTGAAGGTGCAAACGAGCGGGCGCTGTTCTTCCCGCAGTTCGTGCGTTCGCAGACTGGCCTGGGGGCAAGTGGGGCGGTGAGTCACTGAGGCAGCTTCGAGCTGCAAGCTTCAAGCTGCAAGTTAGAAGCAGCTGGTGTACAGAAATGCCCCTGTTGAGAGACAGGGGTATTTTTTTGCTTTTGCTTTTGCTTTTGCTTTTGCTTTGGCTTTTGCTCTGAGCTTGCAGCTTGCAGCTCACTAAACCCCAGCCCAAAAAAAACGGCCTCATCAAGAGGCCGTTTTTTTAGGGCTGGGGTTTAGTGCCGATCTTCCAGCTGGGTGATGTCACGCGACTCGTAGCCGGTGTACAGCTGGCGCGGGCGGCCGATCTTGTACGGGCTGGAGAGCATTTCCTTCCAGTGGGAGATCCAGCCCACGGTCCGCGCCAGGGCGAAGATCACGGTGAACATGCTGGTTGGAATGCCGATCGCCTTGAGGATGATCCCCGAGTAGAAGTCGACGTTCGGGTACAGCGAGCGTTCGATGAAGTACGGGTCGGTCAGGGCGATCTCTTCCAGGCGCATGGCCAGTTCGAGTTGCGGATCGTTTGTGATCCCCAGTTCCTTGAGCACTTCGTCGCAGGTCTGCTTCATGACGGTGGCGCGTGGGTCGCGGTTCTTGTAGACCCGGTGACCGAAGCCCATCAACTTGAACGGATCGTTCTTGTCCTTGGCCTTGGCGATGAACTTGTCGATGTTCGAGACATCGCCGATTTCATCGAGCATGGTCAGTACCGCTTCGTTCGCACCGCCGTGGGCTGGGCCCCAGAGTGCGGCGATACCGGCAGCGATACAGGCGAACGGGTTGGCACCCGACGAACCGGCCAGGCGCACGGTGGACGTGGAGGCGTTCTGCTCGTGGTCGGCATGGAGGATGAAGATCCGGTCCATGGCCTTGGCGAGCACCGGGCTGATCGGTTTGATCTCGCACGGGGTGTTGAACATCATATGCAGGAAGTTCTCTGCATAGGTCAGGTCGTTGCGCGGGTACATCATGGGCTGGCCCATGGAGTACTTGTAGACCATGGCTGCCAGGGTCGGCATCTTCGCCACCAGGCGGATCGCGGAGATTTCGCGATGCTGGGGGTTATTGATGTCCAGGGAGTCGTGGTAGAAGGCCGAGAGGGCGCCGACAACGCCGCACATGACGGCCATCGGGTGGGCGTCGCGACGGAAACCGTTGAAGAAGGTCTTCAACTGCTCGTGAACCATGGTGTGGTTCTTCACAGTGCTGACGAACTGGGCCTTTTGCTCTGCGGTTGGCAGCTCGCCGTTGAGCAGCAGGTAGCAGGTTTCCAGGTAGTCCGATTTCTCAGCCAGTTGCTCGATCGGGTAGCCGCGGTGCAGCAGGATGCCGTTGTCGCCGTCGATGTAGGTGATTTTCGACTCGCACGAGGCGGTCGACATGAAACCTGGGTCAAAGGTGAAACGGCCCGTGGCCGTCAGGCCCCGTACGTCGATTACATCGGGACCAACGGTGCCGGTTAAAATGGGCAGCTCGACGGGGGCTGCGCCCTCGATGATCAACTGCGCTTTTTTGTCAGCCATGTGGCCTCCTATTAATGCTTGGAATCATCAGACAGACCCCCCACGCAGGGCCCGCACCACTATAGTGAGATAAATCCGAATGTCAATTTGCCTAAAGTCTTGCTCCAGAAGGCTTTAACCGGACTTTTTCCGCGAAATTGCCTGCCGTTTACGCCTTTTGCGCCCTATGTGCAATGCGCTATTAGGGGAAGGTGAACGCGTTGTCATTAGTAGCCTAACTGTCTATACTCGGCCACCGACCGCCAGGGGCTTTTGGGCCTGCTTTCTTGGGGGTCGTCACTCCCTGGGTGGTGAGTACCTGACCAGTGCGCGCCCCAACAACTTTGCCCTGATTGTTAGGGGCTCTTCAGTGTGAAAAAAAAGCCGTGAAAAGCCAACGACCTGTAAACCTAGACCTAAGGACCATCAAACTCCCAGTCACTGCTTACACGTCCATTCTTCACCGTATCTCCGGTGTCATCCTCTTCGTCAGCCTGGCCATCATGCTTTATGCATTGGACAAGTCGCTCGATTCGGAAGAAGGCTTCGGTCAGGTGAAAGCGTGTCTGACCAGTCCGCTAGCCAAGCTAGTGATTTGGGGCATCCTGTCCGCCTTGCTGTATCACTTGGTTGCCGGTGTGCGCCACTTGATCATGGACATGGGCATCGGTGAGACGCTGGAAGGCGGCAAGCTGGGCTCGAAAATCATTATCGCCGTGTCTGCGGTGCTGATCGTTCTGGCAGGAGTCTGGATATGGTAACCAACGTCACGAACCTTTCGCGTTCGGGCCTCTATGACTGGATGGCCCAGCGTGTGTCTGCGGTCGTTCTCGCGGCTTACTTCATTTTCCTGATCGGATATGTCGTGGCAAACCCTGGCATTGGCTACGCCCAATGGCATGAACTGTTCGCAAACAACTGGATGCGTATCTTCAGTCTGCTGGCCCTTGTTGCACTGGGCGCTCACGCCTGGGTCGGCATGTGGACCATTGCGACCGACTACCTGACGCAAATGGCGTTCGGCAAGTCGGCGACTGCCGTACGTTTCCTTTTCCAGGCGGTATGCGGCGTTGCGATGTTCGCTTACTTCGTCTGGGGTGTGCAGATTCTCTGGGGTATCTGATCCATGGCTAACATTCCAACGATTTCTTTCGACGCCATCATTATTGGTGGCGGCGGTGCCGGCATGCGCGCTGCGCTGCAACTGGCACAGGGCGGTCACAAGACTGCCGTGATCACCAAGGTTTTCCCGACGCGTTCGCACACCGTTTCCGCCCAGGGTGGCATCACCTGCGCCATCGCTTCGGCCGACCCGAACGATGACTGGCGCTGGCACATGTACGATACCGTCAAGGGTTCCGACTACATCGGTGACCAGGACGCTATCGAATACATGTGTCAGGAAGGCCCGGCCGCGGTGTTCGAGCTGGACCACATGGGCATGCCGTTCTCGCGTACCGAGCAAGGTCGTATCTACCAGCGTCCGTTCGGTGGCCAGTCCAAGGACTACGGCAAGGGCGGCCAGGCTGCGCGTACTTGCGCGGCATCCGACCGTACCGGTCACGCACTGCTGCACACCCTGTACCAGGGCAACCTGAAAGCCGGCACCACGTTCCTGAACGAGTACTACGCCGTTGACCTGGTGAAGAACCAGGACGGCGCCTTCGTCGGTGTGATCGCGATCTGCATCGAAACCGGCGAAACCACCTACATCCGCGCCAAGGCCACCGTACTGGCGACCGGCGGTGCAGGCCGTATCTACGCATCCACCACCAATGCCCTGATCAACACCGGTGACGGCGTCGGCATGGCCCTGCGCGCTGGCGTGCCGGTACAAGACATCGAAATGTGGCAGTTCCACCCGACCGGCATCGCCGGCGCCGGTGTACTGGTGACCGAAGGTTGCCGTGGTGAAGGTGGTTACCTGATCAACAAGCACGGCGAGCGTTTCATGGAACGTTATGCGCCGAACGCCAAGGACCTTGCCGGTCGTGACGTCGTGGCTCGTTCGATGGTTAAAGAGATCATCGCCGGCAACGGCTGTGGCCCGAACGGCGACCACGTGATGCTCAAGCTCGATCACCTGGGCGAGGAAGTGCTGCACAGCCGCCTGCCAGGGATCTGCGAACTGTCCAAGACCTTCGCACACGTAGACCCGGTCGTTGCGCCGGTGCCGGTGGTTCCAACCTGCCACTATATGATGGGCGGCGTTGCCACCAACATCCATGGCCAGGCGATCACCCAGAACGGCGAAGGCGTGGACGAAATCATCCCTGGCTTGTTCGCAGTGGGTGAAGTGGCTTGCGTATCGGTCCACGGTGCCAACCGCCTGGGCGGCAACTCGCTGCTCGACCTGGTGGTCTTCGGTCGTGCTGCCGGCCTGCACCTGGAGAAAGCGCTGTCCGACGGCATCGAATATGACGATGCCACCGACGCCAACATCGAAGCCGCCCTGGCGCGTCTGTCCGCTCTGAACGAGCGTACCGAAGGCGAAGACGTGGCGACCCTGCGTCGCGAGCTGCAAAACTGCATGCAGAACTACTTCGGTGTGTTCCGTACCGGCGAATACATGCAGAAGGGTATCGCCCAGTTGGCGCAATTGCGTGAACGAATCGCCAACGTGAAGATCAACGATAAGTCGCAGGCGTTCAACACTGCCCGTATCGAAGCGCTGGAGTTGCAGAACCTGCTGGAAGTGGCCGAAGCCACCGCCATCGCCGCAGAAGTGCGTAAAGAGTCCCGTGGCGCCCACGCCCGCGAAGACTTCGAAGACCGTGACGACGAAAACTGGCTGTGCCACACCTTGTACTTCCCGGGTGAAAAACGCGTCGCCAAGCGTGCCGTGAACTTCTCGCCGAAGACTGTTCCGACTTTCGAACCAAAAGTCCGGACTTATTAAGGGTGACCGCTATGTTGCAAGTCAGTGTTTATCGCTACAACCCTGATCAGGACGCTGCGCCGTTCATGCAGGACTTCCAGGTCGATACCGGTGGTAAAGACCTGATGGTGCTGGACGTGCTGGCTCTGATCAAAGAGCAGGACGAGGGTTTCTCCTATCGTCGCTCTTGCCGTGAGGGCGTTTGCGGCTCCGACGGCATGAACATCAACGGCAAGAACGGCTTGGCCTGCATCACGCCGTTGTCGGCCGTGGTCAAGGGCAACAAGCTGGTGGTGCGTCCATTGCCAGGTTTGCCGGTTATCCGTGACCTGGTCGTCGATATGAGCATCTTCTACAAGCAATACGAGAAGGTGAAGCCATTCCTGCAGAACGACACGCCGGCTCCGGCCATCGAGCGTCTGCAGTCTCCGGAAGAACGTGAGAAGCTCGACGGTCTGTACGAGTGCATCCTTTGCGCTTGCTGCTCGACCTCGTGCCCATCGTTCTGGTGGAACCCGGACAAGTTCCTGGGTCCGGCCGCCCTGCTGCAAGCGTACCGCTTCCTGGCAGACAGCCGTGACACCAAGACGTCCGAGCGTCTGGCTGCACTGGATGACCCGTTCAGCGTATTCCGCTGCCGCGGGATCATGAACTGCGTCAACGTCTGTCCGAAAGGCCTGAACCCGACTAAGGCCATCGGTCACGTACGTAACATGCTGCTGCAAAACGGCGTGTGATTCAGCTGCTGTACCCGTAGAACCGCTGTACCCGTAAAGGCCAGGGCGCGGGCTTCAACCCGCGTCATGGCTATAACCAGAACAGCCGCTTACAAAGCGGCGGTTCTTATTTTGAAGAAATGAGACAAGCAGGGGCATCCGGGCTGGTACCCGGACTATCAGCGTGATCCTAAGTGGCTTGTTTTAGTCGCTGCACTCGGACTTCTGCAAGTTTGCTCGGTGTTTTCGCCGGTGGTGTTCCCCTAATCGAGGGTGACCAAGCATGCAAGAAAGCGTGATGCAGCGCATGTGGAACAGTGCCCACCTCTCCGGTGGTAACGCTGCCTATGTGGAAGAGCTCTATGAGCTCTACCTGCACGACCCTAACGCTGTGCCAGAAGAGTGGCGCACCTACTTTCAGAAGTTGCCGGCTGACGGTAACTCTGCCACCGATGTTTCGCACTCGACGATTCGCGATCATTTCGTGCTGCTGGCAAAGAACCAGCGCCGCGCTCAACCGGTGTCTGCCGGCAGCGTGAGCTCCGAGCATGAGAAGAAGCAAGTTGAAGTACTGCGACTGATCCAGGCCTACCGGATGCGTGGCCACCAGGCAGCCCAGCTTGACCCGCTGGGGCTGTGGCAGCGTCCTGCACCTGCAGACCTGTCGATCACTCACTACGGCTTGACCAATGCCGACCTTGATACGACCTTCCGTGCCGGCGACCTGTTCATCGGCAAAGAGGAAGCGAGCCTACGCGAAATTCACGAAGCGTTGCAGCAGACATATTGCCGCACCATCGGCGCTGAATTTACGCATATCACCGATTCCGAGCAGCGCCAGTGGTTCCAGCAGCGTCTGGAAAGCGTTCGTGGTCGTCCGACGTACTCCACCGACATCAAGAGCCACTTGCTCGAGCGCGTCACCGCCGGTGAAGGCCTGGAAAAATACCTGGGGACCAAATACCCGGGCACCAAGCGTTTCGGCCTGGAAGGCGGCGAGAGCCTGATTCCGATGCTCGACGAGCTGATCCAGCGTTCCGGTTCCTACGGCACCAAGGAAGTCGTCATCGGCATGGCCCACCGTGGCCGCCTGAACGTACTGGTCAACACCTTCGGCAAGAACCCGCGCGAGCTGTTCGACGAGTTCGAAGGCAAGAAGAAGGTCGAGCTGGGCTCCGGTGACGTGAAATACCACCAGGGCTTCTCGTCCAACGTGATGACCACCGGTGGCGAAGTCCACCTGGCCATGGCCTTTAACCCGTCCCACCTGGAAATCGTTTCCCCGGTGGTCGAGGGTTCGGTCCGTGCCCGCCAGGATCGTCGCAACGACCCGACCGGTGAGAAGGTATTGCCGATCTCCATCCACGGTGACGCGGCATTCGCCGGTCAAGGCGTGGTCATGGAAACCTTCCAGATGTCGCAGACCCGCGGTTTCAAGACCGGCGGCACCGTGCACATCGTGATCAACAACCAGGTCGGTTTCACCATCAGCAACCCGCTGGACTCGCGTTCCACCGAGTACGCAACCGACGTCGCGAAGATGATCCAGGCGCCGATTCTCCATGTGAATGGCGATGACCCGGAAGCCGTGCTGTTCGTGACCCAGTTGGCCATCGACTACCGCATGCAGTACAAGCGCGACGTGGTGATCGACCTGGTCTGCTACCGTCGTCGCGGCCACAACGAGGCCGACGAGCCAAGCGGCACCCAGCCGCTGATGTACCAGCAGATCGCCAAGCAGCGCACCACCCGTGAGCTGTATGCCGAGCGCCTGACCCAGGGCGGTGTCCTGGATGCTGCCCGCGTCCAGGAAAAAGTCGATGAATATCGCAACGCCCTGGACAACGGCCTGCACGTTGTAAAAAGCCTGGTCAAAGAGCCGAACAAAGAGCTGTTCGTGGACTGGCGTCCGTATCTGGGCCACGCCTGGACCGCTCGTCACGACACGCGTTTCGACCTCAAGACCCTGCAGGAATTGTCCGCCAAGCTGCTGGAAATTCCGGAAGGCTTCGTGGTCCAGCGCCAGGTTGCGAAAATCTACGAAGACCGGCAGAAGATGCAAGCCGGTGGCCTGCCGATCAACTGGGGTTACGCTGAAACCATGGCGTACGCGACCCTGGCGTTCGAAGGTCACCCGATTCGCATCACCGGCCAGGACGTAGGCCGCGGCACTTTCTCGCACCGCCACGCGGCGCTGCACAACCAGAAAGACGCCAGCACCTACATCCCGCTGCAACACCTGTACAAGGGCCAGCCACGTTTCGACCTGTACGATTCGCTGCTGTCCGAAGAAGCCGTCCTGGCGTTCGAATATGGCTATTCCACCACCGAGCCAAATGCCCTGGTGATCTGGGAAGCCCAGTTCGGCGACTTCGCCAACGGTGCCCAGGTGGTTGTCGACCAGTTCATCACCAGCGGCGAGCACAAGTGGGGCCGCCTCTGCGGTCTGACCATGCTGCTGCCACACGGTTATGAAGGGCAGGGGCCGGAGCACTCGTCGGCACGTCTGGAACGCTACCTGCAGCTGTGCGCCGAGCACAACGTCCAGGTTTGCGTACCGACGACTCCGGCGCAGATCTACCACCTGCTGCGTCGCCAGGTCATCCGTCCGCTGCGCAAGCCGCTGATCGTGCTGACACCGAAGTCCCTGCTGCGTCACAAACTGGCGATTTCCACGCTCGAGGACCTGGCCGAAGGCTCGTTCCAGACCGTCATTTCGGAAATCGATACCCTGGACGCGGCGAAGGTCACTCGCCTGGTCCTGTGCAGCGGCAAGGTCTACTACGACCTGCTGGAAAAACGTCGTGCCGAAGGCCGCGAAGACATCGCCATCGTGCGTATCGAGCAGCTTTACCCGTTCCCGGAAGAAGACCTGATGGAGGCCATCGCGCCTTACACCAACCTCACCCATGTGGTGTGGTGTCAGGAAGAACCGATGAACCAAGGCGCGTGGTACAGCAGCCAGCATCACCTGCGTCGCAGCATCGGCAACCATAACAAGGCCCTGGGCCTGGAATATGCCGGCCGTGATGCTTCTGCTGCACCTGCGTGTGGTTATGCGTCGATGCACGCCGAGCAGCAGGAAAAACTGCTGCAAGATGCCTTCACTGTTTAACGCCTTCGCGCTGACTGAAACCGAATTTTAAGGACCCACAGATAATGGCTATCGAAATCAAAGCCCCGTCATTCCCGGAATCGGTTGCCGATGGCACCGTTGCCACTTGGCACAAGAAACCAGGCGAGGCCGTCAAGCGTGACGACCTGATCGTCGACATCGAGACCGACAAGGTCGTGCTGGAAGTATTGGCCGAAGCTGACGGCGTGCTGGGCGCAATCGTTGCCGAAGAGGGCGCTACCGTTCTGTCGAACCAGGTCCTGGGCTCGATCGAAGAGGGCGGCGCTGCTGCTGCCGCTCCAGCCGCCGCTGCCGCACCGGCTGCCGCTCAGGCCGCCGCGCCTGCTGCTTCGGGCGAAGACGATCCAGTCGCCGCTCCGGCTGCTCGCAAACTGGCTGAAGAGAACGGCATCAACATCGCTTCCGTTGCCGGCACCGGCAAGGGCGGTCGTGTGACCAAGGAAGACGTGGTGGCAGCCGTTGCCGCCAAGAAAGCCGCGCCAGCCGCGGCGCCAACCAAGCCAGCCGCGCCTGCCGCTTCCGCGCCAGTGTTCGCTGCCGGTGACCGCGTTGAAAAACGCGTTCCGATGACCCGCGTTCGCGCCACCGTGGCCAAGCGTCTGGTTGAAGCCCAGTCGAACATGGCGATGCTGACCACTTTCAACGAAGTCGACATGACCGAAGTCATGGCGCTGCGTTCGAAGTACAAGGACCTGTTCGAGAAGTCCCACAACGGCGTACGCCTGGGCTTCATGTCGTTCTTCGTCAAGGCTGCCACCGAAGCGCTGAAACGCTTCCCGGCCGTCAACGCGTCGATCGACGGTTCCGACATCGTCTACCACGGCTACGCCGATATCGGTGTTGCTGTTTCCAGCGACCGTGGCCTGGTGGTTCCGGTACTGCGCAACGCCGAACTGATGAGCCTGGCCGAAATCGAAGGCGGCATCGCCACCTTCGGCAAGAAGGCCCGTGACGGCAAGCTGTCCATCGAAGAAATGACCGGCGGTACGTTCACCATCACCAACGGTGGTACATTCGGTTCGATGATGTCGACCCCGATCGTCAACCCGCCACAAGCGGCTATCCTGGGCATGCACAACATCCTGCAACGTCCGATGGCGGTCAACGGTCAGGTCGTGATTCGTCCGATGATGTACCTGGCTCTGTCCTACGATCACCGCCTGATCGACGGCAAAGAAGCCGTGACGTTCCTGGTCACCATCAAGAACCTGCTTGAAGATCCGGCTCGTCTGCTCCTGGATATTTAAAAAAGCAGCTGCAAGCTGCAAGTGGCAAGCCTCAAGCTCAAAGCGAGCAAGGACGGCTTCCACTTGCAGCTTGCGGCTTGAAGCTTGCAGCTAAAAGGAACCTTTTATGACTCAGAAATTCGACGTGGTAGTGATTGGTGCGGGCCCTGGCGGCTACGTAGCGGCCATCAAGGCTGCGCAACTGGGCCTCTCCACTGCCTGCATCGAGAAATACACCGATGGCGAGGGCAAGCTGGCTCTGGGCGGTACCTGCCTGAACGTCGGCTGCATTCCATCCAAGGCGCTGCTGGACAGCTCCTGGAAGTACAAGGAAGCGAAAGAAAGCTTCAACGTTCACGGTATCTCTACCGGTGAAGTGAAGATGGACGTTGCCGCGATGGTTGGCCGCAAGGCCGGCATCGTCAAGAACCTGACCAGCGGTGTTGCCACCCTGTTCAAGGCTAACGGCGTGACCTCGATCCAGGGCCACGGCAAGCTGCTGCTGGGCAAGAAAGTCGAAGTGACCAAGCCGGACGGCTCGGTAGAAGTGATCGAAGCCGAAAACGTCATCCTGGCACCAGGCTCGCGTCCAATCGACATTCCACCGGCTCCGGTCGACCAGAATGTGATCGTCGACTCCACCGGCGCCCTGGAATTCCAGACTGTACCAAAACGCCTGGGCGTGATCGGCGCTGGCGTGATCGGCCTCGAGCTGGGTTCGGTATGGTCGCGCCTGGGCGCTGAAGTGACCGTGCTCGAAGCCCTCGACACCTTCCTGATGGCCGCTGACACCGCGGTTTCCAAGGAAGCGCTGAAAACCCTGACCAAACAGGGCCTGGACATCAAGCTGGGCGCTCGCGTGACCGGTTCGAAGGTCAATGGCGAAGAAGTCGTGGTGACCTACACCGACGCCAAGGGCGAACAGACCATCACCTTCGACAAGCTGATCGTTGCGGTCGGCCGTCGTCCGGTGACCACCGACCTGCTGGCTGCCGACAGCGGCGTGGAAATCGACGAGCGCGGCTTCATCGCGGTCGATGACCATTGCGCTACCGCCGTACCGGGCGTGTTCGCCATCGGTGACGTGGTTCGCGGCATGATGCTGGCCCACAAGGCATCCGAAGAAGGCATCATGGTTGTCGAGCGCATCAAGGGCCACAAAGCCCAGATGAACTACGACCTGATCCCATCGGTTATCTATACCCACCCGGAAATCGCATGGGTTGGTAAAACCGAGCAGGCCTTGAAAGCCGAAGGCGTTGAAGTTAACGTCGGCACCTTCCCGTTCGCAGCCTCCGGCCGTGCCATGGCAGCCAACGATACCGGCGGTTTCGTGAAAGTCATCGCCGATGCCAAGACGGATCGCGTATTGGGTGTTCACGTGATTGGCCCAAGCGCTGCCGAGCTGGTACAGCAAGGCGCGATCGGCATGGAATTCGGCACCAGCGCTGAAGACCTGGGCATGATGGTCTTCTCCCATCCGACCCTGTCTGAAGCCTTGCACGAAGCGGCCCTGGCCGTAAATGGCGGCGCCATCCATGTGGCCAACCGCAAGAAGCGTTAATAGACAATAAGAAACCACGGCGGTATGGCCCGTCGTGAGCCTTGCGAGCAAGACTCACCGCGGAATATCCGCTGGACGCAGCCTTGCGTAGCGACACCGGTTCACCGGAACGCTACGCAAGCAGCAGTCACAGGTGGTGCGGCACCACAACGGTGCAGCACCGAATGCGCAGTACCTAACGAAGACGGTAATAAGCATGAATCTTCACGAGTATCAGGGTAAGCAGCTGTTCGCTGAGTACGGCCTGCCAGTATCCACCGGCTACGCGGTAGACACCCCGGAAGCGGCAGCAGAAGCTTGCGACAAAATCGGCGGCAGCGAATGGGTTGTCAAAGCCCAGGTTCACGCCGGTGGTCGCGGTAAAGCGGGCGGCGTCAAGCTGGTTCGCAGCAAAGAAGACGCCAAAGCCTTCGCACAGCAGTGGCTGGGCAAGCGTCTGGTGACTTACCAGACTGACGCCAACGGCCAGCCAGTCACCAAGATCCTGGTTGAATCGTGCACTGATATCGCTAAAGAGCTGTACCTGGGCGCGGTCGTTGACCGTTCGAGCCGCCGCATCGTGTTCATGGCTTCCACCGAAGGTGGCGTGGACATCGAGAAAATCGCTCACGATACCCCTGAGAAAATCCTCAAGGCCACCATCGATCCACTGGTTGGCGCACAGCCATTCCAGGGTCGCGAGCTGGCATTCCAGCTGGGTCTGGAAGGCAAGCAGGTCACTCAGTTCGCCAAGATCTTCGTAGGCCTGGCCAAGCTGTTCCAGGACCACGACCTGGCGCTGCTGGAAGTGAACCCGCTGGTGATCAAGGCCGACGGCGACCTGCACTGCCTCGATGCCAAGATCAACATCGACGCCAACGCCATGTACCGTCAGCCTAAGCTGAAGACTTTCCACGATCCGTCGCAAGACGATCCGCGCGAAGCGCACGCTGCCAAGTTCGAACTGAACTACGTAGCCCTGGAAGGCAACATCGGCTGCATGGTCAACGGTGCCGGCCTGGCCATGGGTACCATGGACATCGTCAACCTGCATGGCGGCAAGCCAGCCAACTTCCTCGACGTGGGCGGCGGTGCTACCAAGGAACGCGTTACCGAAGCGTTCAAGATCATCCTGTCCGACACCAACGTCGCTGCAGTACTGGTCAACATCTTCGGCGGCATCGTTCGCTGCGACATGATTGCCGAAGGCATCATCGGCGCCGTGAAAGAAGTCGGCGTGAAAATCCCGGTTGTTGTTCGCCTTGAAGGCAACAACGCTGAGCTGGGCGCTAAAGTACTGGCAGAAAGCGGTTTGAACATCATCGCTGCTACCAGCCTGACCGACGCTGCTCAACAAGTCGTTAAAGCTGCGGAGGGCAAATAATGAGCGTCCTGATCAATAAAGACACCAAGGTTATCTGCCAGGGTATTACCGGTTCGCAAGGTAGTTTCCACACCCAGCAAGCCATCGAATACGGCACCAAGATGGTTGGCGGCGTAACACCGGGCAAGGGCGGCACCGAGCACCTGGGCCTGCCAGTGTTCAACACCGTGAAAGACGCTGTAGCCGCCACTGGCGCCACCGCCAGCGTGATCTACGTTCCAGCTCCTTTCTGCAAGGACTCCATCCTTGAAGCAGCGTTCGGCGGCATCAAGCTGATCGTTTGCATCACCGAAGGCATCCCGACCATCGACATGCTGGAAGCCAAGGTCAAGTGCGACGAGCTGGGTATCACCCTGATCGGCCCTAACTGCCCAGGCGTGATCACTCCAGGCGAATGCAAGATCGGCATCATGCCAGGTCACATTCACTTGCCAGGCAAGGTCGGTATCGTGTCCCGTTCCGGCACCCTGACCTACGAAGCTGTGAAGCAGACCACTGACGCCGGTTTCGGTCAGTCGACTTGCGTCGGCATCGGCGGTGACCCGATCCCAGGCTCGAACTTCATCGACATCCTGAAGCTGTTCCAGGAAGACCCGAAGACCGAAGCGATCGTCATGATCGGTGAGATCGGCGGTTCGGCTGAAGAAGAAGCCGCTGCCTACATCAAGGCCAACGTGACCAAGCCGGTTGTTTCCTACATTGCTGGTGTGACTGCTCCTCCGGGCAAGCGCATGGGCCATGCTGGCGCAATCATCTCTGGCGGCAAAGGCACTGCAGACGAGAAGTTCGCTGCGCTGCAAGACGCAGGCGTAAAAACCGTGCGTTCGCTGGCAGACATCGGCAAGGCCCTGGCCGAGCTGACTGGCTGGGAAATGAAGAAGTAAGCTACGGCTGACCTTTTCGTTCCAGCAACAAAGGCCACCTCCGGGTGGCCTTTGTCGTTTCTGGGGCCACAGAAGCAAGGTTTTTGGGGTGCAGTCCACTCTGTGGGAGCAAGGCTTGCCCGCGATGGCATCAGCTTGATCTGACAGATAGAACTGGGTCGCCTGCATCGCGGGCAAGCCTTGCTCCCACAAAGCCTTGCTCCCACGGATAAATGCCCTCGCCACAGGGTCCTGCGCAGGAAAAATAGATACGTAAACGCGACACGGGAGCGTCGTGCATCGGATAGTTTGCCCCTTTACAGTGCGTTTTATCGCCAAATTCGTTAGGCTAGCAGCCATTTTTGCGATCGCTGCCCAAAAGGAAGCGCCGCGCTAAACGGGTCGGTCCCATACGGATCGGCAGCATTTCCCTCTACCCTCGGGGAAATCCCTCTCTAAATTCCGATTCAGTAGTGTGGTTTCCTTAATGAAAGTGTTGAAAGGCCAGGACATCCTGGCGCTTGGTTTCATGACATTTGCCCTGTTCGTCGGGGCTGGCAACATCATCTTCCCGCCTATCGTCGGTTTGCAGTCCGGGCCCCATGTCTGGATGGCAGCGCTGGGCTTCTTGATCACCGCGGTCGGGCTGCCGGTCATCACGGTCGTTGCGTTGGCCAAGGTCGGTGGCGCAATGGATGCCCTGAGCAGCCCCATCGGTAAAATCGCCGGTGGGTTGCTGGCGGCGGTGTGCTACCTGGCAGTCGGCCCGCTGTTCGCCACGCCACGTACCGCCACCGTTTCGTTCGAAGTCGGCTTGGCGCCTCTGACCGGCGAAAGCCCGCTGGCGCTGTTCCTCTACAGCGCGGTGTATTTCCTGCTGGTGTTTTTCATCTCGCTCTACCCGGGCCGCCTGCTGGACACCGTCGGACGTTTCCTTGCTCCCCTGAAGATCATCGCCCTGGCCGTGCTCGGCATCGCTGCGTTTGCCTTGCCGGCCGGCGATATCGGCGTGGCCACGCCTGAATACGTGGCGGCGCCGTTTTCCCAAGGCTTCATCAATGGCTACCTGACCATGGATACCCTGGGCGCCTTGGTGTTCGGCATTGTCATCGTCAATGCGATCCGCTCCCGGGGCGTCGAGTCGCCGGCCCTGATCACCCGCTACGCGATCATCGCCGGGCTGATTGCCGGGGTGGGCCTGGCGCTGGTCTACGTCAGCCTGTTCCGCCTGGGTTCGGGCAGCCATGAAGTGGCCGCGGGTGCAACCAATGGCGCCGCCGTGCTGCACGCCTACGTGCAACACACCTTCGGCAGCCTGGGCAGCGGTTTCCTGGCGGTGCTGATCTCCCTGGCGTGCCTGGTGACTGCGGTCGGTTTGACCTGCGCCTGCGCGGAGTACTTCAGCCGCGTGTTGCCGCTGTCCTACAAGACCTTGGTGGTGATCCTGGCGGCCTTTTCGCTGCTGGTGTCCAACCTGGGCCTGACCAAGCTGATCGCCTTCTCGATTCCGGTCCTCACCGCGATCTACCCACCGTGCATCGCCCTGGTGGCCCTGAGCTTCTGCAAGGACTTCTGGCATGAGCAGGGGCGCATCGTCGGCCCGGTGATGCTGGTGTCGTTCCTGTTTGGCCTGATCGATGCGCTCAAGGGCGCGGGGCTGGCGGACTGGATGCCGACGCAACTGGCTCACTTGCCGCTGAGCGAGCAAGGCCTGGCCTGGCTGGTGCCTTCGGTGATGACCCTGGCGGTCGCGGTGGTGTGTGATCGCCTGCTGGGCAAGCGCAGCGAAGCGTTGGCCTGATCTGCTTCACGCAGGCCCGCCGATAAAATCGAAATGCCCCGTATCAATCGATACGGGGCATTTTTTTTGAGTGCGGTGTCTTTTTCCATGAACTAACGTCGAAAGGCTTACACATATCTTTGTGGGAGCGGGCTTGCTCGCGAATGCGGTGTGTCAGATGGCACATTTGTAGCTGATACACCGCATTCGCGAGCAAGCCCGCTCCCACAGGGTTCACTGCAAGATGCTCCATGTTTTTGTCATACAAGGAATCGAATGTCATTCATCCAAGCCAACCTGATCCATCTGCTTGCCGCCGCCTGGTTCATCATCTGCTGGGCGGGCTACACCCGTTACGCCACTTGGAAGGCCCGCGATACAGCCTGCCTGGCCAGTGTGATGCACCTGTACCGCGAAGACTGGATGCGCCGCATGCTGCTGCGTGAGAACCGCATCGCCGATGCCAGCGTGATCGGTAACCTGGAGCGCAACGCGTCGTTCTTCGCTTCCAGTACGCTGATCATCCTGGCCGGTATCCTGACGGTGCTTGGGGCGTCGGATCGGGCCGTGTCGTTGCTGGCGGACATCCCCTTGGTGCAACAGGCTTCCCAGGGCATGGCGGAGGTCAAGTTGCTGTGTCTGGCACTGGTGTTCGTGTATGCGTTCTTTACGTTCAGCTGGTGCATGCGCCAATACAACTTCGCGGCGGTGCTGATTGGCTCGGCGCCGATGATCGGCGAGCGCCATGTCTCGGAGCAGGAGCGCAAGGCCTTTGCACTCAGGGCGGCGCGAGTGATCTCCATGGCCGCCAACCAGTTCAACTTTGGCCTGCGTGCCTATTACTTTGGCATGACCATGTTGGCGTGGTTCGTCAGCCCTTGGTTATTCATGCTGATGAGTGCTGGCGTGGTGTTTGTGCTGTATCAGCGCGAGTTTCATTCCGATGTGCTGGACGTGATGGTCTATACCCCCACGGAAGCGCCAGCGCCCGAGGTTGGCAAGGAAGCGGCCTGACCGCTCGGCTGCTTTCCCGAATCGCAGGCAAAAGAAAACCCGCACCAGGCGGGTTTTCTTTTGCCGCTAAAACCGTATCAGTTGGTTTTAGCTGGGGCAGCTGGGTCAGCTGGAGTAGCAGGGGCTGCTTCTTTCGCGGCTGCTTCGTTCGATTCGGCCTGAGCTTTGGCGGCTTCGGCGTTTTCTTTCGCCGCGTCGTTCACTTTATCCTGTGCTTTGTTCATGTCTTGCTGAGCTTGCTCAGCGTGTTGGTTGGCATCTTGAGCTTTGTCCTCGGATTTTTTATCGCAGGCAGCGAGGCCGAGGGAAGCGGCCAACATCAAGGCAATAGCAAAAGTCTTACGCATGGGGTGTTTCTCCTTATGGAAATAACTACTGGCCTTTTGAACGCCACCCCTCGGATTAAGTTCCTGTTGCGTAACAGATATATAACTTTGCACTGCAGCGGAACTTTGTGGATCGCGCCTGTCGCCAGGTCTCGTCACTCACTGGAGCGTTAATCAAATGGCCGAAGACCCCGTTTTTGAGCGTGCGACACGCTTTTTATCCGCACTCAGGCATTGTCAGGTGCTGGGCTTGAAGCTGCACAGCGCCAGTCGTGACGGGCTGACGGTCATCCTGCCGTTCAGCCCGAAAATCGTCGGCAACCCTCTGACGGGCATCATCCACGGCGGCGCGCTGACCTCATTGATGGACACTGCGTGCGGCATGTCGACCCTATGCGTGCTGCCGCAATTCGAAGTCTGCCCCACCCTCGACCTGCGCATCGACTACATGCACGCCGCCGAGCCCCACAAGGACGTCTACGGCTTCGCTCAATGTTATCGGGTGACCCCGGACGTGATTTTCACCCGGGGGTTCGCCTACCAGGACGACCCCGAGCAGCCCATCGCCCATGTGGTGGGCACGTTCATGCGCCTCGGCCAGCATGCCAGGGGAATGGGCAAGGCCAGTCCGATAACCACCGCGGGCCAACCATGACCGATATCACCCAGGAACACCTGCGCCGCGCCTGTGAGCAGGGCGACTACGCGCTGCTGCTCGCCTCGATCCCCTATGCCCAACTCATCGGCGTCGAATGCACGCGCCAGGGCGACGACTTGGTGTTTCGCCTGCCGGCCAACAAAGACAACATTGGTAACCCTTTACTGCCGGCCATCCACGGCGGGGTCATCGCCGGCTTCATGGAGCTGTCGGCCGCCGTTCACCTGTTGATCGCCACCGGCACGCCAGGCATACCGAAAATCATCGACTTTTCCCTCGATTACCTGCGCACCGGGCAGTTTCGCGACACCTATGCCAAATGCCAGGTCTGGCGTCAGGGCCGGCGGGTGGCGAACGTCGCGATCACCGCCTGGCAAGAAGTCGAGGCACAACCCATCGCCACCGCCCGGGCACATTTCAAGATCCAGGAACCCTCAAAACCCGATCGCCCTTGAAATCATCCGCGTCGCCCCCACCTTGAGGACATCCCGCCGCCAATCTCAGCGAGGCGGACACCACCATCCACTTGGAGTTTGATGACCATGAGCGTGGAAACTCAAAAGGAAACCCTGGGCTTCCAGACCGAGGTGAAGCAACTGCTGCACCTGATGATTCACTCGCTGTATTCGAATAAGGAAATTTTCCTTCGCGAGCTGATTTCGAACGCCTCTGACGCTGTCGACAAATTACGTTTCGAAGCCCTGTCCAAGCCTGAACTGCTGGAAGGCGGCGCCGAGCTGAAAATCCGTGTGAGCTTCGACAAGGACGCGAAAACCGTCACCCTCGAAGACAACGGCATCGGCATGAGCCGCGAAGAGGTGATCACGCACCTGGGCACCATCGCCAAGTCCGGCACGGCAGATTTCATGAAGAACCTGTCCGGCGACCAGAAGAAAGATTCCCACCTGATCGGTCAGTTCGGCGTCGGTTTCTATTCGGCGTTCATCGTGGCCGACCAGGTCGAAGTGTTCAGCCGCCGTGCCGGCCTCGCTGCGAGCGAAGGCGTGCATTGGTCCTCCAAGGGCGAAGGTGAGTTTGAAGTCGCCACCGTCGACAAGGCTGATCGCGGTACCCGCATCGTGCTGCACCTCAAGTCCGGCGAAGACGAGTTCGCCGATGGCTGGCGCCTGCGCAATATCATCAAGAAGTACTCCGACCATATCGCGCTGCCGATCGAGCTGCCGAAGGAAGTCACCGCCGCCGAAGGCGAAGAAAAGCCTGAAGTGGAGTGGGAAACCGTCAACCGCGCCAGTGCCCTGTGGACCCGTCCACGCACCGAAGTGAAAGACGAGGAATACCAGGAGTTCTACAAGCACATCGCCCACGACTACGAGAACCCGCTGAGCTGGAGCCATAACAAGGTTGAAGGCAAGCTGGAATACAACTCGCTGTTGTACGTGCCGGCCCGCGCACCGTTCGACCTTTACCAGCGCGAAGCGCCACGGGGCCTGAAGCTGTACGTGCAGCGTGTGTTCGTGATGGACCAGGCCGAATCGTTCCTGCCGCTGTACCTGCGCTTCATCAAGGGTGTGGTGGATTCCAACGATTTGTCGCTGAACGTTTCGCGGGAAATCCTGCAGAAAGATCCGATCATCGATTCCATGAAATCGGCACTGACCAAGCGCGTGCTGGACATGCTGGAAAAACTGGCGAAGAACGAGCCCGAGCAGTACAAGAGCTTCTGGAAGAACTTCGGCCAAGTGATGAAGGAAGGTCCGGCCGAGGATTTCGCCAACAAAGAGAAAATCGCCGGCCTGCTGCGCTTTGCGTCGACCCAGGGTGACGATGGCGAGCAGATCGTTGGCCTGGCCGATTACCTGGCCCGCGCCAAGGAAGGCCAGGACAAGATCTACTACCTGACCGGTGAAACCTATGCGCAGGTCAAGAACAGCCCGCACCTGGAAGTCTTCCGCAAGAAAGGCATCGAAGTGCTGCTGCTGACCGACCGCATCGACGAGTGGCTGATGAGCTACCTCAACGAGTTCGACGGCAAGAGCTTCGTCGATGTGGCCCGGGGTGACCTGGACCTCGGCAACCTGGATTCGGAAGAAGACAAGAAAGCCGCCGAAGAAGTCGCCAAGAGCAAGGAAGGCCTGGTCGAGCGGATCAAGACCGCCCTGGGCGACGCCGTCAGCGAAGTGCGTGTCTCGCACCGCCTGACCGATTCCCCGGCGATCCTGGCCATCGGTGAGCAGGACCTGGGCCTGCAAATGCGCCAGATCCTCGAAGCCAGCGGCCAGAAAGTCCCGGACTCCAAGCCGATCTTCGAATTCAACCCGGCCCACCCGCTGGTGGAAAAACTCGACAACGAGCAGAGCGAAGAGCGTTTCGGCGATCTGTCGCACATCCTGTTCGACCAGGCGGCCCTGGCGGCCGGCGACAGCCTGAAGGATCCGGCGGCGTATGTGCGTCGCCTGAACAAGCTGTTGGTTGAACTGTCAGCTTAAACAAGTGCAGGAAAAACCCGCTTCGGCGGGTTTTTTCATTTCTGGTGTTCAGTCAAAAAGGAGTCCGTCATGAGTCAGGTTACGGTTCGTTCGCTGGTCTATCAGATCGATGGTCAAAGTTATGAAGGCCGCCTGGCCTTCGACGTCAACCAGCAGGGCCCGCGCCCGGGTTTGCTGATGGCGCCGAACTGGATGGGGGTCGGGGCGGGTGCCGAAGACATCGCCAAGTCGGTGGCGGCCAATGGTTATGTGGTGTTGATCGCCGACTTGTATGGGCAAACGGTTCGTCCAAGCAATGCCGATGAGGCGGGGGCGGCGATGATGCCTCTCAAGAATGATCGGGCGTTGTTGCGCAAGCGTATGCAGGCGGCATTCGAGCAGTTGCAGAGCCAGGGCGAAGCCGAGGTCGACACGACGAAGCTGGCCACGTTCGGCTTCTGCTTCGGCGGTTGCTGTTCACTGGAGTTGGCACGCACAGGCGCACCGCTCAAGGCCGCGATTTCCTTCCACGGCACCTTGGATACCCCGAACCCGGCCGATGCGCAGAACATCAAGGGCGCGGTGCTGGTGATGCATGGCGCGTCCGACCCGCTGGTGCCGAAAGAGCAGCTACCGGCCTTTGAAGATGAAATGAATGCCGCCGGGGTGGATTGGCAACTGCTGAGCTACGGCGGTGCGGTGCACTCGTTCACTGATCCGCAGGCCAACGTGCCGGGCAAGATGATGTACGACGCCAAGGTCGCCGGACGGGCGTTCCGGTCGATGCATAACTTGTTGGATGAAGTGTTCAAGGGCTGAGGTCGGGGCGGGTACTGAGCATTGTTGGTGTCAGGACTGGCCCCTTCGCGAGCAAGCCCGCTCCCACAGTGGATCTGCGATGCCCACAGTGCTGCGGGCGACTCGGTCCTTGTGGGAGCGGGCTTGCTCGCGAAGGGGCCCAGCCAGACAACCCTGAACTCAGGGCAGTTCGATCCGCTCGCTTTCCCCCGGCACCGTCGGCCAGTCCCCAGCCGCCCAGCGTCGGCGGGCTTCGTCGATCCGGGCCGGGTCGCTGGCGACGAAATTCCAGTTCATCCGCCGTGGCCCGTCCAGGGGCGCGCCGCCGAACAACACGGCATGGCAATCGCTTTCGGCAAACAGTGTCATTGCTTCCCCGGCTGGCAATATCACCAGGGAATGGGCTTCTACCGGCTCGCCATCCAATAGCGCCTCGCCGCTCAGCACATACAAGGCCCGTTCTTCATGCTCGGTGGGAATCAGCAAGGTCGTTGCGGTCTGCAGGTTCAGCTCGGCGTATAGCGTTGGCGACAGCACCGGTACCGGGGATTCCAGGCAAAAGCCTGACCCGGCGATCATACGGATGCTGACCCCCAGGTTCTCACTGACCGGCAGGCTTTGCGCGGGATGATGGCTGTAGTGTCCCGGGCCTTCTTCGTGGGACTTGGGCGAGGCCAGCCAGACTTGCAAGCCGTGCATGACGAAAGGGCTGCCCAGCAATGACTCCGGGGTGCGCTCGACGTGGGCGATTGCGCTGCCGGCGGTCATCCAGCTGACATCGCCGGCGTCCACCACCTGGTCGGAGCCCAGGCTGTCCTTGTGCTGGAGCTGGCCTTCGAACAGGTAGGTGAGGGTGGACAGGCCAATGTGTGGATGCTGACGGATGTTCATGCCTTTGCCGGCCGGGTAGGTGGTTGGCAGCATGTGATCGAAAAACACGAAAGGCCCGACGCTGCGGCATTTGGCGGACGGCAGCGGGCGAAGGATCGGCTGGCCTTCGACGTCTTCGGCGCGGGGACGAACGGTCAGGGGAGCGGTCATGTTGTCTTCCAGGTTGAACAACGGTTGGCCGAAGCATAACCCGCCGCCGGCAGACACTGCACATGCACCTTGAACCCAGGCGGGACGGCGAGGGTCTACGCTGTTCATGGCTTCTGGAGACTGCCCGTGCCTTTGACCCGTTTGATCCTTGCCTGGCTGTTGGTCGTTTCGAGCGCCGCCGCCATGGCCCGCGAATATGCCTACAGCGATGCGCACCTGCATTACGTCGATTTCTTCCAGGAAAGCGCCGGCATGCCCAAGCTGCTCCAGGCGATGGCGGACAACCGCATCGAGCACGTGATGATTTCCGGTGTGCCGGTGGCCAAGAAATGGCATGAGGACGAGCCCAAGCGCCCGCGTTATTACGCCGGTGATGACGCGGACGCCTATTGGTACAGTGCCACCGATGTGATTGTCGCCGCGGCGGTGAGCAAGCTGACCGACGAACAGCGCCAGCACTTCCATCCGTTCCTGTCGGGCTTCAATCCCAACGACAAGAACTCCGCCGCCCACATCCAACGCATGCTCGATCTCTATCCGGGCTTGTGGCAAGGCATCGGTGAAGTCTTCACCCGCCATGACGACCTGACGGCGCTGACCTCGGGCGATACGCCACGGGCCAACAACGAAGCCATGACTAAGATCTATCATCTGGCGGCCGAGAACGACCTGCCGGTGATGCTGCATTCCAATATCACGTCCAAGCGTGAGAAAAATCCGCTGTACCTGGCGGAAATCGAGGAACCGTTGCGCAATCACCCGCACACGCGCTTCATCTGGGCCCATGCCGGCACCAGCATGGAAATCCATCGTCACCAGACCCGTTTGGATTTTCTGCTACCGACCCTGACCCGCCTGCTCGAGGCCTACCCCAATCTCTACGTCGACCTGTCCTGGAGCGTACTCACGCCGTACTTGCTGGATGAGGCGGGCAAGCCTCGGGTTGAGTGGGTACAGCTGGTGGAGCGCTTTCCTGAGCGCTTCATGGTGGGGTCGGATGTGGTCGGGCGTTTCAACAAGGTGGGTAAGGAGCTGCGCGGCTTCGATCCGTTCCTCGATGCCTTGCCGGAAGACGTGGCGAGGAGAGTGGCGCGGGATAACTTTCTTTCGGTATTGCCGCGCTCAGTGGCCCGCTAAATCCGCTTTCGTGGCGAGGGAGCTTGCTCCCGCTGGGCTACGCAGTAGCCCCAAAACCTGGCGACTGCTGCGCAGTCGAGCGGGAGCAAGCTCCCTCGCCACAGGTCAATCCTATCCCCAGCTATTGGTGGCATGGTGAACTTGGCTTTGTCATCAGCCTGTCACTCCCGCGTCATACCCTCGCGCTCATCTCAATCAAGGAGCGCACTATGCACCTCACCCGTTCAAGCGCACTGGTCGCGCTGTTGTTGACCTGCGGCCTGGCACAGGCCGAAGTCCGTGTCGAAGGCCCGGTGGAATATGGCGTCTTCGAAGGGCCGCAAGCCGAGCTGCAGTCGGGAGAGCGGGTCCTGCGGCGCAGCAACGAGCAGATCCGTCAGACCGAGAGCGTACCGGCGAAGCTGGGCACCAAGTTCGGCATGCGCTATCAGTTGGCCGGCAAGGTTGCTGACGACCAGCCGTTGACCCTGTTGTACTTCACCCCCGGTATCCGCACCCCCGATGGCGTGCGCCACGACAAGTTCGAGGTCATCCAGAAACTGGTACCCGGCGCACCCCAGGATGTCATGGCCTACGAATTCACCGAAAGCCACGAAGTGGTGCCGGGGGAGTGGCGGTTCATGGTGTTCCAGGGTGATCGGCTGCTGACACAGCAGCGGTTTGTCGTGCGCTGAATTCCACCCACTGCAGATCTCATGTGGGAGCGGGCTTGCTCGCGAATGCGGTGTGTCAGCTAGCAATGTGCCGTCTGACCCACCGCATTCGCGAGCAAGCCCGCTCCCACAAGGTGTTTAGGCAATCCGCCGGACAAAAAAACGCCCCGAACCAGCCGGGGCGTTTTTTGTTGGCTCCTGTAGGAGCTGGCGAAGCCTGCGATCTTTCGCTTTAAAAGATTACAGCCTGCGGCAGCTTCTACGCGCCCTGCCAGCGCTTCATCACCAGAGTGGCGTTGGTGCCACCGAAGCCGAAGCTGTTGCTCATCACGGTGTTGATGGTGGCGTTTTCGCGAGTCTTGGTCAGGATGGGCAGGTCGGCCACTTCCGGGTCCAGCTCGTCGATGTTGGCCGAACCTGCCATGAAGTTGCCTTCCATCATCAGCATGCAGTAGATCGCTTCGTGAACGCCGGCGGCGCCCAGGGAGTGACCCGACAGGCTCTTGGTGGAGCTGATGGCCGGGGCCTTGTCGCCGAACACTTCGCGCACACCCTTCATTTCCGCGACGTCGCCGACCGGGGTCGAGGTGCCGTGGGTGTTCAGGTAGTCGATCGGTGCATCGACGGTGGACATGGCCATCTGCATGCAGCGCACCGCACCTTCGCCGCTTGGCGCGACCATGTCGTAGCCATCGGACGTGGCGCCGTAGCCGACGATTTCCGCGTAGATCTTCGCACCACGGGCCAGGGCGTGTTCCAGCTCCTCGACCACGACCATGCCGCCGCCGCCAGCGATGACGAAGCCGTCACGGTCGGCATCGTAGGCACGGGAAGCTTTTTCTGGCGTGTCGTTACGCTTGCTGGACAGGGCGCCCATGGCGTCGAACAGGAACGACTGGCTCCAATGTTCTTCTTCACCGCCGCCGGCGAACACGATGTCCTGCTTGCCCATCTGGATCTGTTCCATGGCGGTACCAATGCAGTGGGCACTGGTGGCGCAGGCAGAAGCGATGGAGTAGTTCAGGCCCTTGATCTTGAACGGCGTGGCCAGGCAGGCCGAAACGGTGCTGCTCATGGTCCGCGTGACGCGGTACGGGCCGACACGCTTGACGCCTTTTTCGCGCAGGATGTCCAGCGCTTCCATCTGGTTCAAGGTGGAGGCGCCGCCGGAGCCGGCGATCAGGCCGGTGCGCGGGTTGGAAACCTGCTCTTCGGTCAGGCCGGAGTCAGCGATGGCGTCCTTCATGGCCAGGTAGGCGTAGGCCGCCGCATGGCCGACGAAACGGTAGATCTTGCGATCGATCAGTTCTTCGAGGGGAAGGTCAATGGAGCCGGAAACCTGGCTACGCAGACCCATTTCGGCATATTCCGGGTTGAACCGGATGCCAGGGCGACTTGCACGCAGGTTAGCGGAGACGGTCTCTTTGTCATTGCCCAGGCACGAAACGATGCCCAGACCAGTGATAACGACGCGGCGCATGCGGATAACCCTTAGAAGTTGTCAGTGGAGGTGAAAACGCCGACCCGAAGGCCTTCGGCGGTGTAGATCTCGCGACCGTCCACGGCAACCGAACCATCGGCAATGGCCATGTTCAGCTTGCCCTTGAGGACGCGTTTGATATGAATGTTATAGGTGATTTTCTTGGCGGTCGGCAGGACCTGACCAAAGAACTTCACTTCGCCCGAACCCAGGGCGCGACCGCGACCCGGCAGGCCTTGCCAGCCGAGGAAAAAACCGACCAGTTGCCACATGGCGTCCAGGCCCAGGCAGCCCGGCATCACCGGATCACCTTCGAAGTGGCAGGCGAAGAACCACAGGTCTGGAGTGATATCCAGCTCGGCGACCAATTCACCTTTGCCGTACTTGCCACCCTCTTCGCTGATATGGGTGATGCGATCCACCATCAGCATGTTCGGGGCGGGCAGTTGCGCGTTACCTGGGCCGAACAGCTCACCGCGACTGCAGCGCAGCAGATCTTCCCGGGTAAAGGCGTTTTGTTTGGTCATGCGAGCTCCTCAATAGTCCCATGCGGCAGGGTGGGGCAAATCTTCCCGGCCGATCGAAGCGTTCATGCCTCGAATCGACAGCCTACTCATAGACTATTGCGTTGTAGTGAAAGTCACAGCACACGGGAAATGAATGTACACCTGTGCACTGAAATTTTTATTCAAGCCCCAATCGAGGCTCGTTCGGGTGCCTAAGACTGCCGCACTTTCGCCTTTCACGCCAGTCACAGATGGTCTGGCGAGCTGTTCTAATTCACCCAGCGCTGCAGAATCTGTTGCAGGTCGTTCCTTTTGAACGGCTTGGCCAGGTAATCGTTCATGCCCGCCGCGAGGCAGGCTTCGCGGTCGCCCTGCAAGGCGTTGGCCGTCAGGGCGATGATCGGCACCTGGTCGCAGCCCGGCAACTGGCGGATCTGCCGCGTGGCTTCGTAGCCATCGATGATGGGCAATCGGCAATCCATGAGGATCGCTTCGAAAATCAGGCTTTCGGCGCTACGTACGGCCTGGGCGCCATCGGTGGCGATGCTGACGGTGAAGCCCAGGCTGCGCAGCATGGCTTCGACCACCGTCTGGTTGACCGGATTGTCTTCCACCAGCAACACGTTGCGGCCTTCGCCACTGCCACTGCCGCTGCCAGTGGACAGGCGCGGCGCCAGGGTCGGTGGTGTCTGGCGCGACAGGGCCAGCGGGATCTCGAGAGTGAACACCGAGCCTTGGCCTTCTTCGCTCTGGGCCCGCAGCGTCCCGCCCATGCGTTCGGCCAGGGTGCGGGCGATCGGCAGGCCCAGGCCAGTGCCGCCGTAGCGCCGGGAAATTGAACTGTCGGCCTGCTGGAAGGCGTCGAACATGCGCTCCAGGCTCTCGGCGGGGATGCCGATGCCACTGTCGCGCACCGTGCAGGTGAACCACAGCAGTTCGTGGTCCAGGGCTTGCCACTGGCATTGCACGGTGACACGGCCTTGCTCGGTGAATTTCAGCGCGTTGCCGATCAGGTTCACCAGGATCTGCCGGATCCGTGTCGGATCGCCCTGGACCTGCAAGGCCTGCATGTCGTCCGGGACCCGCAGGTCCAGGCCCAGCTTGCGCTGCGCGGCGCTGTGCTGGAAAGACTGCGCGCAACTGCCCACCAGTTCGGCGAGGTTGAACGGGATGTGCTCCAGTTCCAGGGCCGAGCGTTCGATGCGCGAGAAGTCGAGGATATCGTTGATCACCTTCAACAGGTGTTCGGTGGATTCCGAGGCCAGCGCCGTGTATTCGTGCTGTTCGTCGGTCATGCGGGTGGTTTCCAGCAACTGCAACATGCCCAGCACGCCGTTCATGGGCGTGCGCAGCTCATGGCTCATCATCGCCAGGAACTCGGACTTGGCGCTGTTGGCTTTTTCCGCTTCTTCGCGGGTCTTGATCAACTGCGCCATGGCCTGCTGCTGTTCGCGGCTGGCCTGTTCCAAGCCACTGGCCAGGTTGTTGATGTGCCGCGACAAGGCCCCCAGTTCGGCGTCATCGACGATGGGCAGCGGGGTGCTGTAGTCGCCTTGCTGGATGGCCTTGACCGCGTTACCGATGTCGCGGATCGGCCGAGACAGGTTGGTCGCCAGCCGACGCGCCACCAGGAAGGTGAACAGCAGGGCGAACAACGCCAGGATCGCGGCCTTGAACAGGATCTCCTGTTGCCGCTGGCTGAAGGCGTCGCTGGACATGCCGACGATCACGCGGCCCAGGTAATCTTCTCCCGACGCCTCCATGGCGGTGCTGTTGCCTTGCAGGAAATCATTGTTCAGGGCGATGCGCTGCAGGCGCACCGGGGCCTGGAACACTTCGATCTGCTGGGCGCGGCTGTGGACCTGCTCGGGTTGTTCGACGTACACCAGGACCTTGTCGGCGCTGTCCTGGACTTCCAGGAAGCGCACGTGCGGGGTTGCCAGGGTTGCGGTGAGCAGGCTTTCCAGTACCTCTTTGTTGCCGGAAATCACCCCGTACTCCGTGGCTGGGGCCAGTTGGTTGGCGATCAGTTGCCCAGTGTGATTGAGCTCCTGGCGCAAGTCCTGGATCCGCACGAAGGTAAAGAAACTGATCAGCAGCAAGGTCAGCAGCAACGCCGGGCCGAGGGCGATGAGCTGGGTGCGGGTGTTGATGTCCCAACGGCGACGCAAGGTCATGGGCGGTGTTCTCCTTCGGCCAACGTTGCCGCGACGGATTCGGCGTCAATCGGTTCGATCCCCAGCGAGCGGGAGACCTGCCGGTTGCCCAGGACTTTGAAGCGGTCCGGGTACAGCGTGCGCGGCCAGGTCGTGGCGGGGCGGTCGAGCAGGTCGTCGAGAATCGCCAGCCAGTCGTGTTGGTCGCTGTAGGTGCTGGCCAGGCTGCCGGCCTTGACGAATGCGGCGCTGGGCCCGATCAGCGCGCGTTGCCGGGCGTAGCTGCTGAGCAACAGGTTTTTCACGGTCTTGGGGTTGTACAAATCGGGGTCATCCAGGCCCAGCAGCACATCGCTTTGGCCCAGCAGGTTTTGCAGGGGACGGCTGTCGCTGGTGTCGTCCCAACGTTCGCTGACGATGACCAGGCCCAGCGGTGCTGCGGCCTGTTGGAGGTCCTTGAGCAGGAACTCACTGTGGGCGTCGTACAACACGCCGACCCGTCGCACTTGCGGCAGGATGGTGCGGATCAGCCGCAGCTGCCGCGCCATCGGTGGATCGCTCCACAGCAGGCTCAGGTGCGCGGGCGTCGCATCGCCCAGGCGGTCGCGGGCTTGCTGGCGGCTGATGCGCAGGACCAGGGTGGCCGGGCCCCGTGCGTCTTGCAGGCGCCACTCCAGGCTGGGCAGGTCAAGCAGGATCAGGCGCACGTTGCCGGGCAACTTGGCCGGCGCCGGCAGGTCGGCCAGCGGCGTAAACCGCACGCTGTCTTCGGGACGCAGGTTTTTCAGGGCCTGGGTGAAAGACTGCACGCCGGGGCTGTCCTCGGCACCGGTCAACAGGATCTCGGCGGCCCGGGCCTGGAGGGTTGCCAGCCAGCCGGCAAACACCAGGCACAAGGCCAGCGTCAGGCGGCCATGAAATGGCGTCTTGCGGGGTGAGTGGCGGGACATCTAGAACGACAGCTCCGCGCTGAAGTACACCACATGGCGGGAGTCGTAGCGGTTGTCGACGAAGGTCATGGGCTGGTTGTCCAGGCGCTGTTGCAGCACGCCCGCCAGTTCCAGGCTGGCCTTGCCCAGGGGGATGCGCCGGGCGAGGCGGGTGTCCACCCGTTCGAAGCGATAACCGTTGAGGTCGTTGGCGGCGTAGTAGAACAGCGCACTGTTCCAGCCCTGGCCCCAATCCCGTAGCCAGCCGGCCGAACCGCTGTTGCGGGCGGTCAGTTGTTCGTCGAGGGGGTTGCTGGCCTGGGCGTCTACATAAGCATAGGTCAGGCGCAAACGGTCGGCGCTGGTCATGCGCCAGTCGAACTGGGTCTCGACCCCGGAGAACTGTGATTCGTTGGCGTTGCTGGCGATGTACTGATTGTTGCGCAGCGGCTCGCTGATCATGCCGGTGATTTCGTCATGGAACAGTTTCACATCGACCGCCAGGCCCAGGTCCACGAAGTAACCGTTGTAGCCCAGTTCCCGGGAGCGCATGTGCTCTTGCTCAAGGTTGCCCGGGCCGCGGGTCTGGACGAAGTAACGAGCGCTGCTCTGGCCGAAGGCGGCAGGCTGCAGGTTGGTGACCTGATAACTCCAGTTGACGTTGTTCTCGAACATGTCCGGCGAGCGCACGGCTTCGGAGTACACCGCCCGCAGGCCGTGGCGAGGGGTGATCAAGTAGTTGACCGCGACCCGTGGGGTCAGCGAGCTGCCGGTCAGTTGGGTGTCTTCGAACATCGCGCCGCCCTGCAACAGCCAATGCTCGGTGGCTCGCCATTCAAGCTGGCCGAACAGGCGCCAAGTGGTGTCGTCGAGGGTGCCGTTGAAGTACGTCTCCGAGTCGGCCCGGTCGTAGCGATAATTGGCGCCGGTGACCAGTCGCAGGCTGTCGGACAGGCTCAGGGTGTCCTGGATCTCCAAGTCGTAGCGCGATTCCCGGGCGCTCTGGTCGATGTCGCCGCACAGGGTTTGCGAGGCGCCGTTGCGCCACTGGTCGAGCACCTGGTTGGCCAGTGCCTGTTCCTGCGGGGTGCCGGCTGGCGCACCGCTGCCGATGTAGCTGGGGATATTGCGCGCCAGCTTCTCGGCGTAGTTGGGGTTGAGTTGCCACAGGTCAGCCAGTTGCGGGCTGAAGGACACTTCGGCGTCACAGGCGCGCCAGGTCTGCTGGCGATCCCAGTGCTGGATCGAGCCCTGCACATAAAGGCTGTGATTGGGGTCCAGGTCCAGGTTCCAGCGCAGTGAGCCGGCGTAGTCCTTGGCGATGACGTCGGAGTTGTCCCCAGCGGCAGTAATCCCGGCGAACACGGGGCGGTAGGTGTAAGGCCGCTGGTTGGTCCCGTCCTTGGCGTTCAATTGCCAGTCGATGCTCTGCCGTTCGTCCAGGGTCTGGCTGACGGACAGGTTGAAGCGGTTCAGGCGGCGGCTGTCGCGGTAATCGGCGCCGTTGCGGTCGATGTCGAAGCCATCGTCTTCCTGGCCGGACAGCGACAGCCGCAGGTTGCCGCCTTCCCAGCCGCTGCCCTGGCTGGCGTACCAGTCACTGATGCCACGCTGGCCCCGGGTGATTTTCAGTCGGGTGCCATGGCTGTCGGCCGGGGCGCGGGTGATGATGTTGACCACCGCCATCAGCGCGTTGGCGCCATAGCTGACGGTGTTGGGGCCGCGGAAGACTTCGATCCGCTCGATGTCTTCCATGGCCACCGGGATATCGCTCCAGTCCACCGTGGCCAGGCCGGCGCGGTACACCGAGCGGCCGTCGATCAGCACTTGCATGCGCCGCGCTTCGCTGGCGTTGGTGCCGTGGTAGTTCACGGCGGCCTGGTTGCCGGTGATGTTGCCGACCATCATGCCCGGCACCAGGCGCAGCAGCTCGCTGATGTCCCGGGCGCCGCTGGCCTTGATCAGCTCGCTGTCGAGCACGGTCATGCTGCCTGGCACCGCCGCTGGCGATTGCTTCAGACGCGTGGCGGTTAGCACCTGGGGCAGGGGCTGGCTGTCCACGAACAAGTCGTCGGCCAGCACTGGCGGGCTGATGATCAGTGCCAAGAGCAGGGACGAACCTGAGCGGGAAGGGCCAACGGACACGGCACAGCCTATGAGAATGGACGGATGACGGGCATGTTAACTGAGCTGAACGACTTTTCCATTCACGTTGACAGCATTTTCCTAGGAATTGGTGGTCAGCTTCCTACAGCAGTCGGTAATTGTTTCCGGGGCTGGTCGCCATCCGGCCGCTCCGTATAATGCCCCGCATTGCCACTTGGTATGGAAGAACGGATTGCATATGACTGAACAGCGCCCGATTGCGGTCCTGGGGGGCGGGAGTTTCGGTACCGCCGTGGCTAACCTGCTGGCCGAGAATGGCCACCCGGTGCGCCAGTGGATGCGTGACCCGGAACAGGCCGAGGCCATCCGGGTCAACCGCGAGAACCCGCGTTACCTCAAGGGCATCAAGATCCGGCCGGAAGTGGTGCCGGTGACTGACTTGCAGGCCACCCTGGAGGGTAGCGACCTGTTCTTCGTCGCCTTGCCGTCCAGCGCCTTGCGTTCGGTGTTGGCCCCCCACGCCGAGCGCTTGAGTGGCAAGCTGTTGGTGAGCCTGACCAAGGGCATCGAAGCCCAGACGTTCAAGCTGATGAGCGAGATTCTCGAAGAAATCGCCCCCAAGGCGCGGATCGGTGTGATTTCCGGCCCGAACCTGGCGCGGGAAATCGCTGAGCACGCGCTGACCGCCACGGTGGTCGCCAGTGAGGATGAGGAACTGTGCCAACAGGTCCAGGCCGCACTGCATGGCCGCACCTTTCGGGTCTACGCCAGTGCCGACCGTTTCGGGGTGGAGTTGGGCGGTGCGCTGAAGAACGTCTATGCCATCATCGCCGGCATGGCGGTGGCGCTGGGCATGGGCGAGAACACCAAGAGCATGCTGATCACCCGCGCGCTGGCGGAAATGACCCGCTTCGCCGTCAGCCAGGGCGCCAACCCGATGACCTTCCTGGGACTGGCCGGGGTGGGCGACCTGATCGTCACCTGTTCCTCGCCCAAGAGTCGCAACTATCAGGTCGGCTTTGCCCTCGGCCAAGGCTTGAGCCTTGACGAGGCCGTGTCGCGCCTGGGTGAAGTGGCCGAAGGGGTCAATACTCTAAAGGTGCTCAAGGCCAAGTCCCAGGAGGCCGGGGTGTACATGCCGCTGGTCGCCGGGCTGCACGCGATCCTGTTCGAAGGGCGCACGCTGGAGCAGGTGATCGAGCTGTTGATGCGTGGCGAACCGAAGACCGACGTTGATTTCATTTCCACCAGCGGCTTCAACTGAACCGCTATTGACCGCAAGCAGGAGCGAGCCATGAACGATCCGCAAGGACAACCCCAATACGAATCCATCCTGCTGCGTGTGCTGTGGATGGTGATTTACCTGCTGGTCTGGCAGGTGGCGCAGTTCATCCTCGGCGCCGTGGTGCTGGTGCAATTGATCTATCGGCTGATCTACGGCGCGCCCAGCGCGAGCCTGATGAATTTCGGCGACAGCCTGAGTCAGTTCCTGGCGCAGATCGGCCGTTTCGGCACCTTTCACAGCGACCAGAAGCCTTGGCCGTTCGCGGACTGGCCGACCCCGCGCACACCGGAAGGTGAAGCGCCTCACGCCGTGGCGCCGGCGCCGCATCCGGTCCGGGACGAGGAGCCGAAGCTATGAAGTTGTGGGTGTTGCGTCACGGTGAGGCCGAGCCCCATGGTGCCCGTCCCGATCCGGAGCGGGTCTTGACGGTGCATGGCCGCGAGGAGGTGTTGCTCAGTGCTGGTCGGTTGATGGGCGAGCCATTGCGGGCCATCTATGCCAGCCCTTATGTGCGTGCCCAGCAGACCGCGCAACTGGTGCGCGAAGCACTGGGTTTCGAACCTGAACTGATTACCGTCGATTGGCTCACGCCGGAGACCCGGCCGACGGAGGTCCTGAGGCATCTGGAGGACCAGGACGATGTGCTGCTGGTCAGCCACAACCCGTTGGTGGGCAGCCTCCTGGGCTTGCTGCAGCACGGCCATCTGCAACGACCCGAGCAAGTGCAAACGGCTGGCCTGGCCAAGCTGGAAGGCGATATGCCGCTGGCCGGAGCAATGAAGCTCAAGCGCCTGTAATAGCTGATCCACCCCAGCGTCTGCATCGCGGGCAAGCCTTGCTCCCACAGTGCTGTGCAGGATTGAATGCAATAAAAACCACACAGGAAGGGCAACGATGAGTCTGTGGCGCACCACCCCCAACATCGAGCAACTGAACGCCGCCGGTAAAAACACCATCAGCGAAGTGCTGGACATTCGATTCGAGTCCTTCGACGACGACTCCCTGACCGCCAGCATGGTCGTCGATCAACGTACCCACCAGCCATTCGGCCTGCTGCACGGCGGTGCTTCGGTGGTGCTGGCCGAAACGGTCGGGTCCATGGCTGCCTACCTCTGTGTCGATGCCAGCAAGTTCTATTGCGTGGGCCTGGAGATCAATGCCAACCACCTGCGCGGTGTGCGCAGCGGACGGGTAACGGCCACGGCCCGGATGGTTCACCTGGGCCGTACCACACAGGTCTGGGACATTCGCCTGGTCAATGACGAGGGCAAGCTCAATTGCGTGTCGCGCCTGACCATGGCGGTGGTGCCGCTGGGTGAGCAACCACCGGCGCGTTGAGGCTATTAGTTGGACGCAATCCGCAGGCGAGGATTTTTTTCTGTGGGAGCAAGGCTTGCCCGCGATACAGGCGACTCGATTTTTTGTAAGACCGCATCGCCGCCATCGCGGGCAAGCCTTGCTCCCACAAATTTCCTCACCACATGGGGTATGTGCTCACAGTTTCCTAAGCCTATAGCCCAAGCCCGACTGTCATCATTCCTGTCAGTTACGGTCATTGCCGCGCCGTCGGGTTCTGCGGACAATCTGCCGCAGTTCCCCAATGGATCGGCTGTCATGTCGCAACAGATTTTTTTCGCCCACGCCAATGGTTTTCCCTCGGCCACCTACGGCAAGTTGTTCGCCGCGCTGGCGCCGCAGTACCAGGTTGCGCACCTGGAATTGCACGGCCATGACCCGCGCTTTCCGGTAGATGACAACTGGCACAACCTGGTTGACGAGTTGATCCATCACCTGGAACAGCAACCGGCGCCAGTGTGGGGCGTCGGCCACTCCCTGGGCGGTGTGCT
Source organism: Pseudomonas sp. OA65 (assembly GCF_017498305.1). Classification (NCBI taxonomy): domain Bacteria; kingdom Pseudomonadati; phylum Pseudomonadota; class Gammaproteobacteria; order Pseudomonadales; family Pseudomonadaceae; genus Pseudomonas; species Pseudomonas sp. OA65. The sequence goes on from NZ_JAGDEZ010000011.1 coordinate 52,795, forward strand.
GCACCTGCACGCGGCACTGCGCTGCCCCGAGCTGTATCGCGGCGTGGTCATGCTCGATTCGCCAGTGCTGACCCGTACTGATCAATGGGTCATCCTGGCCGCCAAGCGCCTGGGATTCATCGATCGCCTGACCCCGGCCGGCCGGACCTTGGGGCGACGTGAGGAGTTTGCCGACTTGGAGTCGGCCCGGCAGTATTTCGCCGGCAAGACACTGTTTCGCGGTTTTGACCCGGATTGCTTCGACGCTTATCTGCAACACGGCCTGCAACCAGTCGGCGATCGGCTGCGGCTGCGCTTCGACCCGGCCACGGAAATCAGTATTTACCGCGGCGTGCCGCACACCAGCCCTGGTCGTCCCCGTAAGCTCAAGGTGCCATTGGCCGTGGTGCGCGGCCGGCAGAGTCGCGTGGTGATGCGGCATCACACTCGTTCGGTGGGACGCATGCTCCATGGCGAATCCCTGAGCATGCCCGGCGGTCACATGTTCCCCCTCGAACGTCCACAAGACACGGCGAACCTGCTCAAGAGCCTCTTCCAGCGCTGGGAAGGGCGCAGCGCATGAGTGTGGTCGAAGAGGTCCGCCTGAGCCTGCCTCACATCGAACTGGCGGCTCACTTGTTCGGCCCGGAAGACGGGCTGCCGGTGATTGCCCTGCACGGTTGGCTGGACAACGCCAACAGCTTCGCCCGCCTGGCACCCAGGCTCGAAGGGCTGCGGGTGATCGCCCTGGACATGGCCGGCCACGGTCACTCCGGGCATCGGCCGCCGGGTGCCGGCTACGCCTTGTGGGACTATGCCCACGATGTGCTGCAAGTGGCCGAACAACTGGGTTTGAAGCGTTTCGCCCTGTTGGGGCATTCCATGGGCGCTATTGTGTCGCTGGTGCTGGCGGGTTCCCTGCCGGAACGGGTGACGCACCTGGGGCTGATCGACGGGGTGATTCCTCCTACAGCCAAAGGCGATAACGCGGCCGAACGCATGGGCATGGCCCTGCAAGCCCAGTTGGATTTGCAGCAAAAACGCAAGCCGGTCTACAAAACCCTCGACCGAGCCATCGAAGCACGCATGAAGGGGCTGGTGGCGGTCAGCCGCGAGGCTGCCGAGTTGCTGGCCCTGCGCGGCCTGATGCCAGTGCCGGGAGGCTACACCTGGCGCACCGACAATCGCCTGACCCTGCCATCGCCCCTGCGCCTGACCGAAGAGCAGGCCATGGCGTTCGTTGCCCGGGTTGCTTGTCCGGCGCATCTGGTGGTGGCGGCCGACGGCATGCTTGGTCAACACCCGGAGCTGCTGGAGCGTCTACCCTTCAGTCATGAGCAGTTGCCCGGCGGCCATCATCTGCACCTGAACGACGAAGTCGGTGCCGGGCTTGTAGCAGACTGTTTCAATCGGTTCTTCACCGTTCCTTGACTTGCGCCGGGCAACTGTCGAGGCTGGGCGGGTTGAAAGGGAGACAACCATGACAGACCTCTGTTTGCCAGCTTCGCATTGCATCGACGACGCCCGTTGCGTTCACGCTTCCCAGGCCAAGCCGATCCGATGAAATTATCCATTCACTCACTCGTCCTGCTGGCGCTGGCCTGCCTCAGCCCGGCGTCGTTCGCCGCCGATGTGCCGGGCAGTCGCGACCTGGAACGCGTGCCGCGCATGCCCGATGCCCAGATCGTCGATTACCGGCAAGGCAGCGACCTGGAGCGCGTCTACCCCATGGGCTCGATCCGCAAGATCAGCGGCCAGTTGCGCTTTGACGGCCAGGTCGATGCCCGTGGGAATGTCACGTCGGTCACCTATGAACTGCCGCCGGAACATTCCGCCACCCAAGCCTTTACCGCGGCTCGCGAAGCGTTGCAGAAACAGGGCGCCGAGCTGTTGTTCTGGTGCCAGGCCCGTGATTGTGGCGAAAGCAGCCTGTGGGCCAACGATGTCTTCGGCAATGCCAAGCTCTATGGCGCCGACAACGGCCAAGCCTTCCTGCTGCTGCGCCTGGCGCCGCCGACGGACAACACGCTGATCGCGCTTTATTCCATCACCCGCGGCAATCGCAAGGCCTACCTGCATGTCGAGCAGTTCGAGGCGAACGCCGCGCTGGGGAACTTGCTGCCGACATCGGCCACGCTGTTGCGCCAGCTCAAGGACACCGGCGTCCTGGACTTGCCGCGTCTTGCCGGTGAGCCGGACGATACCTGGTTGCGTCTATTGTCCCGGGCGCTGAACCTGGACACGGGCCTGCGGGTCGGTATCGCCGGTCCACGGGCCGAGGACTGGCGTGTGGCACTGGCTGGCCAGGGCGTCCGGGCGGCGCGCATGGAGGCCGCCAGCGGCGAGGCGGTGGGCTTGCGCCTGGAACTGCTGCGCTAAGCTGTGTCGGGGCAGCGGGATTCACATCGCTGTCTCGGTCCTGTTCATTTTTTCGAGACCCTACATGCTCAATAACGATCGGCTGTTGGTGCAGATCCTGCTCCTGGTGTTGTTCGGCGCAAGCCTCTGGGTCATGGCGCCGTTCTGGTCGGCGCTGTTCTGGGGCGCGGTGCTGGCGTTCGCCAGTTGGCCGTTGATGCGCCTGCTGACCCGCTGGGTCAATGGCCGCGAATCCCTGGCGGCGGCCTTGTTGACGGTGGGCTGGATGCTCTTGGTGGCGGTGCCACTGGTGTGGCTGGGTTTCAACCTGGCCGACCATGTGCGCGATGCCACGGCCTTCATCAGGGATGTGCAGGTCGACGGCTTACCCGAAGCGCCCGACTGGCTGGCGGGCGTGCCGCTGGTGGGCGCACGACTGGTCGGCATCTGGAACAGCATCGACCAGCAGGGCGCGGCCATGATGGTGTCCATCAGGCCGTACCTGGGACAGGTCGGCAACTGGCTGCTGGCACGTAGCGCGCAGATCGGCGGGGGCATACTCGAACTGACCCTGAGCATCGTGTTCGTGTTCTTTTTCTATCGTGATGGCCCGCGTCTGGCGGTGTTCGTCCATGGGCTGCTGGAACGTCTGATCGGCGACCGTGCCGGTTACTACATCGAACTGGTGGCCGGTACGGTGCAACGGGTGGTCAACGGCGTGATCGGCACCGCGGCGGCCCAGGCCGTGCTGGCGCTGATCGGTTTCCTGATCGCCGGGGTGCCGGGGGCATTGGTGCTGGGGATCGTCACGTTCCTGCTGAGCCTGATTCCCATGGGGCCACCCTTGGTCTGGATCCCCGCCACGGCGTGGCTGGTGTGGAAGGGCGAATACGGGATGGCGGTGTTCCTCGGCATCTGGGGCACGTTCATCATCAGTGGCGTGGACAACGTGCTAAAACCCTACCTGATCAGCCGTGGCGGCAACCTGCCCCTGGTCATTGTGCTGTTGGGAGTGTTCGGCGGGTTGATCGCCTTCGGTTTCATCGGCCTATTCATCGGCCCGACCCTACTGGCGGTGGCGTACAGCCTGTTGACGGACTGGAGCAAAAGCCAGGCGCGGTAGTTTGAATGCCGAGCACCTTGTGGCGAGGGAGCTTGCTCCCGCTGGGTTGCGAAGCGACCCCAAACCAATACCTCGGTCAGCCTGATACTCCGCAGTGCCTGGTTTCAGGGCTGCTGCGCAGCCCAGCGGGAGCAAGCTCCCTCGCCACAGGGTGATCGCCGACCCATCAGGCTTCACAAAGCCTCCAGATCAATGCTGGCCCATCAGGCTCCACAAGCCTCCAGATCAATGCTGGCCCAGGCTCCACAAAGCCTTCAGATCAACGCCGCCCCTGTGGGAGCGAGCTTGCTCGCGACAGCGGTATGTCAGTCAATATCGATGTTGGCTGACAGGGCCTCATCGCGAGCAAGCTCCCACAGGAAAGATAAGCGGGCTTAGGGACGAGGCAAGCAGATCACCGCCGTCAACCCACCGCCCGGCGTTTCTTCCAGGCTCAACTGCCCACCCAGGCGTTCGGTGGCTTCCCGGGCGATGGTCATGCCCAGGCCAACACCGCCGGAGTTGCGATTGCGCGAACCTTCCAGGCGGAAAAAGGGTTCGAACACCGCCTCGCGCTTGTCCGCAGCAATACCGGGGCCGTGGTCGATGACCCGGATCAGTACCTGGTGTTGCTGGTCTTGCAAGGTAATCAAGGCATGGCCGGCGTAGCGCAGGGCATTGTCGATGAGGTTGTTGAGGCACGAGCGCAGTGCCATCGGTTGCACCTGCAGCGGCGCGCAGGTCCCGCTGACCTGCACATCCGAGCCCTGGTCCTGGGCGTTTTCGCTCAATGATTCGGCCAAGGCCTGCACGTCCATCCATTGCAGCGCTTCACTGGTGCGCTGTTCGTGCAAGTAGGTCAGGGTGGCATCGAGCATGCCGATCATGTCGTCCAGGTCCTGGCGCATCTGGCCTTGCAGCTTGACGTCATCGATCTGCTCCAGGCGCAGCTTGAGCCGCGAAAGCGGTGTGCGCAGGTCATGGGACACCGCGCCGAGCATGCGCGAACGCTGCTGCACCTGCTCGCGGATCCGTTGCTGCATCAGGTTGAACGTATGGGCCGCCTGCCGTGCCTCACGAGGGCCGTTTTCCTCCAGCGGCGGGCTGTCGAGATTCTCACTCAGGCGCTCGGCGGCATCGCTCAGGCGCTGGATCGGTCGGGTCAGAAGCTTGGCGCCGTACCAGGCCGCGATGATCAGGCACACGAATTGAAACGTCAGCGGCACCACCGGGCCGCCGAACCAGGGGCGTGAACGGCGGTTGGGGGGCGGCTCGAAGCGCGGGGTACCGTCGCCTTGCTGGCTCATTCCAGGCGGCGGCCCGGGAGGTGGCGGTTGGTCGTAATGGAAAAACCAGGCAAAGGCCAACAGATGCGCCAGGACAATCGCCAGCAGCAGCACGCCAAACAGGCGACCGAACAAGGAGTCCAGGCGCAATCGCATCAACCGATGTCCCGGGCGTCGAACAAATAACCCTCACCGCGTACGGTCTTGATCAATTGCGGGGCCTTGGGGTCGTCGCCCAGCTTTTGGCGCAGGCGTGACACGAGCAAGTCGATGCTGCGGTCGAACGCTTCGATAGAGCGACCACGGGCCGCATCCAGCAGTTGTTCGCGGCTGAGCACCCGGCGCGGTCGTTCGATGAAGACCCACAACAGGCGGAACTCGGCATTGGACAGTGGCACCACCAGCCCGTCGGCCGAGATCAGTTGGCGCAGCACGCTATTGAGCCGCCAGTTGTCGAAACGAATATTGGCCCGCTGCTCGCTGCGGTCGTCGCGCACCCGACGCAAGATCGTCTGGATGCGCGCCACCAGTTCCCTGGGCTCGAACGGCTTGGCCATGTAGTCATCGGCCCCCAGTTCCAGGCCGATGATGCGGTCGGTGGGTTCGCAGCGGGCGGTGAGCATCAGGATCGGGATGTCCGATTCGGCGCGCAACCAGCGGCACAACTGCAAGCCGTCCTCACCCGGCAGCATCAGGTCGAGCACGACCACGTCGAAGTGCTCGGCCTTCATCGCCTGGCGCATGGCCGCACCATCGGTCACGCCGCTGGCCCGAATGCTGAAGCGGGCCAGGTAATCGATCAGCAATTCGCGGATCGGCACGTCGTCATCGACGATCAGTGCGCGGGTGCTCCAGCGCTTGTCATCTTGGGTGTCAGAATTTGCAACAGGGGTGTTCTGCATGGATGCATCATCTGCCAGGTGGGCTGCCAACCACAAAGAAGGCGGCGAGGTTGAGGCTTCAGCATAGGCGTCGTGCCGCGAGGCGTGAAGCGCTGAAAGAGCGGGTTGCGGCGGCGGACGGTAGCGTGGCGACGTGTTGTGCGCATGTCATGTCTGTATCGGCTTCGACACAAAAGTCGGTATTGTCCATGTTGTCCCGGGGACGCGGTGAGATTTACCGATCATCGGGTCCCGCACGGGCGCTCGTTCCGCTACAATGCGCGCCGATTTCGACTTGCCTGAGAGCCCGCTCATGTCCGCCTGCCAGACGCCCATCATCGTCGCCCTGGATTTCCCCACCCGTGACGCCGCCCTGAAGCTGGCGGACCAGTTGGACCCCGCGCTTTGCCGGGTCAAAGTCGGTAAGGAACTGTTCACCAGTTGCGCTTCGGAAATTGTCGGGACCTTGCGTGACAAGGGTTTCGAAGTGTTCCTGGACCTGAAATTCCATGATATTCCCAACACCACCGCCATGGCCGTCAAGGCGGCTGCGGAGATGGGCGTGTGGATGGTCAACGTGCATTGCTCCGGTGGCCTGCGCATGATGGCGGCGTGCCGTGAAGTGCTGGATCAGCGCAGCGGGCCGAAACCGTTGCTGATCGGCGTGACGGTGCTGACCAGCATGGAGCGCGAGGACTTGGCCGGGATCGGCCTGGACATCGAGCCTCAAGAGCAGGTGCTGCGCTTGGCGGCGCTGGCGCAGAAGGCCGGCCTGGACGGTCTGGTCTGTTCGGCCCTGGAAGCCGGCGCGCTGAAAGCCGCCCACCCGACGCTGCAATTGGTGACTCCGGGGATTCGTCCGGCGGGCAGCGCCCAGGACGACCAGCGGCGCATCCTGACCCCGCGTCAGGCGCTGGATGCCGGCTCCGACTACCTGGTGATCGGTCGCCCGATCAGCCAGGCCGCCGATCCGGCCAAGGCCTTGGCGGCGGTAGTGGCCGAACTGGCCTGATCAAACACTGAAAACTCCTTGTGGGAGCGGGCTTGCTCGCGAATGCGGTGGGTCAGCAGGCATGAATGGAGCCTGACACTCCGCCCTCGCGAGCAAGCCCGCTCCCACAGTTGTTTCGTGTCAGGCCTTGAGGGCCAACTCCACATTCGCTTTGTGTCAGACCTTGAGCACAAGCTTCCCGAAATTCTCCCCGCTGAACAACTTGGTCAGCGTCTCAGGGAAGGTCTCCAGCCCTTCGACGATGTCTTCCTTGCTCTTGAGCTGCCCCTTGGCCATCCAGCCGGCCATTTCCTGCCCGGCGGCAGCGAACTGCGAGGCGTAGTCCATGACCACGAACCCTTCCATGCGTGCCCGGTTGACCAGCAACGACAGGTAGTTGGCCGGGCCTTTCACCGCTTCCTTGTTGTTGTACTGGCTGATGGCGCCGCAGATCACCACGCGGGCCTTGAGGTTCAGGCGGCTGAGCACGGCATCGAGGATGTCGCCTCCGACGTTGTCGAAATATACGTCCACGCCTTTGGGGCATTCGCGCTTGAGGCCGGCGTGGACGTCTTCGTTCTTGTAGTCAATGGCGCCGTCGAAGCCCAGTTCATCCACCAGGAATTTGCATTTGTCGGCGCCGCCGGCAATGCCCACCACGCGACAGCCTTTGAGCTTGGCGATCTGTCCGGCAATGCTCCCCACCGCACCGGCGGCGCCGGACAGCACCACGGTCTCGCCGGCCTTGGGCGCGCCGACGTCCAGCAGGGCGAAGTAGGCGGTCATGCCGGTCATGCCCAGGGCGGACAGGTAACGTGGCAGCGGCGCCAGTTTCGGATCGACCTTGTAGAAACCTCTTGGCTCGCCGAGGAAATAATCCTGCACTCCCAAGGCCCCGTTGACGTAGTCCCCGACCGCGAACCCCGGGTTGTTCGAGGCAATCACCTGGCCGACACCCAATGCCCGCATCACTTCACCGATGCCGACCGGCGGGATATAGGATTTGCCCTCGTTCATCCAACCGCGCATGGCCGGGTCCAGGGACAGGTATTCGTTTTTCACCAGGATCTGGCCGGCTGCCGGTTCGCCCACCGGGACTTGCTGATAGGTGAACGTCTCGCGGGTCGCGGCGCCTACCGGGCGTTTGGCGAGCAGGAACTGGCGATTGGTCTGGACGGTCATGGTTGGCACTCAAGATGAATGAAGTCTTGTTGATAGACCTTCGACGCGTTTGCCGCAAGGTTTGCCGATACAGCGAATGCAGTTCGATCCAACACAGTGATAGTTCGCCCAGGGGCCTTATCACTGGCGCCCATGAATGCTCAAACGGCAGTTGGATAGTGCTGCCGCGGCCTCGGGACCTGTGATTAGACTGGCGTCATCTCCCGCATTCTTCGAGGAACTGACAATGAGCATGACGTTTTCCGGACAGGTCGCCGTGGTCACGGGCGCCGCCGCTGGCATTGGCCGCGCTACCGCTCAGGCCTTCGCGGCAGAGGGCCTGAAAGTAGTGGTGGCCGATCTGGACGTGGCCGGTGGCGAGGGTACGGTGCAGGCGATTCGTGATGCGGGCGGCGACGCGGTGTTCGTGCGCTGCAATGTCACGCTGGAAAATGAGGTGCAGCAGCTGATGGACGAGGTGATCAAGACCTACGGTCGCCTTGACTACGCCTTCAACAATGCCGGGATCGAGATCGAGAAGGGCAAGTTGGCCGACGGCACCCTTGATGAGTTCGACGCGATCATGGGGGTCAATGTGAAGGGCGTCTGGTTGTGCATGAAGTATCAGTTGCCTTTGCTGCTGGCCCAGGGCGGCGGCGCTATCGTCAATACGGCCTCGGTGGCCGGCCTGGGCGCAGCGCCGAAAATGAGCATCTATGCCGCCTCCAAGCACGCCGTGATCGGCTTGACCAAATCGGCCGCCATCGAATACGCCAAGAAGAAGATCCGCGTGAACGCGGTCTGTCCGGCGGTGATCGACACCGACATGTTCCGTCGTGCCTATGAGGCGGACCCGAAAAAAGGCGAGTTCGCCAACGCCATGCATCCGGTGGGGCGTATCGGCAAGGTTGAGGAAATCGCCAGCGCCGTGCTGTACCTGTGCAGCGACGGTGCGGCGTTCACCACCGGCCATTCCCTGGCGGTGGACGGTGGGGTCACGGCGTTCTGAGGACGCTTCCCTTGGCTTGTAGGACGAAGCCCGCACTGGTTGCGGGCTTTTTCTTTGGGAGGTGGAAACGGTCTATCAATGTGTTTCAAAGAGTGAGAATCAGCGGTTTTGGCGACTTTGTCGTACATCGCTCGGGGGTGGCCTGTGCTTAACTGTTTCCGGAAATAAAACAAACGCTTAGGAGCTTGGTTACTCATGGAGTTGAGAATCGACCGACAGGCCTTGGTGCCTGTCGTGCAGCAAATCGTCGACGCGCTGACCGGCTGGATCCGACAGGATGCGGTGCAACCGGGGACTCGCCTGCCGTCCGTGCGCCAACTGGCGCGGCAGAACCTGCTCAGCCAGTCCAGCGTCAATGAAGCGTGTGAGCGTCTGGTTGCCCAAGGCCTGCTGGCGTCCCGGCATGGTTCCAGCTTTTTTGTCGCGCCAGCGTCTGTGCCCGTACGCGCGTCCACCGACCCGAATCGGCGGCAGGACACACTCGCCGAGGGCGGTGATGCGTCGCAATGGGCGTTGGAGCTGGGGTGTGGTGGGTTGCCTGAGAGTTGGCGTGAAAGCGATGACCTGGGTTATGCGATCCGGCAGGTCACCCGCACCGATATGGCGGGGTTGTTCAACTACAGCACGCCGCTGGGGCTGCCTGCCCTGCGTGATCAGTTGTCCAGGCGCCTGAAGCAATTCAATATCGAGGCCGATAAAAATCAGGTCCTGACCACCACCGGGGCCACCCATGGATTGGACCTGATCGTGCGGACGCTGTTGCAGCCGGGCGCCTGCGTGGTGGTGGAGAGCCCTGGCTATTCAAGCCTGTTCGACCTGCTCAGGTTGCACAAGATCGACATGATCGAACTGCCCAGGACTCCGCGCGGCCCGGACGTCGATGCGCTGCAGGACCTGTTGGAGACGCACCGGCCCAGTGCGTTGTTCGTCAACAGCGCCTGCCACAACCCGACCGGTAGCAGCCTGGCCCCGGCCGTGGCCCAACGCTTGTTGCAATTGACGAAGCAACACGCCGTATTGGTGATCGAAGACGACGCCTATGGCGATTTCCAGAATTCGGCGCGGACCCGGCTGGCGGCGCTGGATGCCGAGGTGGTCTACGTGGGCAGTTTCTCGAAAACGTTGAGCAGTTCGTTACGTGTCGGGTTTGTCGTGGCCGCGCCGTCAGTCATCGCGCGCCTGAGCGAGGTCAAGGGGATTACCAGCATGGGCGGGTCGCGGTTCTGTGAATCGGTCCTTGCCAATCTCCTGGCCAATGGCGCCTATCGCAAGCTGGTCCAGCGCCAGCGCCAGCGTTTGGGCGTCGATACGGCAGCGCTGTTGCAGGTACTGGAGGATGCCGACTGGGAGCTCTTTGGCAAACCGACCGGTGGGTTTTTCGTCTGGGCAAGACCACCGATCAATGACTACGCTGGATTACAGCGCCTGGCCAAGCGATTCGGTGTGCAGCTGTCTTCGCCTACGGCCTTCAGCCCTTCGGGCGCACACAGCGACTGGCTACGAATCAATGTGGCCTATGCCCGTGACCCCAGGGCGCAGGGGTTTTTCCGGGCCGCAGCTCTGGATCGACCTCAAGTGTCCTGAAAACGACGCAGCTGTAGCTTTTTGCCATTATTCCGACGCCAGCATCTTGTGTTGCAGGGCGTCTCGTTGCGAATCTGCAATCAACACACACTGGCAGAGGACTGAGCGCAATGATTTCGGCCGTGCAAGGACGTTTTGCCAACCTGGGTATGGCAAAGAAACTGGGGATCGGATTTGTCCTGGTGCTGCTGTTGACCGCTGTGGTCGCGGCCATCGGCGTCTGGTCGCTGCAGACCATCAGCTATCGCTTCGATGGCCTCAAACAGATGTCCTCTCTCAACAGCGGGTTGCTCAAGGTCCGGCTGCTGGAGCAGGAGTACGCGTCGCGCTCCGACCCCAAGACGGCCGATGCCCTGCGCCAGGGTGTCGACGGGCTTGTGGCCCTGGCGAACGAACTCAAGGCGCAGTCGCCCGTCAACGTGCCGGTGATGAGCGATGTGGAGCAGGCGTTGGCCGCCTACCGCAAGGCGTTCGACGAATTTGTCGGGTTGAGCCAGAGCAAGGATCTGGCGCTGGAGATGGCCAGTTGGTCGGTGTCCAGCGTGGCCAACAACCTCGATGTGCTGCAGGCCGGGCTGGCGGATGACGGCACCTATACGTTGAAAGACTCTGAAGGCAAGGAAGGCGCCGAGTTTATCGAGCAGGCCAACCAGATCAGCGAAGTGTCGCGGTTGATGTTGCAGGCCATGAACGAAGCGCGGGTTCGCTTGGACCAGAGTCGCAAAGGTACCGTCGAGGGCGCCGGGGAAGGCAGCATTGAACAGGCCGAGCAGGCGATGAAACAGGCCGAAGCGCTCAAGACCACGGTCAAGGACCCGGGTTACCAGACCGTGCTGAACGAAGTGGCCGGGCACATCGCTGGCTTCAACCAGCAACTGGCCGAGTACACCGGGCTGCTGGCGAAGGAAAAAATCGTCTACCAGCAACTGCACGAGCGGGCCGACCAGGTGGTGGCGCGGGTCGACCAGGCCTTCAGTGCCGAAGACCAGGCCATGCAGGCAGAATTGAAGAAGAACTCGCTGCTGATCGTCGGTTCGTCGGCCTTGGCGTTGCTGGTGGGGTTGATCGCGGCGTGGGTCATTACCCGGCTGATCGTGACGCCGCTGCGCAGCGTCATTCGCGTTGCCCAACAGATTGCGGCGGGTGACTTGAGCGCCACGGTCGAAGTGACGCGCCGGGACGAGATTGGCCAGTTGATGCTGGCCATGCAACAGATGGGTGCAGGGCTGAGCAGTATCGTCAGCGGCTTGCAGGCCGGGATCGAGCAATTGGCCAATTCGGCGCAGTCACTGTCGGCGGTGACCGAGCAGACCAACCTGGAAGTCAGCAGCCAGAAAGAGGAAACCGAGCAGGTCGCCACGGCCATGAACCAGATGACCGCCACCGTGCACGATGTGGCGCGCAATGCCGAAGAAGCGGCGCAAGCGGCGCAGACGGCCGACGACAAGGTCGAAAGCGGCCAGCAGGTGGTGCGCCAGAGCATGGTACGCATCGAACAACTGGCCGATTCGGCGACGTCGGCCAGTTCCAGCATCGAAAGCCTCAGCGCCGAGATCCAGAACATCGGCACGGTGCTGGAAGTCATCAAGAGCGTGGCCGAGCAAACCAACCTGCTGGCGCTCAATGCCGCTATCGAGGCGGCCCGCGCCGGGGAACAGGGCAGGGGCTTCGCGGTCGTGGCCGATGAAGTGCGGGCCCTGGCCAGGCGCACGCAACAGTCCACCGAGGAGATCGAACGGCTGGTGAGCGCCTTGCGTTCAGCGGCCCAGGCCTCCGTTCAGCAGATCCAGAGCAGCGGCGAGCTGGTGAAGATGGCGGTCAGCGACGCACTGCAGACCGAGAGCGCCTTGGGCAGCATTGCGGCGGCGGTGTCGTTGATCCAGCAGATGAACCAACAGATCGCCGCGGCGGCCGAGCAACAGAGCTCGGTGGCTGAAGAGATCAATCGCAGCGTGACCAGTATTCGCGCCAGCGCCGATCAATCCTCCCTGGCGATGCGCGGCAACGCCGCATCCAGCATCGAGCTGGCACAGTTGGGGGTTGAGTTGAAAGGAATGGTGGGGCATTTCAGGTTGTAAGCCGGTGGCGACTCGTCAGCGATACCTGTGGCGAGGGAGCTTGCTCCCGTTTGGGTGCGAAGCACCCACCGCTCAAGGACCGTTGCGCCCGAAGTGTCGGGCCGGCCCAGCGGGAGCAAGCTCCCTCGCCACAAGGGAACTCGCTTCGGCCCTTAATCTCAGTCGTAGACCTTCTTCTTTTTCCACTCGTCGTTTATTTCGTCGTCCTTCAAGCCCTCAGTCAACTGGTTGACCTCGCCCTCGACCGGCTGGGTGCTGGCCAGGACCTGGGCATTGGCGCGGGCCAGGAGTTTCTCCAGGTAGGCCAGTTGTTCGGCGTAGACCTGGGGTTCCTGTTGCTTGCGCAGGTACTGCACGCCGCGCTCGAAGGCCAGGCGGGCCTGCCCGGGCTGTTCCTGCTGCAATGCCTGCTGGCCGAGATTGTTGAAGAACTCGATGTGCAGCAGCACCAGGATGTGCCGCACTTCGCGGATCCAGCGCTTGGCTTCGTTGGGCGGCAGGAAACCGTCCTGGGCGGCGCGGGTAATCTGGCCGTGCAACGCCTCGAGCAGAAAACGTACGTCCTTGGCCTTGGCTTCGGTCTGGATCGGTGCCGGCGGATTGTTCACCGGGATCGATTCACCCTGGGCAGCCAGCGCGCTCAATTCGTCCAGGCGTGCCTTGACCGCGGAATTGGTTTTTTCCAGGTTCAGCAAGCGCTGGCAGACGTTCATCTCAAGGCGGGTCATCAACAACTTCAGGGCAGGGGTCATCAACTGCCCGGGAAAGGTTTCGGTAAGCTCGCCACAGCGACGCATGCGGTCGTTGAGTTCTACCTTGGTGCGGGCCTTTTCCAGCTTGTTGTTTTCCACCACGTGGTTCATGTAGCCAATGGCGATCAACAGGGCGATCCCGGCTACGACGAGCAGGGTGATCATAAGTGGTGTCACCGGTAAGACCTCTTTATTAGGGTACGCATGTCATGAGTGTAGTGGCTTGGCTTTTAAGCGCATAGGCCCGAGCGACGCGATTAGACGGGCGTCGTGCTGTTTATAGGAAGCATAACCGGGTAGGAGCACATTGCCATCATTTGCCGGGCGCGACTATAGCGTCTCGGCGGGTGACAAAATATAGGCGTCAGAGACTGGACGATGGAAATGCGTGGATCGCCCCCTCAAACCGGGCGAAGTCATTGATTTAAATAAATTTATATCTGGGGGTTGACGACCCTTCAATCCATCCATAGAATGCGCGCCACTTACAGCGTAAAGCACTCAGCCAAACGCTCTAAGTAGTGAATGTTGTACGTGTGTCCCCTTCGTCTAGTGGCCTAGGACACCGCCCTTTCACGGCGGTAACAGGGGTTCGAGTCCCCTAGGGGACGCCAATGCGGGAATAGCTCAGTTGGTAGAGCACGACCTTGCCAAGGTCGGGGTCGCGAGTTCGAGTCTCGTTTCCCGCTCCAATTTAAACAGCGTTGCTTTCGGGCAGGGCTGAGTGAAGCCAGAGCCGACATCTTCGGATGCGGATTTGGGCACTGAAATACACACCATGTGTTTCAGTTAGTGTGTCCCCTTCGTCTAGTGGCCTAGGACACCGCCCTTTCACGGCGGTAACAGGGGTTCGAGTCCCCTAGGGGACGCCATTTGCGGGAATAGCTCAGTTGGTAGAGCACGACCTTGCCAAGGTCGGGGTCGCGAGTTCGAGTCTCGTTTCCCGCTCCAAATTCAAAAAAACGCCGCTCATATGAGTGGCGTTTTTTTATGCGCGTAAAAAGGCTCTTCAGCGCTCTTGTGTCGATCACGAGTGATTTTCGTTGTCTGAGGAGACTGGCAGCGCTTTACCTTAAAAATGAAGGTGAGGCGAAACTATGTCATTCAAAACTTAAGGGAAAACCTTAAGGAAGATTAATAGTTCATTCCTAAAAAAAAGCACTTCTCCTAACCTTCCAGTACCCATTCTGGAGGTGCACTTATGCTGATTTTTGTTAAATCGATGGTCATTGGGCTGTGCATTGCAGCCCCGGTGGGACCCATTGGGCTGTTGTGCATACAAAGAAGCCTCATGCAGGGATGGAGGGCAGGTTTCGCGACGGGATTGGGGGCGGCCACCGCCGATTCGATCTATGGATTCATCGGGGCCCTGGGGGTCACGGCGATCATCGCGACGCTCATCAGCTTTAAACCTTGGTTGTGTATCTTTGGCGGGCTATTCCTCGCCTATATCGGCTATCAGACAATACGGTCGAAAGGCGGCGCGACCGCCATGGCGGGTGAGCGGGCCGATATGTTCAAAGCCTACTCGACCACGCTGTTCCTGACCCTATCGAACCCCATGACCATCTTGTCGTTTATCGCGATATTTGCCGCGTTGAGCGATGGCATGGCCAATGGCCAAGGCGGCCAGCACGCCTTGTTGCCGATGGTGACCGGTATTTTCCTCGGCTCGGCGGCCTGGTGGCTGGGGTTAAGCGGGTTCTCCTCGATTTTCAAGGCGCGGATTGCCGAATCGAAGCTAAGGCTGATCAACTACTTTTCAGGGGCGACCATCGCCGTTCTGGGGGCCTATCAGGTCGCCACCGGTGTCATGCTGGCTACGGCAACCTGATCGAAAGCGATGCATGAATAGAGGTCCTACTGCCTAATGCCTGTCAGTTAAGTGGATAGCACGGGCAAACACACAAACCGTGGCGAGGGAGCTTGCTCCCGCTGGGCCGGTCCGACGCCTCGGGCGTAGCAGCCCCAAAAACAGGGCCGCTTCGCGACCCAGCGGGAGCAAGCTCCCTCGCCACAGGGTTACTGCCTGGCTTTATTTCGCTTAACTGATCGGCATTGGTCCTACTGCAGCCTGGACTCAACATAAGCCCTGAATCGGCCTATTGCTTGGGTGACGTCTGAGGCGGTGGCATTGCTGAATGAAAGCCTGACTTGGTTAGCCGCCTCATTCGTCAGCGAAAATAAAGTGGTCGGGAAGACGATCACTTTGAACAGCTGGGCACATTCGCGCATCTCAGATTCTCCAAAGACGAAAGGCAGCTGCACATTGATGAAGAAGCCGCCTGTCGGGTGATTCCAGCTGACCGTTCTTTGGGCGCCGACCTTGAATGGAAATTCACGCTCAAGGCATTCAAGCATGTGGTTCCTTTTGTTCGTATAGGACAACACCCTGGGCTGGTTCAGCCCTTTCAGGGAGTAGTCGTTCTCGAGCAACACGCCGGCGACGACCGCTTGGCACAGGGCAGGGGTGTTGACGGTGATCAGGCTCTTGGCCTTGCACAACCTTGTGTTGAACGACACGACGCCTGGGCCCTGCGGAGCGACCACATAACCCATGCGCAAGCCCGGAAAAATCGATTTGGCAAAGGAGCCCAGCAAGAACACCCGACTGCTGTCCATGGACTTCATGGACGCAATGGCGGCGCCTTCGTACCTGAAGTAGCGGTAGGCCGTGTCTTCAAGGATGAAAAAGTTCTTTTCCCTGGCCAAGGCAAGCATGGCTGTCCTGGCGTGATAGGAAAGGCTGTCGGCGGTCGGATTGCTGAAGTCTGGAACGGCATAAAGTGCCTTGGTTTGTTCTCCTCTGGATTCAAGTGCTTCAACAATTTTGCGCAGGGCAATTGGATCGAGAAAAGCCGCCATGGTGACCGGGACGATTTTTATGCCCAGCAGTTTTGCGATGCCGGTGATCCCGGAAAACACCGGGTCAGGCACCAACAACACCCCACCGCCTTCAAAGATGGACAGGAGCGTCAAGGTGCAGGCTTCCTGAAACCCCAGGCACACCACGATGCTTTCAGGATTGGAGACGGTTATCCCTTCATCCACCTGCAAATAGGTGGCGATCGTTTCATTGATGATCCCGGAGGTTTTTCCATATTGGCAAAGCAGCGTCGCCAGCGATTGCTCGGTGCCGGCGACATGATGTTTGTAGTGGGCCAGGCCCTTGTCGATGAGCGCTGGGTCGCACTGCTGATCATCGGGTCGACCGGAAGCCAGTGAAATGGCCTGGGGGTTTTCTTGGGCGATGGAATTTAGAAGGTGGATAACGTTCAGGATGGGGTCGTCGAATATCGTGTTTTCGAATGCGCCGGTCACTTTCTTTGCTCCAAAAAAAAAGCAACGAGCCATTGAAGGCTCGTTGCTCTTGATGACACTGCTACGCAGGATCTTTCTGATCGATCTTGCTTTCCATGGTTTCGAATGCCTGTAGAAGGTCCTCCTTGAGGTCGTCAAGATCCTCCAGGCCAAAGCACAGCCGAACCAGGCCTTTCTCGATGCCCATGTCCGCTTTTTCCTGATCCGTCATCGAGGCGTGGCTGCCACTGAAGGGTTGGGCAACCATTGAGGTCACGCAGGCCATTCCCGTGCCGGTGCCAAACCATTTGAGGGCGCTGGTAAACGTTTTGTAGAAAGGCACCAGATCGGGTCGAATATCCACAAACACGATGCCGCCATAACCGGTCAACTGTTTGCCATCGATGCGGGGGTAATAGACATGCTCGATAAAAGGCAACTCGCGCAGATAGTTGAGCATGTTCGCTGTTGTCTGGCTGTGTTTCTCCATGCGCAAGTTGAAAGTCTGCATGCTTCTGCGCAGCAACCAGGCGCTGTTGGGGGTCAGTATCGTGCCTGAATAAAAGCGACCCTCAAGGAGGCGGTTATAAATCGTCTCATTGTTGACCAGCACCAGGCCGCCCATGACATCACTGTGTCCAGAGAAGTATTTGGTTGCGCTGTACAGGGAAATGTCCGCGCCGAAATTTAACGGTTTCTGAAATATCGGTGTCGCCCAGGTATTGTCCACGACCACCAGGGCCTGCGGGTTGTTTTGCTTGACGGCCCTGCTGACGGCATGGATATCGATGTCTTTCAGGAACGGGTTGGTCGGTGTTTCGAATATCACCATGTCGACGTTCGCCGGCAAGGTCTTCAAGCCCTCTGCCGTGGTGAGGTCCAGAATCGTCAGGTGCGCGCCGATACGTGCCGCATAGCGCTGGAACAATTTATAAGAGCAGCCATAAATGTATTTGTTGATGACCAGTGAAGCCCCCGGTTTCAACAGTTCCAACACCATATAGATCGCGCTCATCCCGGTGCTGTAGGCCAAGGCATATTCGCTGCCTTCCAAGGAGGCGACGACCTGTTCCAATTCAGTCACATTGGGGTTGGCTTTCCTTGAGTAGAAGAAGGCCGAGTCCGCGTTGAACGCGCTGCACTGATAAATAGGCGTCACCGAAGGGTGAGCATCCCGGTCATCCACCTTGATATGAAGTATTTCTGTCGACACTTTCATGCTTGGCTGACCAGTTTGATGACCTGTTCATACATGTTCTGCTTGCCCTCGTAACCCACGGTCGGGGTGATGTCATTTTGCGAAATGCCAATCTCTTCAATCGACTCTGTCGGGAAGTGAGCCCTGTCGAAGACTTCATGAAGGTTGGAGTTCACGCCGGTGGGGAGCCAGACCTCAGGACCGGTTTCATCGATGCGTGCCTTGGCAATGATGAATCGGTAGCTTTCATGGGCCCGCAAGGTCAGGGATTTCCACTCGCTGTTATGCCCATCCGTATAGTTGCGACGCAGGTAGACAGTCTGTTCGAAGTCCTCGGTATTCAGCACTTGGGCGTGCAGCGATACGATGTCTCCGTGCCATTCGAACTTGCGCTTCTCATAACTGCTTAGCGCGTCCTCGCACAGCTCGACAGGGGCGTACGCCTGGTGTTCGCCGAGTAATTTGAAGTGCGCATCATGCCCGCATTGGGAGCAGCATCCCTTGCTGTCCAGTCCGATGATGTCGGCATTCAAGCCATACCGGGTGACGAGCAGGGCGTTACAGTGGTTGCAACTGGTGTTGGTCCCTTCGACATCATTCACGTTACCCAGGTAGACGTGCTCGACGCCCATGCTCCGCGCCACGTCCCGGGCTTTCAACAGCCTGTCCACTGGCGTACGGATGCTATTGCTCATTTTGTAATCGGGGTGGAACCGGACGAAGTGCAGCGGCACGTTCGGACCCAATTCATCCAGGACCCATTGGCTGATTTTCCGGGCCGTTTCCTCGTCATCGCTGATGTCGGTCACCATCAAGGTGCTGACTTCGACATATTTGCCGGCGTCATAGACTTTCTTGATACCCGCCAGGACGGGCTCTACCCAGCCGGTGGTGACCTTGCGGTAGTACTCCGGGGAAATGGATTTCAGCGAAATCGAGAAAATATCAATGACTGGCAATAATTCATCGATGGCTTCTTCACTGATGAAAAATGCCGATTTATACAGGTTGATCAGGCCCGCTTCCTTGGCCAGCTTTGCCGTGTCGAGGATGAATTCATGCCAGACGACGGGGTCGTTATAGGTCCAGGAAATGACCCGTATCCCGTGCTTGAGCGCGGTTTCCACCACCTGCTCAGGGGTGTAGTAGTAAACGTCCTTGTCGGTGACGTACTTGGCCTGGGAAGTCTTCCAGTTATGGCAATAACCGCAGTTGAGCATGCAGCCGATATTGCCCAGGGACAGGATCCGCTCACCGGGGGCAAAGTGGAAAACGGCTTCGGTTTCGATCGTCTCTTCAGTGCTGTGGACGCCCTTGCCGTAGTTCAATGTAACGAGCCTGCCCCCACGGTTACCGCGGACTTTGCAAAACCCTACCTTGCCTTCCTGAATGACACAGTTGCGCGGGGAAAGATGACACTTCACGGCTCCCCCGGGGAGTATTTCTTCCAATTTTGCCGGGCTGCTTTCCAAGGTCCAGTTTTTATTTTTTGTAGTGTCCATCTTTCACTCCTCATCACGGAAGTTGCCATCAATAGCGTCGGTTTAAAAAGTCGAGGCGAAGCCATCCTGCCGCCCTATAGGGCAGTCATGTTTCTTATTAGTAAGCGGATGAAGCGCTCATCAATCCATAGTTCTTAAGTGCAAAGCGCTTGGCATTCATATTCATGAACGGTTGAATAAGCGGGCCAATTACCAGCAGGAATGCAATCGTTCCTATACCGAACGGCCCGCCTAAAAGCCAACCGCTGGAAAAGATGCCGATTTCAATGATCATTTTGGCTTTGGTGAATGACCAGTTCCATTTGGAAACCATGGTCAATACCACAAGATCCATGATCCTGATGCCAATACCGCTCATGATGATCAATGCGGATGAATAGGCACATAACATCAGTCCCAAGGCCAACAACGCATACTCGTTCATCCTGACGATCAAGTACTCTCCGAGCCCCAGCCACGACCAGAGATCAATCAGCAGCCCGGTCAGCGTCGTGGTAATGAAGGGGCTTATCGGCGGGTATTTTTTGTTCCAGAGCATCCACCAGGTCAGGAAGAACAGCGACACGATAGCCGAACAAACACCCATGCCGAGCATAAGCATTTTATCGATCGAGATGATCAAGACGTCTAGAGGATCGGTACCCAGTTGACTGATGATGAAACACTTGGCACCCAGCGAAAAGAAACTGACGCCCATCAGGTACATCAGTAACTGATCTTTTTTGAAGTGGCGGAGACTTAGGACTTGCGTGCCAATATGCTGAAACAACGGGCGAGGCTTTTTTCCACACTTTTTCTTCTCATCTTCCATGCGAACACCATCCCTGGAGAGAATATTTTATTATGTGTGCGTCACGCTAAAGAGTAGGGCTATTGATTGCCCGGATTCTTTTTCAGGTTTTTCAGGCTGGGAATAGACTAGCGCGCTGCTTTATTTTGGTGCATGCTTTTTTTAATGAAAAATGCGGGCTTTTCATTAAAATTTATACTTTGAACCGGGGAAAACGCACATGGATCGTATAGACGTCAAAATCCTGGGTAAGGTACAGGACTGTGGTCGCATTTCCATCACAGAGCTTTCCAAGCATGCTGGGCTTTCTATTCCTGCCACCAACGACAGGTTGCGCAAACTTGAAGACTCCGGGGTCATCAAGGGCTATTGCGCTCAGTTGGATCCGACCAAGCTGGGCTACGGCATATCGGCCGTTGTCGGCATCACTACCCTCAAGCCGGCGAAAGCCAAATTGATCGCGACGCTCACCGACATACCCGAAGTCGTCGAATGCCTGCACATCACGGGGAACGACTCCTATCTGATCCGGATCTACGCCAGGTCCATGGCTGAGATCGAGGACATCATCGCGAAAATCAACGCGTACGGAGAGACGCGGACCAGCATTGTCCTGTCCATTCCAATCGAGAGAAGAAAGCTCGCCCCATGAGCCTGAATATCAACCCTCAAGGCTGTGCACCAAGTTCTCAATCGCTTCCAGGGCTTCCTCGTCCGCAGGTTCCGGTGCAGGACTCGCGCTGCGCATCTGGTACGCGAGACGGTACTCGCTGGGGGTGCAACTGGCGTATTGCTTGAAGGCGCGGGCGAAGTAGGACGGGTCCTTGAAGCCGGCCTCATAGCCGATGCTGGTGATGGGCATCTGGCTGTTGTCGAGCAGTTCCTTGGCGAAGCTCATGCGTTTGTTCAGTACGTAGTCGGTGAAGCCGAGGCCATTGGCTTCCTTGAACACCCGGCTGAAGCGAAACGTGGTCATGCCGCAGCGCTTGGCCAGGTCGCGCTGATCGATGCTTTCGCGAAAGTGCTGGTCGATGTACAGCATGATGTGGCTGAGGGCCTGGTGCTTCTGGTGCCCGGAGGTCAGGCGGATACTGTCCGGCAGGGTTGGGGAGTGGTCGATTTGCGAGGTTCTTCCCCGGCCACCGGTAGTGCGGCGCAGCTCACACAGCTGGGTCACGGCGGTGAGGTAGCGCTTTCGCTCGGCGACGGACAAGGGCAGCACCATGTATTCCCAGACGCTGGAGCGCATCGCCCACACCGCCAGTTCCTCGGAGTGCTGCACGGTGAACATGGTGATGGGGGTGCCGGGAACGGTCCGCTTGATCTCCAGCAAGCGTCGCAGGCCCGGCGTGTCCGGACGGTCGAAATGGATGCAGATCATGTCGACCTGTTCCGCGCCGGGCAGCATGGCGTTTTTTGCCAGCGTGCAGTCGCAGGTGTCCAGGAACTGGGAGACGAGTTCCTGGGTGGACCGATCATGGGTCAGATCGAACCAAAACAGCTTTGGCTTTCCAGTCGGATTGGGTGCCATAGGACGACTACTCACAGGTGCTTTCTGCCCTTTAGCTAGCAGTATTGTCACTGTGCTATCACTTCGCCGGATTATTTTTCATAAAAATCCAATTTCTTCGCGTCATTTTCTCGCGGGACGCCTGCGTAGGGCTGTCGGAGGACCGAGTTCCCCGCCCCCGGCCTCTTTCCCATTCGGCGCAAAAAAATCCTAGCGATGTGCAAAATCCTCCTAACGGCAATGACCACCCGCTGACTAGGGTTGCATCAGGCAGTTCGCAATGTACTGCCCCTGATAAACAACCCCGA
Organism: Pseudomonas sp. OA65; assembly: GCF_017498305.1. NCBI lineage: Bacteria > Pseudomonadati > Pseudomonadota > Gammaproteobacteria > Pseudomonadales > Pseudomonadaceae > Pseudomonas > Pseudomonas sp. OA65. The sequence goes on from NZ_JAGDEZ010000011.1 coordinate 74,584, forward strand.
TGAGGTGTGCGAAATGACTCTTCAAACAATCAAGGCTTCGGTAGTGAAGTTCGCCAAAGATGAAGATGGCCTGACCATTGTGGAATACGCCGTGGCCGGTGGGTTGATCACCGTATTGGTGGCCGCAGCGTTCGTGCTTCTGGGCGGTGCGGTGAATACCAAGATCCGTGCACTGTGCCAGGCGGTCAACGGCGGCGCAGTCTGCGTATAAGCGATGACTTGCGTGGGGACATGGTGACTTTCAAGGAATACCGCTTGCGACTCTTTTGCTGTGAGTACAACGAATTAATCAAATGGACTTCGCGCTGTCCCCTTCCACTAGGTTTTTAGCAATATTTCTTATCAGCGTGAGGTTCATGAAATGACTTTCCAGACAATAAGAACTTCGATCAGCAAGTTCGCCAAAGATGAAGATGGCCTGACCATTGTTGAATACGCGGTGGCGGGTGGCTTGATCACCGTGCTGGTAGCCGCCGCATTTGTCCTTCTGGGTGGTGTCGTGGATACCAAGATCCGTGCGTTGTGCCGAGCCGCCAATGGCGACGTCGCCTGCTAACAATATCCACGCTAGGGAGACGCATCATGTCCATGGAACTGCTGGTATCGACGGTAGTACTGCTAGGACTGCTGGGTGTGGCGGTGGTGAGCGATCTGCGTCGCCACCGCATCCCCAACACGCTGGTCCTGTTGGGCCTTGCCCTGGGATTGGCTGGCCAGGTCTATACCGGCGGGATCGCTGGCCTGGGCGACAGCCTGCTGGGCATGCTGATTTGTTTCGGCTTGTTCCTGCCCATGTACGCAGTGGGTGGCATGGCCGCCGGCGACGTCAAGCTGATGACCATGGTCGGCAGCTTCCTGCCTTTTCATTACGCACTGTGGGCGGCGCTGTTCAGCCTGATCGCCGGTGGTGTGTGCGGTTTCCTGATCGTCCTGGCCCGCGGCCAACTGCTCCAGACCCTGGGACGCTACTGGTTGATGGTGCGAGCCCAGTCCTACCTGGCGCCGACGTCGGATGAAGTGGCCGGCAAACCCTTTCCTTATTCGATTGCGATCCTGATCGGTGCTTTGAACAGCGTCTACTGGCAACTGGTTGCCGGCGGCTGGGGAGTCTAGTCATGCACGTCATCAACGATAGCGATGCCTACCCCAGCGAGCGGGAAGCGGTGCAACGCCTGGCGCCACAGCCATGCACGATTCGCGACACCGGCCTGAGCGACAGCTTCCTCGGTGAGCTGGTGTGCAAGCACCTGCACGATGGCGGTGTGCTGGACATGTCGCGGCTGGTGGAGCGCCTGGCCTTGACCGGCGCGGTACTGGAAGAAGTCCTGGCGTTCCTGCGCAAGGACGGCCGCGTCGAAGTGCTGGGCCAGTTGGGGCAAACGGGCGGACAGACGTTGCGTTATGGCCTGACCGAGCGCGGCCGCAGCTCCGCCCGTGATGCCCTGGCCCGCAGTGGCTACATCGGCGCGGCGCCGTTCCCGGTGAGCACCTATCGCTCGCTGACCAAGATCCAGACCATCCACCACGGCCGCATCACCGCCAAGGACATGAACCAGGCCTTGGCGGGGATGGTGCTGAGCCAGGGCATGCTCGACCAGTTGGGCGTCGCCCTGAATTCCGGGCGGGCGATCATGATCTACGGCCCGGCGGGCACCGGCAAAACCTACGTCAGCAGCCGACTGATCCGGTTGTTTGCCGAAGCCATCTGGGTGCCCCACGCGATTGTCATCAACGAGTCGGTGATCGAGATCTACGACCCACAGGTGCACCAGCGCCTGGATGACAATGGCCAAACCAACAACCTGATGCTCAACGAAGGCATCGACCGCCGGCTGCTGTGCTGCAAACGCCCGATCGTCATCACCGGCGGCGAGCTGAGCATGGAGCAGTTGGACGTGCGCTACGACCCGTTCACCCGGCAATACCAGGCGGCGTTGCAGCTCAAGGCCAGCAACGGCCTGTTCATCATTGACGACATGGGTCGCCAGCGCATGGCCCCGGCCGAATTGCTCAATCGCTGGATCGTGCCCATGGAGGAGAAGCGCGACTTCATCAACCTGGGCGGCGGCCGGCATTGCGAGTTGCCGTTCGACCTGGTGCTGGTGTTTTCCACCAACCTCAATCCCCTCGAATTGGCCGACGAGGCCTTCCTGCGGCGCATCGGCTACAAGGTCCAGTTCGGTTACCTCAAGCCTGAGGAGTACGAACGTATCTGGCGCCAGGAGTGCGAACGCCTGGGCATTCCCTATGACCCGCTGCTGGTGCGTTATGTCCTGCAGCGGTTGTATGCCGGCGAAGGCATGCCGCTGGTGCCTTGCCATCCCCGTGACCTGTTGAACATGGCGCTCGACCGCCAGCGTTACCTGGGCGGATCCGGGCCCCTGTCGCCGCAAGAGCTGGATTGGGCCTGGCACAACTACTTCGTTCAGCTCGACTTCCTTTGATCTGGAGATACCGACATGAGCTCTCGTACGCTTCCGCTGATAGGCGTTTCCCTGGTACTGGGCCTTGGTGCCGCATGGATGGCTGACTCCTGGCTGAGCGCGCGACTCAACGCGACCCCCGATGATCATTTGCGAAGCGTGGTGGTCGCGACGGTAGAAATTCCTTTTGGGCAAATGGTCGAAGCCCAGCAAGTCACCACCGTGCGCATGCCCATGGACACGATCCCGGACGACGCCTTCGATGCCAGCGAACAGGCCGTGGGCAAGATCGCCACGTTTGACATCCTGCGCGGCGACATTGTGCGGGGCGCGCGCCTGAGCGAGCACCTGGGTGGCAGCACCCTGGCTTCGCTGATCGCACCGGACAAGCGGGCCATTTCGGTACGCGTGGACGATGTGGTCGGCGTAGGTGGCTTCCTCTTGCCGGGTAACCGGGTCGATGTCTTGGCGACCAAGACCACCAACGCCGGCAGCAACAGCGCCACGTCCCGGACCATCCTGGAAAACCTGCGGGTGCTGGCGGTGGACCAGACGGCGGGCACCGATAAGACCCAGCCGGTGGTGGTGCGGGCCGTGACCCTGGAAATGTCCGCCACCGAAGCCGAAGCGCTGGTCACCGCGCAGACCGAAGGCAAGTTGCAATTGGCCCTGCGCAACCCGTTGAACCTGGAGAAAAAGGCCGTGGCTGTTGCGCCGCCCACCCCGGCGCCAGTTATCGCCATGGCAGCCACCCCGACGCCGAAACCTGTGGTGCAGCGCAGCGCCAAGCCGCAAGGCGGGGCGGTCACGCTGATCCGCGGCGTTGAAAGCAGTGTGATCAATGTCCGCTGAATGACCCCTCCATGCCAGGCCCTTGCGGGCCGTGGCGATGCCGATCCTCAAACGTTGTAGGTGAGGGCTCGATGATGAATGCCAATATCCGGCGCCAGGGAGGGGCGGTGAGTGTACTGATGGTGATCGCCCTGGTGGCGATCTCCATGATGGCGGCGCTGGCCCTCGATGGCGGGCACATGCTGTTGAACAAGACGCGCCTGCAAAATGCGGTGGATGCCGCCGCCTTGGGCGGTGCCAAGACCCTGAGCCAGGTGAGTGGCGGCATCAACATGGCCAGCACCACCCGCGCGGCTGCCCTGGATACGCTGAATAGAAATGCCAGCGCCGTGGGCAACACCGAGCTGGCCACTGCGGTTGCCGGCAACCCGGGCGCATTCGCCGTGGTGGAACTGGCCAGCAGCGTCTATGGCCCGTTCTCCTATCCCGGGCCTAGCGATGCCAAATACGTGCGGGTGTCGGTGGCCAGCTACCAACTGAGTGGGTTTTTCTGGAGCTTCGTGCAAACCATGGGCAGCGCCGGCCTGGGCAACAAGCGCGTGGCGGCGATTGCCACGGCAGGTCCCAGCCCCACCTCGCCTTGCGACCTGGCGCCGTTGATGGTCTGTGGCGATCCCACTCAATACAACCCGGCCGCCGGCAACTTCTGGGGGTATCAATTTGGCGACCTGGAAGTCTTGAAGACGGCGGCGGGGAACACCTCGCCCATCGGCCCGGGCAACTTCCAATTGCTGGATTTCGGCTCCGGCGGCAGTGCGGTCCGCGAGGACCTGGCCGGCGGGGGCTCGGTCTGCCGCAGTGTCGGCGACAACGTCCAGACGGCGCCGGGCAATAAAGCCGGCCCGACGTCCCAAGGCTTGAATACGCGTTTCGGTGTCTACAACGGTCCGGTCAGTGCTTCGGACTATCCACCGGACCTGGTCACGTCCTCAGGCACTCCGGCAATCACCTACAGCGATGAGCTCGGGCCAGAATACAAAGGCCAGTCCATCACCTCGAGCAACGGCGATCTCTCGGCGGGCGGCGAGGCGATACAGGACTACAACGACTGGCGGGCCCAGGTCGCCGCCTGTGTGGCGGGGGGCGCCAGCGGCTGTGAAAGCAACGGGGTTTTCGAGCGCCGGATGCTGAAGATCGTGATTGGCGATTGTGCCGGGAAACTGAGCGGCTCGACGTCGATTCCGGTCTTGGGGTTTGGCTGCTATTTCGTCCTGCAACCGGTGAACGGTGGTGGTTCGGAGTCGATCATCTTCGGCCAGTTCGTCCAGGAGTGCGAGGGCGACAACGTACCCGGTCCCACACCGTCCACCGATTCCGGCCCGCAGATCATCCAGCTCTACAAAACCTATCTCAACGGCAGCGGCACGCCGAGCACCGACTCGTAGGAGGCGTCATGGGACTTTCTCAGTTCAAACCACCGCAAGCCCAGCAAGGCGTGGCGCTGGTGGAGTTCACCTTGGTGCTGCCGCTGTTGCTGTTGCTGCTGTTGGCCTTCGGCGAGTTCGGCCGGATGCTCTACCAGTACAACGTGCTGTTGCAGGCCAGCCGCGATGCCGATCGCTTCGTCGCCAGCCAGGCGTGGAACACCACCCTGGGCGGCATCACGCTGAACAACACGTTGCTGACCCAGACGAAAAACGTGGCGGTGTATGGCGTGCCCAGCGCTGCCGGCGACGCCGTGGTGTCTGGGTTGACCACGGCTGACGTGGAGGTCGTTACCGAAGGCATCGATCATGTGCGCGTCACCATCAAGCACACCTTCTCCCCGGTGATCGGCACGGTGATCCCCGGTTTTTTCGGTGCGTCCACCGCGCTGGGCATCGAACTGGTGGCGACCACCGTCATGAGGGCACTGTGATGAATCGTAAGCACATGGGCGGCACCTACATCGTGGAGTTCTCCTTCGTCGGCTTGCTGGTGTTCATCCTGCTGTTCGGCGTGGTGGAAATGGGCCGGTTGTATTTCACGGTCAATGCCCTGGATGAAGCGGCACGCCGTGGCGCGAGGCTGGCGGCGGTGTGCAATGTCAGCGACCCGGTGGTGTTGCGTCGGGCCATTTTCAACGCGGCGACGGACGCTGGTACCAGTCAGCTGATCAGCAACCTGGCGACTTCGAACCTGGCGCTGACCTACCTGGACGTCAACGGCGCCGTGGTGGCGAACCCCACCAACACGTCCGGGACCACCGGGTTTCGGGCCATCCGCTATGTGCGGCTGAGCGTGCAGAACTTCGTTTTCAACCTGTTCATTCCCGGCTTGGGCGTGCCCATTACCTTGCCCACGTTCCGGGCCACGTTGCCACGCGAAAGCCTTGGGCGTCATTCCGATTCCGCGGAGATCACACCATGCTGAACACCAGGGAAAATCCGCTTTCGACCACCACTGGCAGAGCCGGGCTGCGAATCTTGATCAGCAGCCGCGATGCCACGGCACTGCGTGACCTGCAATGCGTCTGCCAGCGCATGCCTGGCCTTGAGGTCAGCACGCGCCTGGTCAGCAATGGGCATGTCGATCCGCTCTACGGGCTGGATCGCATGCCCGACCTGTTGCTGTTGCGCGTCAGTCACTTGTGGCGCGAAGAGCTGTCGGCGTTGTTGCAACGTCCGGCCCATGAACGGCCGCCGATGCTGGTGTGCGGTCCCTTGGGCGAGCAGGAGGGCATGCGTCTGGCGATGCAGGCCGGTGCCCGGGATGTACTGCCCGAACCCATCGCCGATACGGAGTTGGTGGCGGCGTTGAATCGCCTGGTGGCCGACGTCCGTCTCGGCAACGGCAACGAAGGCAAGTTGATCGCGGTGATCAGCGCCAAGGGCGGCTCCGGCGGGACCCTGGTGGCCTGCAACCTGGCCCAGCAGCTCAGCGCCCGGGCAGGCAATACCCTGCTGCTGGACATGGACCTGCAATTTGGCAGCGTGACCCATTATCTGGACGTGGCGCAGTCCCACAGTCACCTGGAAGTGCTGCAGCAGGTCGATGAGATGGACAGCGTCGCGCTGCGGGGCTTTTGCAGCCACTTCAGCCCGACCCTGCACGTCCTGGGTGGCCGGGCCGGTGAGTTGTGCCTGCCCCAGGACGCCCAGCCCGAGCAGCTCGATGCCCTGTTGCAACTGGCCCGCGCCAGTTATGACTGGGTGGTGGTGGACCTGCCGCGGCAGATCGATCACCTCACCGGCTCAGTGCTGGAACAGGTCGATCGGGTGTACGTGGTGGTGCAGCAGAGCGTCAGCCATCTGCGCGATGCCAGCGCTCTGGTGCGGATCCTTCGCGAAGACCTCGGTGTGCGCGGGGACCAGTTGCAGATCGTGATCAACCGCTACGACAAAAACGCCGCCGTCAGCCTCAAGGACATCGGCGAGGCCCTGCGTTGCGCGAACCTGTCGAAATTGCCCAATGACTTCAACCTGGTCAGCCAGAGTCAGAACACTGGCGTGCCGTTGGGGCTGCATGCGCCGAAGGCGGCCATCACCGCCGCCCTGCGCGATTTGACCGAAGACCTGGTCGGTCACCAGATGGCCACGAACAAGGGCCTGCTTAAACGCGCCTTCAACCGTTTCTTCGGGGGATGACCCATGATCAGCGACTTTCGTAACCGCTTGCGCAAACAGCCCGCCAAACCTGGCACCTCGGCGGGTGCCCAGCCCGGCGACAGCTTGCCGGACCCGACGGACGCCTTGATGGCCTGGGAACAGGCCATTCCCGACGTGCTGTATGAAACCCGCAGCCAGGTCACGCCGGTGGAAGCCGAGTGGCGGGAAAAGATCTACCAGCAACTGCTCAAGGTCATGGACTTGTCATTGCTCGATGCCCTCGAACAAGCCGAGGCCGCGCGGCAGATTCGCGATATCTGCCAGCGCCTGCTGGAAGAACATTCCGCGCCGGTGAGTACCGCCAGCCGGCAGTTGATCATCAAGCAGATTACCGACGAAGTGCTCGGCCTTGGGCCGCTGGAACCGCTGTTGGCCGACCATAGCGTGTCCGACATCCTGGTCAACGGCTTTGCTTCGGTCTACGTCGAACGCTTCGGCAAGCTGCAACGCACCGACGTGCGTTTTCGCGACGACCAGCATCTGTTGAACATCATCGACCGCATCGTCTCCAGCCTGGGGCGACGCATCGACGAGTCCTCGCCGTTGGTGGACGCGCGGCTCAAGGACGGTTCGCGGGTCAACGCGATCATTCCGCCGCTGGCCATCGACGGTCCGAGCATGTCGATCCGGCGCTTCGCCGTGGATTTGCTCAACACCGACAGCCTGATCCAGGTCGGCACCATGACCCCGGCCATCGCCTTGCTGCTCAAGGCCATTGTTCGCGGGCGCTTGAACGTGCTGATTTCCGGTGGGACCGGCAGCGGCAAGACCACCATGCTCAACGTGCTCTCCAGTTTCATCCCCCACAACGAGCGCATCGTCACCATCGAGGATTCGGCCGAGCTGCAATTGCAGCAGCCCCACGTGGTACGCCTGGAAACCCGGCCTTCGAACATCGAGGGGCGTGGCGAGGTGAGCCAGCGAGAATTGGTGCGCAACAGCCTGCGCATGCGCCCGGACCGCATTGTCATCGGCGAGGTGCGCGGCGCCGAGGCGATGGACATGCTCACGGCGATGAACACCGGCCACGACGGTTCGCTGACCACCGTTCACGCCAACACCGCACGGGATGCCCTGGGGCGAATCGAGAACATGGTATCGATGACCGGGGCGACGTTTCCGATCAAGGCCATGCGTCAACAAATTGCCTCGGCCATCGATGTGGTCATCCAGTTGGAGCGTCAAGAAGACGGCAAGCGTCGCGTGGTGAGCATGCAAGAGATCAACGGCATGGAAGGCGAGATCATCACCATGACCGAAATTTTCTCCTTCGCGCGCCAGGGCATCGGTGAACATGGCGAGGTGCTAGGGGAGTATCGGCCCAGTGGCATGATCCCGGCCTTCCGCGATGTGCTGGCCAAGCGCGGCATCGAGTTGCCGCTGACCTTGTTTCGCCCTGAGTGGATGGAGGGTCGGACGTCATGAACAATATCCCCAGCGAGTTCATCCTGATGTTCCTGGGCATGGTGTTCATCGCCGTATTCCTGCTGTCCCAGGGCGTGGTGGTGCCGGTGTTCGGCGAGGCCGGCAGGATGCGCAAGCGTATTCGTGGGCGCCTGCATGTGCTGGAGAAGGCCAACCACTTGCCCAACATGCAGACGGTGTTGCGGCAGAAATACCTGACGCGCCTGTCACCCTTGGAAGCGCGGCTGGAGCAGCTGCCATTCATGGCCAACCTGACGCAACTGATCGAACAGTCCGGCCATGAATACCGGGCGTATCGGGTCATGCTGCTCGGCCTGATCCTGGGTGTGGCGGCCGGTGCCTTGGTGCTGATGGTCTCGCCGATCTGGTGGATGGCGCTGCTGGCGGCCTTTGCCGTGACCTGGGTGCCGGTGTTGAAAATCCTCCGGGACCGCAACAAGCGTTTCGCCGCGTTCGAGGAAGGTTTGCCGGATGCGCTGGACGCCATGTGCCGAGCCTTGCGCGCCGGGCACCCGTTCAACGAAACCCTGCGTCTGGTCGCCGAGGAGCACAAGGGGCCGGTCGCCCAGGAATTCGGCATGACCTTTTCCGACATCAACTACGGCAACGACGTGCGCCGGGCCATGCTCGGCCTGCTGGAGCGGATGCCGAGCATGACGGTGATGATGCTGGTGACCTCGATCCTCATTCACCGGGAGACCGGTGGCAACCTGACCGAAGTGCTGGAGCGCCTGAGCCGCTTGATTCGCGGGCGTTTCCGGTTCCAGCGCAAGATCAGGACGCTGTCGGCGGAAGGGCGCATGTCGGCCTGGGTGCTGGTGGCGATCCCGTTCGTGCTGGCGATCGCCATCGTTCTGACCAGCCCCAGCTATATGCCGGTGCTGATCAATGACCCCATAGGGCACAAGCTGATCATCGGCGCGTTTTGCGCCATGTTGATCGGGATTTTCTGGATCAGAAAAATCATCCGGATCCAGGTTTAAGCGCTGTTGCGTCGAGAGGTTTCAGTCATGGACTTTCTGCTCGGATTGTTGAGTCGGTTCACCGGTAACGAAGAACTGGCCCGCCTGTTGTTCATCGCCGCGATTGGCCTTAGCACGGTGCTGACGGCCGTTGCGCTCCTGCTGTTGGTGCTGGGCTTGCAGGATCCGGTGCAGCGGCGCCTGGCGCTGATCAAGCGCGGTTACGCCGGCAACAGCGCAGGGCAGGAGGCACCGGGTAATTTGCAGCTCTTGCTGGAGCGAATCGGCCAGCGTTTTGCCTCGACCGATCAGGCCCACACGTCCGCCACCCAGACGTTGCTGACCCACGCCGGTTACCGGTCTGCCTCGGCGGTGCAGATGTACTGGGCCGTGCGCCTGATGCTGCCGCTGTTGCTGGTGGGCGTTGCGTTGTTGCTGCTGCCGATGGTCAAGGTTTCATTGGCCATTGGCTTGCTGGGGGTGGCCCTCGTGGCGGGCATTGGCTGGTTGATCCCGGCGATCTACGTCGGCAAACGCAAGCAGGCTCGCCAAGGCCGGCTGCGCGCTGCGTTCCCGGATGCCTTGGACCTGATGGTGGTGTGCGTCGAGTCGGGCCTGGCCCTGCCGACGACAATTGAGCGGGTGGCTGAGGAAATGTCGGTCAGCCAGGTGGAACTGGCCGAGGAACTGGCGTTGGTCAATGCGCAGATCCGGGCGGGCATCACCAGCACCGAGGCACTCAAGCAACTGGCCGTGCGCACCGGCCTGGAGGATATCCAGGGCCTGGTCAGCCTGCTGGCGCAAAGTATCCGTTTCGGCACCAGCGTGGCCGATACCCTGCGGATCTACGCCGACGAGTTTCGCGACCGACGGACCCAGGCTGCGGAAGAGATGGGCGCCAAGATTGGCACCAAACTGATTTTCCCGCTGATCTTCTGCCTGTGGCCGAGCTTCTTCCTGGTCGCCATTGGGCCGGCCATGATCGGGGTGTTCAGGGCCTTTGGGAATATGTAGAACGCGCCTATTTGTGGTGATGAGGCTTGTGTTCACCACACCCATTGTGGGCGATCTGTGGGAGCAAAGCTTGCTCGCGATAGCGGTGGGTCAGTCAGTCAAGGTATTGACCGTCCGTCCGCTTTCGCGAGCAAGCTTTGCTCCCACAGGTTTTTCTGGCATCCGTCTACTGATCACTCCGGTCAACACACCGCACCTGTAGCGAGGGCGCTTGCTCCCACAGGTTTTTCTGACATCTACCTACTGATCATTCCAATCGAAACACCGCACCTGTGGCGAGGGAGCTTGCTCCCGCTGGGCTGCGTAGCGGCCCCGGCATCTTGCGGCGGCTCTGCACCATTGTGTGCGAGCTTGCTCGCGATAGCGGTGAGGCAGTCAGTTAGGTGTTGAATGTAAGTCGGCCATCGCGAGCAGGCTCCCCACAGATGATCTTGGGTGTTCATGAGGCTTGTGTTCACCACAGTCCCATTGTGGGGACATCTGTGGGAGCAAAGCTTGCTCGCGATAGCGGTGTGAATGGCAGTCCGCCTTCGCGAGCAGGCTCGCTCCCACAGGTGATCTTGGGTGTTCATGAGGCTTGTGTTCACCACCGGTTTTTCTGGTACCTACCTACTGATCATTCCAATCGAAACACCGCACCTGTGGCGAGGGAGCTTGCTCCCGCTGGGCTGCGCAGCGGCCCCGGCTTTTTGCGGCGGCTCTGCACCATTGTGGGAGCGGGCCTGTGATCAGCCAACCGCTCAAGCCAAAAGACCGCAGCCCTCGGCAGTGCCTGCATCGGATCAAATGCAGGAACTGTCGAAGGCTGCGGTGTTCGTTTCCAGCGTGTTTCATTTGCTGCTGGTAATTTCTCCTGCCGAGTCCTGGTCAAAGAACTCCGGGATTGGATAGTTGAAGCTGTTGAGCCAACGCTGCATGGCCATCTCGCGCTCTGCGGCGGAGGCGGTTTGCAGGTGGGTGGAGGCCGCCACGCCGCGAATCTGCAGTTGCATCCAGCTCTCGGTGCCTTGCTGCGCGGCCGAGGAGGGGCCTGGCTCAATGGCCCAGGCGGCGGTGGACAGGCTCACCATGCACACGATCATCAATTGTTTGGTCATCATTTCTTGAACTCCTCGTAACGCTCTACTTGACCGCGTCGGTTGAAGCATCGACAACCTCGGTCAGGCGGTTGGCGGGTAACGTCACTGCCTGAGGCGCCGAGCCCCTGATTTTTTCCGCACGGGCCTGGGCATCTGCCACTTGCCGGGGGCTGAGCTTGGCCATGTTGGCGAGCTCGGCGGCCTGCTTCCAGTTGTCCTGGTAAATCAGCAGGGTGACCATATTGAGCGCGGCCAGTGTGTCGGACTGCTGGAGTTCCATGGCGGTCATGAACTCGAAGCGGGCTTCTGAAACGCGTCGTTGGTTGAGGTAGACCACCCCCAGGTCATTGCGGATCTTGCCCTCGGTCGGGGCCATTTTCGCGGCGCGTTCGAGGTATTGCATTGCGGCCGCGTTGTCATTCCTGGCGGCCGCCAACTGACCCAGACCATGTTCACCGTCAGCGGCCAGGCAAGTCCCCTGCAGGCTTTTATACAGCGGTTCGGCCTCGTTTCGGCCCATCAGGCGCAGCACTCGAGCCTTGCGCAGACGGACCTGGACCAAGTCCTCGGGCAAGCGTTCGAGGTTCGCCAGGCTGGCGTATAGACGGCCCTCGTTGGCCATGTCTTCCGCCATGTTCAACGCCAACTCCTGGTCGGCTCCGGGCTTGGCGCAATCGGCCGAGCGTGAAGCCACCACACCGTTGCTGGCGCAGCCGGTAAGCATCAAGGCTGCCGTTAAAGCGATCACTGTTTTCATGGAATACCCCTTGGCGAACCGTTGGACATCTAACGCCTTGCACATCAGGCGCCGGCTCATTGGGAAAGCCCGCTGCGGTTGTCAAACTCGCCACTTTCGAGGAAGTACATGCGGTAGAAATTCGGGTCGTAGTTGCGCAGCTGCTCACCGGGCAAGGTCGGCAGTTGCGCGTCGGCCGCCAACGGTTGGACCAGGTGCGGGGTGACGATCATCAGCAACTCACGTTCTTCGCGGTTGATGGAATTGTCACGAAAGAACGCGCCAAGAATCGGTACGTCGCCCAGCCCTGGAAACTTGTTCACCTGGGAGCTGTTGCGGGTGCTGATCAGGCCGCTGATGACAAAACTTTCGCCATCGGCCAGGGCGATGCTGGTATCGGTGCGGCGCACGGTGAGGGCGGGTACCAGTGTCCCGGCGATATTCACGGCGTTGGTGAAGTCCAGCTCACTGACTTCCGGCGCCACCTTCAGGGCGATGCGATTCTTGCCGATGACGGTGGGGGTCAGGGTCAGGCGAATGCCGAATTCCTTGTACTCGATGGACACGTTATCGCTGCCGGCACTGGGCACCGGAATCGGCACTTCCCCACCCGCCAGGAAACTCGCGCTCTGCCCACTGAGGGCCACCAGGCTCGGCCGCGCCAGGGTATAGGCGAAACCACTGCCTTCCAGCGCGTTGATCATCAACAGGGTTTTACCGGTGGCGAAAGATAGGTTGAACATGTCGTTATTGGCCGGCAATGAAGGCCGGACCACACCGCCGATGGTGGGCAAGGTCCTCGGCGAGCCGAACAGGAAATTGCCACGGCTGCCGAAAATCGAGGTCGAGGCTTCCTTGAGCTTGGTCCGGCTGACTTCCACGAAACGGATGTCGGTCTGCACCTGGGCGAGCAGCATCGGGTCTTCGGAAGGCATGCTCGCAGCGCTCGTCAGCGCCTCAGTGGCCCGGCCTCTGACAAAGACCATGCTCTGGCGCGGTATTTTCGAACAGTCGGTCCAGACCATCAGGCTGGTGGCGCCGGGCGCCAGGCCCGTGAGAATGAAGGCATCGCTGCCGCTGGGTTGCACATCGGCGATTTTCGGGTCGCCGACGGCCAGTTTCGTCACGGGGGCGAGGATGCGCAGTTCGCTCTGGAGCCCTTGGCCAACCTCGAAGGTCGCCGGCAAATTGTCCAGTTGCGAACAGTTTGCCGTTGCGGCCTGTGCCGCCTCCAAGCCAAGCCCCATCCAGAACAGGCCGTGAATGAAATGTTTTAAAACGGGTGCGGTGCGCTGGGTCATGAAGTGATCCTCGATGGAGAGGCCTTCCCTAGGCTTGCCTGATGCCTCGGATCACTTAAGAGGCCCGGGCTGCCCCTTTACATCTCGCCAGATTGTTCATGAGTGCCGGCTTCAGGCCTCATCGCTACCAGCGAACGGGCGCATTACACCGGCCCGACTGAACGACAGGCAGCTTGCGAACAACCTTTTTGGGTCCCGGGATCTCCGGGATTGTCGAGGGCAGTGACGGTATCGATCAGGTCGCTTGAGGCGCTTTTTACCGACCCCGTCCTCGCTTGTGTTTGACGGTAGTTCACGCATGGCAAAGCGCCACGTCTCGGGACAAAAAAATGACTAAAAGCTGACGGGCGGAAAAGTCGGTGAAAGTTCGCGTCAATAATCTGTCTTTTCTTGCGGTTTTCGGTTGACGTATTCACATGGAAAGGATCAGCCGGCCGGCAAACAGAATCAGTACGACTCCCATGGTCCGCTCGAACCAATGGCCCATGCGCAGGAATACCTCCCGCACCTTTGCGCTGGAAAAAAACAGCGCCACGACGACGAACCACAGTGCGTTCACCAAGCACATCCAGACCCCATACAATGCCTGGATTTGCAGCGGCGTCGTCGCGCTGATCAACGTGGTGAAAATCGCCAGGAAGAACAGCGTGGCCTTGGGGTTGGTGGCGTTGGTCAGGAAGCCGGTGACAAAAGCTCTAAAGGGCGTTTGTCGGGCGATGGCCTGTTCGTTGTCCTGCTGGTTTTCAAGGGAGGACTTGGGTTGGCTGCGCAGCAGGCTGATGCCCAAGTAGATAATGTATGCGCCGCCCACGATCTTGGCCGCCGTCAGCAACCACGCGGTGGTATGCATCAGCGCACCGACGCCGAGCAAGGTGTAGAGGACATGCACCGAAATGCCAGCACCTATGCCCAGTGCCGTGCAGATCCCGACCCAGCGGCCGAAGCGAACGCTCTGGCGAATCGTCACGGCGAAATCCGGACCGGGCGCGACCACCGCGAGAAAGTGGAGGGTAGCCAGGGTCAGAAATTCGCCAAGGTAGTTGGATAGCATTTCAACTCCAAAAGGTCAGGGGCGAGGAATCGCCGCGATAACCGACAAAAAACGAAAGGCTCAGGCGTGGGGCGGCCACACCGGGGCTGACCGAATGCATGTATCGCGAGTTGAACATGATGAAGTCGCCGGGTTGCGGTCGTACTTCCAGGGTCGGGCGGCCGAGCAGGGCGGGGTCTATGCCGTAGCTGTCGCCGCGCATTTCATCGAACAGCTCTGGGGAGACGTGCTTATCCCATATCTGCAGTGCGCCGCCTTCGGAGGGCATGTTGAGATAGAGGTTGCAGGCGAACTGGGCTTGCAGGCTGTGGGCCTGGAAACTGTCGGGCGCGTCCTTGGCGAAAATATCGTGATGGGCCAGGAAACACACGCCGGGTTTCACCACACGAGACAGGCCTACGTACATCTTTCGGCCGTAAAGGCTTTCCAGGTGCGCCCCTGCTGGCCAGGTTTCGTCGAGCATGCAGCGCAAGGTGTCGACTGGCGAGGAATACGGTGCACAACGGTTGCGCAGCTCGACGATATTGCGACCGGCCTGGCGGAAGTAGTCTTCCATCAGTGGCGGCTGATTCTCGGCCTCATAGAAAGCCATGCCGATGCGCCCGATGCTGGGGGCGTTGATATAACCTTCGAAACCGGGGGCAAGGATCTTGTTACCAATTTCAATGGCCAATGATTCCGACAGAAAGTTTTTCAAGCGCACAACGAGCACTTCGCCATCTATCAATTTCTTGATACACCACTGATCGAGGTGCTCAACATCAAGCATCATGAGGCAGGTCCGTCTGAATAGGGGGAGGGGCTTGCGAGCAATTCCTGGCCGCAAGGCTGAATATCAGGCCACGTGGTAGTGAATTGACAACATTCCTTTCTTTTGTGAAAGCGAGGCGATGGTGACGGCTCCCAGCTCTTGCAGCCGCCTGACATGGGTGCCGCCGCAGCCATAAGCCGCCAGCTCACCGAAGCCGACTTCCCGGGTGCCTTGGCGAAGTGCGATCAGGCGCGGCAGGTCCGCGGCGATCCATGCATCGATGCCCTGTTGGATGATCGATACATCCAGCTCCTCAAAGTGTTCGCCGGGCTGGAACTGTACGCGGCTTTCGCCGGGCCAGTGATGGGCCTTGATCGGTTTCCAGCCACGGCTTTCGGCGAAATGGCCGATCAGATGTCCGGCCGAGTGCAGGCGTGAGTTCAGCAACCGCCGTTGCTCATCCACGCGGATCGTGGCCATGCCCGGGGCCACTGGGCGATCGACGTAATGAATGATCTGTTGCCCGTCCTGAACGACGCGCAACACCTGGGCGTCGTCGATCCATCCGGTGTCGCAGGGCTGACCGCCGCCCTGGGGATGGAACAGGGTGGCGCGCAGCACCACGGCAAATTCATTTTCCTGGGGGCTGCAGTCCAGGACTTCCGCGTTGGCCCTGAGGTCATCGCTGTGGAAAAAGAGGCGAAGCGTCATGGTCCATATCCACATCCAGAAATTGTGACGGGATTATAGGTAGCGTGTAAAAGGGTGATAATCCGTTCAGATTTCAAAGGACTGTTGCGTCATGAGCACAAATCTACCGTTGCCGTTGCTTGCTGAAATGGCCATCTTCGTCAAGGTCGTGGAGACCGGCAGCTTTTCCGAAGCGGCTCGCCAGTCTGGCTCATCGCCGTCTGCCATCAGCCGCAGCATTTCTCGCCTGGAGAAAGCCCTGGCGACTCGCTTATTACAGCGCACCACCCGCAAGTTGCGTTTGAGCGACGGCGGGGAAGAGGTGTTCAAGCGCTGCCAGGAGATGGTCGCCGCCGCTCGGTCGGTGATGGAAATCAGCGGCCAGTTCACCCAGGAAGCGCAAGGGCGTATCCGCGTCAGTGTGCCCAAGGCGGTGGGGCGTTTCGTGATCCATCCGCACATGCCTGAATTCTTGCGCCGTTATCCCAAGGTCGATGTGGAGCTGTTTCTGGAAGATCGACAGGTCGACTTGATTGATGATCATGTCGACCTGGCCATTCGGATTACCGATCAACCGCCGGCCGGGCTGGTGGGGCGCCAATTGCTGACCATTGACCACTTGCTCTGCGCCACGCCGCAATACCTGGCGGAACACGGGGTTCCCACGCATCCCCACGATTTGCTGGAGCACAGCTGTATCTACTTGGGAGAAACCCCGAACGATGCGCGCTGGAAATTCAAGAAAGGCAGCAAGGCCGTCACCGTAGGCGTGCGCGGACGTTATGCGGCCAATCACACGGGCGTGCGATTGGGCGCGGTGTTGCAGCACATCGGCATTGGCAGCCTGCCGTATTTTACCGCCCGACATGCCTTGGAACAGGGGCTGATCGTGCAGGTGCTGGCTGACTGGACGTTCCTGGCTTCCTACCACGGTGGCTTGTGGTTGCTGCATTCGCCGACCCGCTACCTGCCGCCGAAGCTGCGGGTGTTCATTGATTATCTGGTGGAGTGCCTGGCGAAGGAGCCGACCTTGAACAAAGTGGGCACGGGGAGTCGGTCCGGCAAGGTCGCGGCGCACTATGAGTTGCCGGAGAGTGATGGGTTGTTCTGACGGGCGCCATCGCGAGCAGGCTCGCTCCCACAGGAGGCCTGCTGCGCACACGAATCCCATGATCAAATATAGTCATTGTGGGAGCGGGCTTGCTCGCGAAGACGGCAGTACAGGCAACATCGTCGCAAGCTGACCCAGCGCCATCGCGAGCAAGCTCGCTCCCACAGGGGGGCTGTGGCGCACATGAATTCCTATGCTCAACCGCACCAGTGTGGGAGCGAGCTTGCTCGCGATGAGGCCCGTCCAGGCAACCCACTTTGCCTAGACAAAAAAAGGCCCGCCGGTTTAACCGTGCGGGCCTTTTGCAAGGCGGGTCGTTATCAGTGCTTGCTGTCCTGGTCCGACATCGCCAGCAATTGCTTTTCCTGGTTCCAGTCGAAAGGCTCGTCGTTTTGCTCGGCTTCGAAACGACGTTCTTCCAGGGCCTGGTACAGGGCGATTTCTTCGTCGGGCATGTAGTGCAGGCAGTCACCAGCGAAGTACCAGAGCAGGTCGCGAGGCACCAGGTGGGCGATCTGTGGATAACGTACGATTACCTGGCAAAGCAGGTCTTGACCCAGGTACTGGCTTTCGATCGGGTCGACGGGCAGTTGCGCGCGCAACTCGTCGAAGCGCTCCAGGAACAAGGCGTGGCTTTCTTCGGGCACCTGTTCGGCCTCACCCACGGCGACCAGGATGCTGCGCAAATGGTCAAGCAAGACAAGGTGATCGGCAACGATGTTGGACACGAGATAAGTCCTCAAGAGCAAAACGGGCGCGGGAGTATAAAGCCCTTGCGCCCGCTTTTATAGGTAGCGAGCTCATAGCTGACGAGCGCACCTGGCGGTCACAATCAACGGACCTTGTCCTGCGCCAGCGTCAGCTCGTCCTTATCGAAATCATCCACATCGATGACCTTGCGCCGCGCCGCTTCGGCCGCGCGCAAGGTCTGCGCTTCGCCGGCTTGCAGCACACCGGCTTCCAAGGCCGCATCGATGAGGGGTTCGCCTGGCGCCGGGTTGAGCTGGCCCTGCTTGAGCGCACCGTGCAGTTTCTTGTGCAGCGGATGGGCGGCCGCCAGCAGATCGGCGGCGTGTTGCAAGGCGCCCACCGGGTCGTCGGTCGATTGCGGACGATAGCAACCTTGCAGCAACTCTTCGAGGGTCGGGTCACCTTTGGGTCGGCCAATGACCGCAGCCACCTCGGCGTCGAGTCTGTCGCTCGGGCCTTTGTGACGACGACCGAAGGGGAACACCACCAGGCGCAACAGGCAACCCAGCACCCGGTTCGGAAAGTTGCCCAGCAGTTCATCCAGCGCGCGTTCCGACTGGCCGAGACTTTCCTCCATGGCCCATTTGAACAGCGGTGCCATGTGGTCCGGCGAATCGAGGTCGTGATAACGCTTGAGCGCGGCGGACGCCAGGTACAGGTTGCTCAAGACATCGCCCAAGCGCGCCGACAGGCGTTCGCGGCGTTTGAGCTCACCACCCAGCAGCATCATGCTCAAGTCCGCCAGCAGGGCGAATGCCGCGGCCTGGCGGTTGAGGGCGCGGAAGTAACCCTGGCTCAAGGCATTGCCGGGGGCCTTCTCGAAATGTCCCAGGCCCAAGTTGAGCACCAGGGTGCTGGCGGCGTTGCTGACCGCGAAACCGATGTGCTTGAGCAACAAGGCATCGAACTCGATCAGTGCCTGGTCCTTGTCCTCACGGGTCGCCAAGGCCATTTCCTTGAGCACGAACGGATGGCAGCGAATGGCGCCCTGGCCGAAGATCATCAAGTTGCGCGACAGAATGTTCGCGCCTTCGACCGTGATGAAGATCGGCGCACCTTGCCAACTGCGGCCCAGGTAATTATTCGGGCCCATGATGATGCCCTTGCCGCCATGCACGTCCATGGCGTGGCTGATGCACTCGCGACCGCGCTCGGTCAGGTGGTACTTGAGAATGGCCGACAGCACCGAGGGCTTTTCCCCCAGGTCCACCGCGTTGGCGGTCAGCATGCGTGCCGCATCCATCATCCAGGCATTGCCGCCGATGCGCGCCATGGCTTCCTGGATGCCTTCGAACGCCGACAACGGTACGTTGAACTGCTCGCGCACCTGGGCGTACTGGCCCGTTACCAAGCTGGTGAACTTCGCCGCACCGGTGCCCACCGCCGGCAGGGAAATCGAGCGCCCGACCGACAGGCAGTTCATCAGCATCATCCAACCCTTGCCGAGCATGTCCTGGCCGCCAATGAGGAAGTCCAGCGGGATGAATACGTCCTTGCCCCAGTTCGGCCCATTCATGAATGCGGCGCCGAGGGGCAGGTGACGGCGGCCGATGTGCACGCCCGGGGTGTCGGTGGGAATCAAGGCGAGGCTGATGCCCAGGTCTTCTTCGTCACCCAGCAAGTGGTCGGGGTCGTATGCCTTGAACGCCAGGCCCAGGAGGGTGGCCACCGGGCCGAGAGTGATGTAGCGCTTTTCCCAGTTCAGGCGCAGTCCGAGGGTTTCCTGGCCTTCCCATTCACCCTTGCAGATGATGCCGGTGTCGGGCATCGCCCCAGCGTCGGAGCCGGCCAGCGGCCCGGTCAGGGCGAAGCAGGGAATGTCGTCGCCACGTGCCAGGCGCGGCAGGTAGTGGTCGCGTTGTTCGTCGGTGCCGTAGTGCAGCAGCAGTTCCGCCGGGCCGAGGGAGTTGGGGACCATCACGGTGGACGCCAGGTCGCCGCTGCGGGTGGCCAGTTTCATCGCCACCTGGGAGTGGGCATAGGCGGAGAAACCCTTGCCACCGTATTCCTTGGGAATGATCAGGGCGAAGAATCCGTGCTCCTTGATGTGAGCCCAAGCGTCAGGTGGCAGATCCATGGCCTGGCCGATCTGCCAGTCGCTGACCATCGCGCAGAGTTCTTCGGTGGGGCCGTCGAGGAACGCCTGCTCTTCCTCCGTCAGTTGCACCTTGGGGTAGGCCAGCAGCAAGTCCCAGTCCGGGCGGCCGCTGAACAGCTCGCCATCCCACCACACCGTGCCGGCGTCGATGGCGTCGCGCTCGGTCTCGGACATGGGCGGCAGGGTCTTCTGGAACCAGTCGAACATCGGCGCACTGAAATATTTGCGGCGCAGGTCCGACAGCAGCAGCGGGGCCGCGACAGCCGCGAGCACTACCCAGAGGATCAGCAGCAGCCAGCCGGGCGCATGGCTGAAAATGCCCATGGCCAACAGGTAGACCGCGACAATACCCAGCGCGGGCAGCGGTTCGGTGCGCCGATGCGCCAGCCAGGCGATCCCGACGACCAGCACCAGTATCCACAACAACAGCATATGTAATCCTCCGTGAACCAAGGCAAAACCGACCTTCAGAGCTTAGACGGCATCTGCAAAAACGGCGGTCAGCGCGATGTGATTGATTTCGTGGGAAACCCTGGATGTATTGCGCCAGTCTGGTTGGCAACAGCCGTGGGAAATCGTTCGTTAACAAGGTGAGAAAACGCCATTGTTTGGCCGGAATGCCGTTATCGCTGGGCGCCGGCTGTGGATAGACTCGAACACAGTCAGCCCCAGCCGAGCACGGTCCTTGTGGCGAGGGGATTTATCCCCGCTGGGCTGCAAAGCAGCCCCAAGGCAGGCCACTCACTCTGCGTGGCACACCGAGGTGTCAGGTTTAGGGCCGCTTCGCGTCCAGCGGGGATAAATCCCCTCGCCACAAGGACGGAGTTCAACCCTCAGCGACGGTGATGATTCCCGAGAGGTCTTCCTTTCATGCAGCAATACCTGAACCCCAGCCGCTTCATCGACAGCGACCACCCCGCGGTCATCGACTTCGCCGAAACCCACCGCGGCGTCGACCGCGACCCGTTGGCCCAGGCGGTCAGCCTGTATTACGCCGTGCGCGAGGCGGTGCGCTACAACCCCTACACCTTCAGCCGTGACCCGGCGACCCTGCGCGGCAGTTACGCGTTGATGGCAGGCGAAAGCTATTGCGTGCCCAAGGCCACCTTGCTGGCCGGATGCGCCCGGCATTGCGGCATCCCGGCGCGTATTGGCCTGGCGGATGTTCGTAATCACCTGTCTACGCCGCGCCTGCTGGCATTGCTCAGGAGCGACGTGTTTGCCATGCACGGTTATACCGAGCTGTACCTGAACGACCGCTGGGTCAAGGCCACGCCGGCGTTCAACCAAGGCTTGTGCGAGTTGTTCGATGTGGCTCCGCTGGAATTCGACGGTCGCCACGACAGCGTCTTCCACCCGTTCAATCGGCAAGGGGCGAAGCTGATGGAGTACGTCACCGAGCACGGCCCGTTTGCCGATGTCCCCGAGGCTTTCTTCTTCGAACACCTGGAAAAATGCTATCCGCACCTGTTCGGCGAGCAGGTGCCGCTCTTGCTGGGCGATATGCAGGGCGATTTGAGTCGCGCCTGATCCGGCGTATGCTGCTGCGGCATTTATCCATCGAGGACGCCGTGATGCTGAAGATATGGGGCCGGAAAAATTCATCGAATGTGCGCAAGGCGTTGTGGTGCGCAGAAGAGTTGGGGCTGGCCTACGAGGCCATCGATGCGGGCGGGGCATTCGGTGTGGTGGACACGCCTGAGTACCGCGCGAAAAATCCCAACGGCCGCGTGCCGATGATCGAGGACGACGGCTTCGTACTTTGGGAATCCAACGCCATCGTGCGTTACCTGGCGGCGCGCCATGCGTCGGGTTCGGCCTGGTATCCGGCTGACGTACAGGCACGAGCCAACGCTGAAAAGTGGATGGACTGGACCACGTCCAGTTTTGCCGGACCGTTTCGCACGGTGTTCTGGGGCGTCCTGCGCACCCCGGCCGAGCAACAGGACTGGGCGGCCATCAATGCGGCGATCAAGGAATGCGACGACTTGCTGGCGATGGTCGAGCAGACCTTGAGCGAGCAACCTTACCTGTCGGGTGATGAAATCGGCATGGGCGACATTCCCCTGGGCAGTTTCATTTATGCCTGGTTCGAGATGCCCATCCAGCGCGCTGCGCTACCTAACGTGCAGGCCTGGTACGCGCGGTTGCAGCAGCGTCCCGCCTACCGCAAGGCCGTCATGACCGCGTTGACTTAATAGTTACTATCGACACACTTGACTGTACTTGTGCGGCGACGCCAAGCACCATTGCGTTCATGCGCCGTGGTTGTATTGCTCGCCGCCCGCCCTTATCTACTCTTTTCTTCCCTCCCTTCTTGGTGCGTAATCCGATATGAGTTCCGCTCTGTCCATCCGGCAGTTAACCAAAACCTACGGCAACGGTTTCCAGGCCTTGAGTGGTATCGATCTGGACGTCGCCGAAGGTGATTTCTTCGCCTTGCTCGGCCCTAACGGTGCCGGCAAATCCACCACCATCGGCATTCTTTCCACCTTGGTGAACAAGACCAGCGGCACGGTGAATGTCTTTGGTCACGACCTGGATCGCGAGCCCGCCGCCCTCAAGCGTTGCATCGGCGTGGTGCCCCAGGAGTTCAACTTCAATCAGTTCGAAAAGACCTTCGACATCGTCGTGACCCAGGCCGGTTACTACGGCATCCCGCCGAAGATCGCCAACGAGCGCGCCGAGCAGTACCTGACCCAACTGGGCCTGTGGGACAAGCGTGACGTGCCGTCCCGCTCGCTGTCCGGCGGCATGAAACGTCGACTGATGATCGCCCGCGCGTTGGTGCATGAGCCGCGCCTGCTGATCCTCGACGAGCCGACCGCCGGCGTGGACATCGAGCTGCGTCGTTCGATGTGGAGCTTCCTGACCGAGCTGAACCAGAAAGGCATCACCATCATCCTCACCACCCATTACCTGGAAGAGGCTGAACAGTTGTGCCGCAACATCGGCATCATCGACCACGGCACCATTGTCGAGAACACCAGCATGCGCCAGTTGCTCAGCCAACTGCATGTGGAAACCTTCCTGCTGGACCTGAAACACGACCTGACGGCTGCCCCCCAGCTCATCGGCTATCCGGCCCGCCTGGTGGACAGCCACACCCTGGAAGTGCAGGTGGACAAAGCCGTGGGCATCACCGGGTTGTTCACCCAACTGGCCTTGCAAAACATTGAAGTGCTGAGCCTGCGCAACAAAACCAATCGCCTCGAGGAGTTGTTCGTGTCCCTGGTGGAGAAAAATCTGGCGAAGGTGGCGGTATGAGCATGAGTTCCGAACTGCGCCCCAACCTCATCGCCCTCAATACCATCGTCTACCGTGAAGTCCGGCGTTTCATGCGGATCTGGCCACAAACGCTGCTGCCGCCGGCCATCACCATGGTCTTGTACTTCGTGATCTTCGGTAACCTGATCGGCCGGCAGATTGGCGACATGGGTGGCTTCACGTACATGGACTACATCGTGCCGGGACTGATCATGATGTCGGTGATCACCAACTCCTACGGCAACGTGGTGTCGAGTTTCTTCGGCAGCAAATTCCAGCGCTCGATCGAAGAGTTGATGGTCTCGCCGGTGTCGCCCCATACGATCCTCATCGGCTACACCCTGGGTGGTGTATTGCGCGGCCTGGCGGTGGGCCTGATCGTGACGCTGCTGTCGTTGTTCTTCACCGATCTGCAAGTGCATCACCTGGGGGTGACGGTCTTGGTGGTGGTGCTCACGGCTACGATCTTTTCGCTGCTGGGTTTCATCAATGCCGTGTTTGCGCGTAACTTCGATGACATCTCCATCATCCCGACGTTCGTGCTCACGCCGCTGACCTACCTGGGCGGGGTGTTCTACTCGATCTCCTTGTTGCCACCGTTCTGGCAGACCGTGTCCCTGGCCAACCCGGTGCTGCACATGGTCAACGCCTTTCGCTACGGCATCCTCGGTGTGTCGGACATCAAGATCAGCATTGCCATCACCTTCATGCTGGTGGCGACCGTGGTGCTTTACCTCGGTTGCGCGCGGTTGCTGGTCAGCGGGCGCGGGATGCGGACCTGACAAGTCCGCGTCGCCTTCTTCGCGAGCAAGCCCACATTCGATATTCAGTGAACGCAAGATTGGCGTTTGGCATGGATCAGTGTGGGAGCGGGCTTGCCCGCGAAGAGGCCAGCAAGAACACCACAAAAAAGGCCTCCATTCCCAGGAGGCCTTTTTTGCATCTCACATCCGGCTTTTCTTGCGCCGCCGCCACTGCCGCGCCACCCACCAGCGCCAGTAACTCATGGTGACGAAGTAGGCCAGGGCGCCGAGCACCAGGCCGGTCACCACCGAGCCCAGCAGGAACGGTTGCCACAAAGTGGACAACTGGCCGCTGATCCATTCCCAGGTCAGTTCATCGGGCAGCGTCCGGGCGGGCACGTCCATCAGCCAGGCGCCGGTCTGGTAGGTGCAGAAAAACACCGCCGGCATGGTGATTGGGTTGGTCAGCCACACCAAACTGACCGCAATCGGCATATTGCCGCGTACCGTGACGGCCAGCGCGGCGGCCAGCAACATCTGCAACGGAATCGGCAGGAACGCGGCGAACAGGCCAACGGCCATCGCCCGGGCCACCGAGTGCCGATTGAGGTGCCAAAGGTTGGGATCGTGCAGCAGGGTACCGAGAAAACGTAAGGACTTATGTTCCCGAATGCTCTCTGGGTCTGGCATGTAACGTTTGAATAGGCGCCGGGGCATAAGGCTTCTCGGTCGGTTCAACGCAATTAAAGCCGCAAGTATGTCTGGATTCTACGGCCGGCAGATTCAGACTTTGTGACAATTGATAACGCCAGCGGTGCCGCGAACCGTCTATGCCTGAAGAGGGCACTCTCAAGGACGGGTTATGCGCACAGGATTAGTCGCGCTTGCATCGGGGCTGGTGGCCCCGATTTTTTTACCGGCACTGCCGCCGTTGTGGCTGATTGTAGCCATGCCGGTGCTGGCGCTGATGGCGTTGCCGTTTCGAACCTACCCGTTGGGTTTTTTCCTGTTCGGGCTGGCCTGGGCCTGTCTGTCGGCGCAGTCGGTACTGGACGATCGATTGCCTGCCGCCCTGGACGGCGAAACCCGCTGGGTCGAAGGGCGCGTCGTCGGTTTGCCGCAACAGGGCGACGGCGTGGTGCGCTTCGAACTGGCCGATGTCCAATCACGTCGTACCCGGTTACCGAAAACGCTGCGCCTCGCCTGGTTTGGTGGACCGCCCGTCAACAGCGGCGAACGCTGGCGATTGGCAGTGAAGCTCAAGCGACCCGCCGGGTTGCTGAACCCGCACGGCTTCGATTATGCCGCCTGGTTGTTGAGCCGGGGTATCGGCGCGACCGGGACGATCAAGCAAGGGCGTCTCCTGCAAGCGGCCCGGGACGCCTGGCGTGACGAGGTGCGCCAGGCGCTGGCACAGGTCGATGCCTACGGCCGCTCCGGTGCGCTGGCGGCATTGGTCCTGGGCGACGGTGGCGGGCTGAGTCGCGAGGATTGGCAAGTGTTGCAAGACACCGGCACCGTTCATTTGCTGGTGATTTCCGGGCAACACATCGGCCTGCTTGCCGGCCTGGTGTACCTGCTGGTGGCCGGCGCGGCGCGTTATGGCCTGTGGCCGGCGGGACTCGCGTGGTTGCCTTGGGCCTGTGCGCTGGCTTTTTGCGCCGCCCTGGGCTACGGCTTGCTCGCCGGCTTCGAGGTGCCGGTGCGACGGGCTTGCGCGATGATCGGCCTGGTATTGCTGTGGCGCTTGCGCTTCAAGCAGCCTGACCCCTGGTGGGCCTGGCTGCTTGCCTTCACCGGGGTGCTGGTGTTCGATCCGCTCGCAAGCCTGCGGCCGGGATTTTGGTTGTCGTTTGCTGCCGTCGCCATCTTGATGTTCACCTTTGGTGCGCGACTGGGGCCTTGGCGCTGGTGGCAAACCTGGACCCGTGCCCAGTGGCTGGTTGCGCTCGGCCTGTGTCCGTTGCTATTGATCGTGGGCTTGCCGGTTAGCCTCAGCGGGCCGCTGGTGAACCTGTTCGCGGTACCGTGGATCAGCCTGCTGGTCTTGCCGCCGGCGCTGCTCGGCACGGCGTTGTTGCCGGTGCCGCTCATCGGCGAAGGCCTGCTGTGGATCGCCGGCGGTTTGCTCGATTTGCTGTTCAAGGGGCTGGCGCTGGTGGCCGGACGAATGCCCGCCTGGGTGCCGGTTGCGGTCCCGCCCTGGGCTTTGGGTATCGCCGCCCTGGGGGCTTTTTTACTGCTATTGCCCAAAGGCGTGCCGCTGCGTGTGCTGGGATGGCCGATGATCTTGCTGATGGTTTTCCCGCCGCGAGAGAGCCTGCCGCCAGGGCACGCCGAGGTCTGGCAACTGGACGTCGGCCAAGGACTGGCGGTGCTGGTACGCACCCGGCATCACACCTTGCTTTACGACGCCGGGCCGCGTTTTGGCGAGGCCGATGCGGGCGAACGTGTCGTGCTGCCGACCTTGCGTAAACTCGGCGTGCACGGCTTGGACCTGATGCTCCTCAGCCATGCCGACGCCGATCATGCCGGCGGCGCCCGCGCCGTGCGCAAGGGCCTGCCGACGATGGAAGTCATCAGCGGCGATCCGGACGCGCTGCCCGCCGAGCTGCTGGCCGGGCCTTGCGACAGCGGCAGGCGTTGGGAGTGGGATGACGTCGGGTTCGAACTGTGGCGGTGGGCCTCTGCCGTCGAAAGCAACCAGAAGTCCTGCGTCCTGCTGGTGGAGGCCGGCGGCGAACGCCTGCTGCTGACCGGCGATATCGATACTCCTGCCGAGCGCGCTTTGCTCGACGATGCCTTGGCGCTGCCGATCCAGTGGCTCGCCGCGCCTCACCACGGCAGCCGCAGCTCGTCGTCGATGGCCTTGCTGTCGCGCCTCAAGCCGCATTCGGTGCTGATCTCCCGAGGGAAGGGCAATGCGTTCGGCCATCCCCATCCGCAAGTGATGGCCCGGTACCGCCGCTCGGGGCTGGCGATCTACGACAGCGCCGAGCAGGGTGCCATTCGTCTGCAACTGGGCGCGTTCGAGTCGCCGCGCACCGAGGCCGGGCACCGACGCTACTGGCGCGATCCGCCCGGCGTCGGGCCACCGCGGCAACATTGATCCAGGGCAATCGGCTGATGCGCTTATCGGCGGGGCGGGTCTGCAAGGCGAGTCTGTGTGATAAAGTGGCGCACTTTTTCGAGGGGGCAGTCACTGTGTGGGAATTGGTCAAATCCGGCGGCTGGATGATGTTGCCGATCATTCTGAGTTCCATCGCGGCACTGGGTATCGTTGCCGAACGCCTGTGGACCCTGCGGGCCAGCCGCGTGACCCCGGAGCATCTGCTCGGGCAGGTCTGGGTCTGGATCAAGGACAAGCAGTTGAACAAGGACAAGCTCAAGGAGCTGCGGGCCAGTTCGCCGCTGGGGGAAGTCCTCGCCGCTGGCCTGGCGAACTCCAAGCATGGTCGCGAGATCATGAAGGAGTGCATCGAGGAGGCCGCCGCCCGGGTCATCCATGAACTGGAGCGTTACATCAGTACCCTGGGCACCATCGCCGCCATGTCCCCGCTGCTGGGCCTGCTGGGTACGGTGCTGGGCATGATCGACATCTTCAGCGCATTTACCGGTTCCGGCATGACCACCAACGCCGCCGTACTGGCAGGGGGTATTTCCAAGGCCCTGATCACGACCGCCGCTGGCCTGATGGTCGGCATTCCGGCCGTGTTCTTCCATCGATTCCTGCAACGCCGCGTCGACGAGTTGGTGGTAGGCATGGAGCAGGAAGCCATCAAGTTGGTCGAGGTGGTGCAGGGTGATCGTGACGTGGACCTGGCTGGGGGCAAGAAGTGAAATTCCGCCGCAAGCCACGGGAAAACATCGAGATCAACCTCGCGTCGCTGATCGACGTGGTGTTCATCCTGCTGCTGTTTTTCGTCGTGACCACCACGTTCACCCGGGAAACACAGCTCAAGGTTGAGTTGCCGGAAGCCGTCAGCGGCTCGCCGGCCGAAGACCAGCAACTCAAGAACCTGGAAGTCACTATCAGCGCCGAGGGGGCGTTTTCGGTGAACAACCAATTGCTGCCCAAGAGCGACCTGGCGAGCCTGATCGAGGCCTTGCAGAAAGAGTCCGGCGGCGACACCAACCTGCCGCTATCCATCAGCGCCGACGGCAAGACCCCACATCAATCGGTGATCACCGCCATGGACGCGGCCGGCAAGCTCGGTTTCAGCCATCTGCGCATGACCACGGTCGAGGCGGCTCCCGCACCCTGATGGCCATGTCCGATCGATTGCTTGCCGCGTGGTACGACGGTCACCCGGCCCTGACCCTGCTACGCCCGCTGGAGTGGTTGTACCGGCGGGTGGTGGTGGGCAAGCGCGAGCGTTTCCTGGCAGGTGAAGGCCAGATCTACCAGCCGCCCGTGCCGTTGGTGGTGGTGGGCAATATCACTGTCGGCGGCACCGGCAAGACGCCGTTGATCCTGTGGCTGATCCAGCACTGCCAGCGCAGTGGCCTGCGGGTCGGGGTGGTCAGCCGGGGCTATGGTGCCAAACCGCCGCAACTGCCGTGGCGGGTCGCGGCCGAGCAGGGCGCCGATGTCGCGGGGGACGAGCCGCTGTTGATCGTCCAGCGCACGGGCGTGCCGTTGATGATCGACCCTGATCGCAGTCGCGCGGTCCAGGCGCTGCTGGAGAGCGAACCGCTGGACCTGATCCTGTCCGACGATGGCATGCAGCATTATCGATTGGCCCGGGACCTCGAGCTGGTGCTGATCGACAGCGCCCGCGGCCTGGGCAACCGGCGATGCCTGCCGGCCGGGCCGTTGCGCGAGCCGGTCGAGCGTCTGCAATCGGTCGACGCCGTGCTGTTCAACGGTGCCAGTGCCGACCGCGAGGACGGCTTCGCCTTCCAATTGCGCCCCACCGAACTGGTGAACCTGGCCAGTGGCGAGCGGTGGCCCCTCGACCATTTTCCACCCGGCCAGGCCTTGCACGCCGTGGCCGGCATCGGCAATCCCCAGCGTTTCTTCAAGACCCTCGAAACGCTACACTGGCGGCCCATACCGCACGGGTTTGCCGATCATGCCGAATACAGCGCCCAAGCCCTGAGTTTCACGCCATCGCTGCCGGTGGTCATGACGGAAAAAGACGCGGTCAAATGCCGTGCCTTCGCCGCGCCCGACTGGTGGTACCTGGCGGTAGACGCCGCGCCGTCACCGGCTTTCGCGGCCTGGTTCGATACGCAGTTGATGCGCCTGTTGCCGGATCGGCTCTTGCCTTAAAACCTTCACCCAGGGGAATTCCATGGACACCAAACTGCTCGATATTCTGGCCTGCCCGGTCTGCAAAGGCCCGCTCAAGCTCAGCGCCGACAAGACCGAACTGATCAGCAAGGGCGCTGGCCTGGCCTATCCGATTCGCGACGGCATCCCCGTGATGCTCGAAAGTGAAGCCCGCACCCTGACCACCGACGAGCGCCTGGATAAATGACCACCGCCTTTACCGTTGTCATTCCGTCGCGCTTTGCCTCGACGCGTCTGCCCGGCAAACCGCTGCTGTCGATTGCCGGCAAGCCGATGATCCAGCATGTCTGGGAACAGGCCTGCAAAAGCAACGCCCAGCGTGTCGTGGTGGCGACTGACGACGTACGTATCGTCGAGGCCTGCGAAGGCTTTGGTGCCGAGGTCGTGCTCACGCGCGAGGACCATAATTCCGGCACCGATCGCCTGGCGGAAGTCGCGGCGAAGCTTGGTCTGGCCGCCGACGCGATCGTCGTCAATGTGCAAGGTGACGAGCCGTTGATCCCGCCGAGCGTGATCGATCAGGTCGCCGCCAACCTCGCGGCCCACACCGAAGCGCGCATGGCCACCCTGGCCGAGCCGATCGAGGATGTGCAAACCCTGTTCAACCCTAACGTGGTCAAGGTGGTCAGTGACCTCAATGGCCTGGCGTTGACCTTCAGCCGCGCGACGTTGCCCTGGGCCCGGGATGCCTTCGCCCAAGACCGCGACGTGCTGCCAGAAGGCGTGCCGTACCGCCGTCACATCGGCATCTACGCCTACCGCGCCGGTTTCCTCCAGGACTTCGTCACCTGGGGCCCGTGCTGGCTGGAAAACACTGAAGCGCTGGAACAACTGCGGGCCTTGTGGCATGGCGTGCGAATCCACGTCGCCGATGCGTTGGTCGCCCCGCCGACCGGTGTCGACACCGCCGAAGACCTCGAGCGCGTTCGTCGGCTGCTGGAGGCCTGATGCGGGTCTTGTTCGTCTGCCTCGGCAATATCTGCCGCTCGCCCACCGCCGAAGGCATCCTGCGCCACAAGTTGCGCGAGGCCGGGCTGGCCGGGCAGGTGGAAGTCGCTTCCGCTGGCACCGGTGACTGGCACGTCGGCAAGGCGCCGGACAAGCGCAGCCAGGCCGCGGCCCTGCGGCGTGGCTACGACTTGTCGGCCCAGCGCGCGCAGCAGGTGACGCGCGCCGACTTCGCCGTCTACGACCTGATCCTGGCGATGGACAGCAGTAACTTGCGCAATCTCCAGGCCCTGCAACCGGCGAAGGGCAGGGCCGAGCTGGATCTGTTCCTGCGGCGCTACGAAGCCGAACTCGACGATGTGCCGGACCCGTATTACGACGGCGACCAGGGCTTCGAGCAGGTGCTGGACTTGATCGAGCGCGCGACGGATCGTCTGGTGGCCGAATTGAAGGGGCGGTTATGACCTTGCAGGTGCGGGCGGGCGTCAGCCTCAAGCCCTTCAACAGTTTTGGCGTGGACGTCAGCGCCCGCTTGTTCGCCGAAGCCCACAGCGACGCCGATGTACGCCAGGCGCTGGCCTACGCCAGCGAACATGGCGTGCCGTTGCTGGTGATCGGCGGCGGCAGTAACCTGCTGCTGACCGACGACATCGACGCCTTGGTGGTGCGCATGGCCAGCCAGGGGATCCGCCTGCTCAGCGATGACGGCGAGCGGGTGGTGGTCGAGGCCGAAGCCGGCGAACCCTGGCATCCCTTCGTCCAGCACACGCTGGCGCAAGGCTGGTCGGGCCTGGAAAACCTCAGCCTGATTCCCGGTACCGTGGGCGCGGCACCGATGCAAAACATCGGCGCCTACGGTGTGGAGATCAAGGATGTCTTCGCTGGCCTCACCGCGCTGGATCGTCAGACCGGCGAACTGCACGAGTTCACCCTCGACGAATGCCGTTTCGCCTACCGTGACAGCCTGTTCAAGCAACAGGCCGGGCGCTGGTTGATCCTGCGGGTGCGTTTCGCCCTCAGTCGCGCTGCGCACTTGCACCTGGAATACGGTCCGGTCCGCCAGCGATTGACCGAGCAGGGTATCGATCAGCCGACGCCAACGGATGTGAGCCGGGCCATTTGCAGCATTCGCAGCGAAAAACTCCCCGACCCAGCCGTGCTGGGCAACGCCGGCAGCTTCTTCAAGAACCCGCTGGTACCGGCCTCGCATGTGGTCCATCTCAAGCAGCAATACCCCGACCTGGTGGCTTATCCACAGCCTGGCGGGCAGATGAAAATCGCTGCCGGCTGGCTGATCGAACGGGCCGGCTGGAAGGGCTTTCGCGAGGGCGATGCCGGGGTGCATAAGTTGCAGGCGCTGGTGCTGGTCAATTACGGCAACGCTACCGGCCCGCAATTGTTGGACCTGGCCCTGCGTATCCAGAAAGACATTGCCGAACGGTTCCAGGTCGAGCTGGAAATGGAACCCAATCGGTACTGAGCGGCCTTCTCGAAATCGCCTGAAAAACGCCCTGCACACCCTGCACACGATCATTTGTGCAGGATTGTGCAGGGCGTTTTGCTTGATCCTGGGTTAATTTAGCCTCCTAACGATGCGACCATCGCATCCAAAAGGCCCGATGCAGACGCCTGCGTGCGCTTGCATAAGAGAGCCTGATCAGCCTGAGCCAGTCTGCGCCAACCGAACCGCTAACCCAGCGGCAGATTGCTCGACCCCATAATTCGATCACTGTGCGGGCGTGCCCATGATTACCCTGAAACTCAATGGAAAAGACCATCAACTGGATGTGACCGAGGACATGCCGCTGCTCTGGGCTATCCGGGATGTGGCTGGTTACAACGGCACCAAATTCGGCTGCGGCATGGGCCTGTGCGGCGCCTGCACCATCCACATCGACGGTGCCCCGGCGCGCAGCTGCATCACGCCAATCGGCTCGGTGAAAGGGCAGGCCATCAGCACCATCGACGGGCTTCACGCCGACCCGGTCGGGCAAGTCGTCCAGAAGGCCTGGCTCGATACTGCCGTGGCCCAGTGTGGTTACTGCCAGGGCGGGCAGATCATGTCCGCCACGGCGCTGCTCAAGACCAACCCCAACCCGAGCGATGAGCAGATCGAAGAAGCCATGGTCGGCAACCTCTGCCGTTGCGGCACCTACAACCGGATCAAGACCGCGATCCGCCAAGCCTCCACTCACCTGAAGGAGGCCAAGGCATGAGCCGCTTGCCCGATGATTTCGTGCTGAGCAACCTCAGCCGTCGTGGTTTCCTCAAGGGCGCGAGCGCCACCGGGGTGCTGGTGCTGGCCGCCACGTGGGGCCTGCCGGAGGCCTTTGCCGAAGAGAAGAAATTCGGCGCCGAGGGCATGCCCCATGGTGCGGTCGACGATCCCAAGGTCTATGTGAGCATTGCGGCCGACGGCAGCGTCACCGTGATTTGCAACCGTTCGGAAATGGGCCAGGGCGTGCGCACCAGCCTGAGCATGGTCGTGGCCGATGAGCTGGAGGCCGACTGGGCACTCGTCAAGGTCAAGCAAGCGCCGGCCGATGAAGCGCGTTTCGGCAACCAGGACACTGACGGCTCACGCAGCATGCGTCACTGGTACGAGCCGATGCGCCGTTGCGGGGCCGCCGCCCGGACCATGCTGGAACTGGCCGCCGCTGCACAGTGGAAGGTGCCAGTAGGCGAATGCCGTGCCCAGCTGCATAAAGTGCTGCACCAGCCTTCGGGGCGCGAACTGGGCTATGGCGAGTTGGCCGCTGCCGCGAGCGCCTTGCCGGTGCCGGCCCGTGACAGCCTGCGCCTCAAGCAGCCGTCCGAGTTCCGCTATATCGGCAAGGAAGCGAGCCGGGCCATCGACGGTGCGGACATCGTCAACGGTCGCGCAGTCTTCGGGGCTGACGTGCATTTCGAGGGCATGCTCTATGCCGTCATCGCGCGTCCGCCGGTCTATGGCGGCAAGGTCAAGAGCGTGGACAGCAGCGCGGCGCTGAAGGTGCCGGGCGTGGTCAAGGTGGTGTCGATTGAAGGGCGACCGCTGCCCTCGGAGTTCCAGCCGTTGGGCGGCGTGGCGGTGGTGGCGAAAAACACCTGGGCGGCGATCAAGGGTCGCGAGGCCCTGAAGATCCAGTGGGACGACGGCCCGAATGCCGGCTACGACTCCATTGCCTATCGCAAGGAGTTGGAAGCGGCGGCCCTCAAGCCTGGAAAAGTCGTGCGCAGCAGCGGCGATCTCGACGATGCGCTGGCCAAGGCTGATTCGACCTTAGAGGCATCGTATTACTTGCCGCACCTGTCGCAATCGCCTATGGAGCCGATGGTTGCCGTCGCCCGGTTCAAGGACGGTCAATGCGAAGCGTGGGCTCCGAGCCAGGCGCCGCAGGTCACTCGTGAACGTGTCGCCGAACGCCTGGGCATTCCTTTCGAGAAGGTCACGGTGAATATCACCTTGTTGGGCGGCGGTTTCGGGCGCAAGTCGAAACCCGACTTCGTCGTCGAAGCGGCGGTGCTCGCCAAGGAATTTCCCGGCCAGGCCGTACGCGTGCAGTGGACCCGTGAGGACGATATTCATCACTCGTATTTCCACACCGTATCGGCCGAATACTTGAAGGCTGGCTTGAACAAGGACGGCATGCCTTCCGGTTGGCTGCACCGCACCGTGGCTCCGACCATCACTGCATTGTTTGCACCGGGCATGACCCACGAGGCGCCCTTCGAAGTGGGCATGGGCGTGACCAACATGGCCTACGCCATTCCCAACCTGCGCCTGGAGAACCCCGAGGCGGTGGCCCATACCCGGGTGGGCTGGTACCGCTCGGTGTCGAATATTCCCCATGGTTTTGCGATCCAGAGCTTCATTGACGAGTTGGCCCACAAGGCCGGCCAGGATCCGCTGAAGTACCACCTCAAGCTGCTGGGCCCGGACCGCAAGATCGATCCGAATAGCCTCAATGACAGTTGGAACTACGGCGAATCCCCCGAGCGTTATCCGATCGATACGGCGCGAATCCGCACGGTGCTGGAAACCGCTGCGAAGGCTGCCGGTTGGGGGCGCGAGTTGCCCAAGGGCCGAGGGTTGGGGCTGGCGGTGCATTACAGTTTCGTCACTTACGTGGCGGCGGCGATCGAAGTCGAGGTCAAGGACGATGGCACGGTGATCGTGCACAAGGCGGACATCGCGGTGGACTGCGGTCCGCAGATCAACCCCGAACGCATCCGCTCGCAGTTCGAAGGCGCCTGTGTCATGGGCCTGGGCAATGCGATGGTCGGAGAGATCAGCTTCAAGGACGGCAAGGTGCAGCAGGACAATTTTCATATGTATGAAATCGCGCGCATGTCCTTGGCGCCCAAGGAGGTGGCGGTGCACCTGGTCACGCCGCCGGGCGAGGTGCCGTTGGGCGGTGTCGGCGAGCCGGGCGTGCCGCCGATTGCGCCAGCCTTGTGCAACGCGATCTTCGCCGCCACGGGCAAGCGTATCCGCGATTTGCCTGTGCGCTATCAGCTGCAAGGCTGGCAACAGGCGAAGGCCTGATGGACAGCGTCGATCTGAATGTCTTGCGCAGCGTGCTTGAATGGCGCCGCGCCGGGCAGCGGGTGGTGCTGTTCACTGTGGTCCAGACCTGGGGCACCGCGCCCAGGCCGCCGGGGGCGATGCTGGCCCTGCGTGAAGATGGCGTGGTGATTGGTTCGGTGTCGGGCGGTTGTGTCGAGGATGACCTGATCGCCCGGTTGCACGACGGCCGCATTCCGGCGGACGGTCCGCCGGTGCAACTGATCACCTATGGCGTTACTCGCGAAGAGGCGGCGCGCTTCGGCCTGCCGTGCGGTGGCACCCTGCGCCTGACTGAAGAGCGGGTGGGCGATCCGCACTGGGTCGCCCAGTTGCTGGAGCGTTGCGAGGCCCATGAAATCGTTGCCCGTGAGCTGACCGTCGCCAGCGGCAACGTGGTCTTGACCCCGGCCAGCAAGACCGACGCTTTGATGTTCGATGGGCAGGTGTTGCGGGCCATTTACGGCCCGCGTTGGCGGCTGCTGCTGATCGGTGCCGGGCAGCTGTCGCGCTACGTGGCGGAAATGGCCCGGCTGCTGGATTTCGAGGTGCTGATCTGCGATCCGCGCAAGGAGTTCGTCTACGGTTGGGAGGAGCAGCATGGGCGCTTCGTCACCGGCATGCCCGATGAAGCGGTGCTGAGCATCCAGACCGACGAGCGCACGGCCATTGTGGCCCTGACCCATGACCCACGTCTGGACGACATGGCGCTGCTCACGGCCTTGGACTCCAAGGCTTTTTATGTCGGCGCCCTGGGTTCGCGGGTCAACAGCCAGAAGCGCCGGGACAACCTGGCTCAGCTAGGCTTGTCAGCAGAGGCCATTGAACGCTTGCATGGACCGATTGGCTTGCACATCGGCAGTCACACCCCGGCGGAAATCGCCTTGTCGTTGCTGGCGGAAATCGTGGCCATCAAGAATGGCGTGGAGCTGCGGCAGAAAAAGCCGTTGTAAGCCGTGGGCAAGGAGGGCGTATGAGCGAGTCGATTGGCGTGATCATCCTGGCGGCGGGATCGGGTAGCCGTTTCCGCCGGATTGCAGGCCCAGACAAAGATAAATTGCTCGCCGATTGCACCGGCCGTGACGGTGCCGTGCGCTCGGTGATCGAGCAGGTGCTGGTGAATCTGCCGGCCTCCCTGGAAAAGCGTCTATTGGTGACGAGCAAGGACCGGCCACAAGCCATTCGCATGGCCCAGGCCTATGGCTGCGATTTCGTGGAGCTGGACTCTCCCGGCCTGGGCGACAGCATTGCCGCGGGTGTCCGGGCCTGCCCTGATCTTGATGGCTGGCTGATGGTGCTGGGCGACATGCCCTTCATCTTGCCGTCGAGCATCGAGCAGGTGGTGGCGGGGATTCGTGAGGATGGCATCAGCGTGCCGGTCCGGGCAGGGGAGTACGGGCATCCGGTGGGATTTGGTCGTGGGTTTGGGCCGAAATTGATGGCGTTGACTGGAGATCGTGGCGCCAAGGCATTGTTTGCCGGGGCGCAGGTGGTCGAAGTACCGGTGGACGATCCAGGCGTGACGTGGGATGTCGATGTGCCAGAGGCACTGACCTTCAAATAACAGGCGACGCAAAACCCTTTGGGAGCAAGCTCGCGAGGGCGGAGGGTCAATTTTGCAGTGATGTTGGATACCACAAAGTTTTTGGGAACAGCACGGTCCTGTGGCGAGGGAGCTTGCTCCCGCTGGGTCGCGCAGCGGCCCCCAGAAAGCGATGAGCGCTGCGCACTGGAGCGCCAGCCCGGTCAAGCGGGAGCAAGCTCCCTCGCCACAAAAGCTTCCCAGCCATCACGGCACAGATTGATCAACAGTAAACATTGTGAGCGAGCTTGCTCGGGCGCGAAAGCGGTTTGGCATTCAACATTGATGCTGGCTGAGCCAACGCTATCGCGAGCAAGCTCGGCTCCCACATTGGATCTCCAGTGGATATGAGCCTTGTGCCGGGCCCCGGCCTCCTGTGGGAGCGAGCCTGCTCGCGATAGCGGCCTGGCATTTACCATTGATGCAAGCTGAGCCGGCGCCTTCGCGAGCAGGCTCGCTCCCACATTTTTTCCGAGTTGCTCTCAGGTATCGTGCTCGCCACGAGTCCCTTGTGGGAGCGGGCTTGCTCGCGAAAGCAGTCTGACATTCAGCATTGATGCAAGCTGACCCGACGCCATCGCGAGCAAGCTCGGCTCCCACATTGGATCTTCAGTGGGCATAAGCCTTGTGCCCGGCCCCAGTCCCCTGTGGATAAGTCTGCAGGCATAAAAAAGCCCCGCCTGGCATTACCAGGCGGGGCTTTTTACTGGGCGGTGGAATCAGGCGTGAGGTTTAGGCTCGTGCTCTTTTTCCAGGGCTTCAGTGTGACGCGGTGCGATTTCTTCAGCGGCGTGCTGAGGTTCGTCGAACGTCGGTGCCGATTCAACCGGGGTCTCGGCGACCGGGGCAGGGGCTGCCTCGGCGACTTCTTCCACGGCTGGAGCGGGCTCGGCAGCAGGCGCTTGAGCGGCGGCAGCGGCAGCTTGTTCGGCTTCCTTCTGCAGGCGCTCGGCTTCACGCTTGCGACGACGCACTTCACGTGGATCGTTCGGCGCGCGGCCATTCGCGGTCAGGGCGCTGGCCGGTGCAGGCTCTTCCACCGGTGCAGGGGCTTCGGCAATCACAGGCGCTTCGACCACTGGAGCGGGCTCGACCACTTCTGGCTCGACCGCTTTCACGGGCTCTGGTGCCGGCTCAAGCTCGACTACAGGTGCCGGTGCGGCTGGCTCGGCGGCCCAGTTGAACGCAGTCTGCTCTTCGCGGACAGGCTCGGGTGCCTTTTCCTCGGCCGGTGCTTCGACGGCCGGTTCGGCAGCCACCACTGGCGTCTCGACGACCGGTGCAGGCTCGGCGGCGACTTCAGCTTCAGGCTGGGCTTCAGGTGCCGGTGCGAGTTCCACTTCTGGCGAAGCGGTGGTTTCTACCGGGGTGGTGGCTTCGACCGCAGGCGCTTCAACCGGCGCGCTTTCCACCGCAGCGGTGGCGCGTTCGGCTTGTTCGTGCGCCTGGGCTTCGGCCGGAGCGCTGATCGCGCTGCTGGCGACGGCCGCAGTCACGGCCAGGCCTGCGGCCAGGTCCGCAGCGCTTGGCGCTTCGGCGTTTTCGCTGGACTCGGACTCTTCCGAACCTTCGATCACGTTGCCGTTGGCGTCGCGTTGACGCTCACGACGGTTGCTGCGACGACGCTGGCCACGGGAGCGGCGGCGTGGACGATCACCTTCGGCGGTGTCCTGGCCGTCTTCCTGCAACTGCTCTTCGGCGTTCAGTACTTCTTCTTCGCTGGCAGCGGCGGCAGCCTGCTCGGCGCGTGGCTGGCGCTCTTCACGTGGCGGACGCGGTGCGCGTTCTTCACGTGGCGGGCGGGCCGGACGCTCTTCAGCAGTGGCAGCAGCCACGGCCGGAGCGGCATCCAGTGGCTCACGCAGTTCGCGAACACGCTCTTCACGCTCGCCACGTGGCTTGCGATCTTCACGCGGTGCGCGCGGCTGGCGTTCTTCACGCGGCGGACGCGGTGCGCGTTCTTCGCGGGCTACGACTGGCGCTTCCTCACGGGCCTCGCGCGGCTGGCGCTCTTCACGCGGCTCACGCGGCGCGCGTTCTTCACGCGGTGCACGTTCTTCGCGAGGCTTGCGCTCTTCGTCGCGACGGCCGTTGCGGTTGCGGGTTTGCTGGCGACCGTTGCGGCGTTCTTCGTTGCGGGCCGGACGCTCGGTAGCGGCAGGCTTGGCAACGGCGGCCGGGGCTGCTGGCTCTTCCTTGGTGGCGAACAGGCTGACCAGCGATTTCACCAGGCCTTTGAACAGGCTGGGTTCCGGAGCTGCGGCTGGGGCGGCAACCGGGGCAACCACTTCGGTAGGAACCGGAGCGTTGGCGCGGGCCGGTGCGGTCTTGACCGCGGCTTCCTGGCGAACCAGGGTGCGCGTGGCGGCGGCCGGTTGGACTTCTTCCACTTCGGCAGCGGCAGCAGCGATTTCGTAGCTGGACTGGTTGGTGTGGGCTTCCGGGCTGTCATCGCGCAGGCGCTGCACTTCGAAGTGCGGGGTCTCGAGGTGATCGTTCGGCAGGATGACGATACGGGCGCGGGTGCGCAGTTCGATCTTGGTGATCGAGTTGCGTTTTTCGTTGAGCAGGAACGCGGCCACCGGGATCGGCACTTGGGCGCGAACTTCGGCGGTGCGGTCTTTCAGGGCTTCTTCTTCGATCAGGCGCAGGATCGCCAGGGACAGCGACTCGACGTCACGGATGATGCCGGTGCCGTTGCAACGCGGGCAAACGATGCCGCTGCTTTCGCCCAAGGACGGACGCAGGCGCTGGCGGGACATTTCCAGCAGGCCGAAGCGAGAGATACGACCGACCTGTACGCGGGCGCGGTCTGCTTCCAGGCATTCACGGACCTTTTCTTCCACGGCGCGCTGGTTCTTGGCCGGGGTCATGTCGATGAAGTCGATGACGATCAGGCCGCCGATGTCGCGCAGACGCAACTGACGGGCAATTTCCTCGGCCGCTTCAAGGTTGGTCTGCAGGGCGGTTTCTTCGATGTCGCTGCCTTTGGTGGCGCGCGCCGAGTTGATGTCGATGGACACCAGGGCTTCGGTCGGGTCGATGACGATGGAGCCGCCGGACGGCAGTTCGACGACGCGCTGGAAGGCGGTCTCGATCTGGCTTTCGATCTGGAAACGGTTGAACAGCGGAACGCTGTCTTCGTAGAGCTTGATCTTGCTGGCGTACTGCGGCATCACCTGGCGAATGAAGGTCAGGGCTTCGTCCTGGGCTTCGACGCTGTCGATCAGCACTTCACCGATGTCCTGGCGCAGGTAATCGCGGATGGCTCGGATGATCACGTTGCTTTCCTGGTAGATCAGGAACGGTGCGGAGCGATCCAGCGAGGCTTCTTTGATGGCGGTCCACAGTTGCAGCAGGTAATCGAGGTCCCACTGCATTTCTTCGCTGCTGCGGCCCAGGCCGGCAGTGCGCACGATCAGGCCCATGTCGGCAGGGGCGACCAGGCCATTGAGGGCTTCACGCAGTTCGTTGCGCTCTTCGCCTTCGATGCGACGGGAGATGCCGCCGGCACGTGGGTTGTTCGGCATCAGGACCAGGTAACGGCCGGCCAGGCTGATGAAGGTGGTCAGGGCGGCGCCCTTGTTGCCACGCTCTTCTTTTTCGACCTGGACGATGACTTCCTGGCCTTCGCTCAGGACGTCCTTGATGTTGACGCGGCCTTCAGGGGCCTTCTTGAAGTATTCGCGGGAGATTTCTTTGAGGGGCAGGAAGCCGTGGCGCTCGGAGCCGAAATCGACAAAGGCAGCCTCGAGGCTTGGTTCGATGCGAGTAATCCGGCCTTTATAGATGTTGGCCTTCTTCTGCTCGCGTGCACCGGATTCGATATCCAGGTCGTAGAGGCGCTGGCCGTCTACCAGTGCAACACGCAACTCTTCGGGTTGAGTTGCGTTAATCAGCATTCTTTTCATGTAGTACCGTCGGTTTCCGGGCTGCCGGAAACGGCGTTCGGCACACACGACTTCTCACGGTCGGTGTCAGGTGCGTCCTGGAGGTGGCAAGGCCATTCCAGTGTCCAGCGAGTTCGGCCCAATGATGGCGAAGTCGCGACGGACGCGTCCTGCTTGCTGGTACTCAAGCACTCAGTCAGGAGGAGGAATCAACCGGCGTCTGTGGACGAGATGAAGCGTCTAAATATAAGCCTAGTGCTACACAGTCCGACGGTTGTACGTCTCCACCCTACACGTATCCCTGATAATTCGGGTGCTGCCGCGCGCAGAATCCGCAGCGGGTTGGCATTTACCGTGAGCTCCGGAAGGGGAGGTCACGCATCATGGCTAATTTAGGCGTTGTTTCCGAAGCTCTCGCTCGGGGTCGTTCGCAGCTGACTGCACTTTGTGAACTGGCCGTGAATGTGGCGCGCAAGGCGAGTCAAAACTCTGCTTTGCGGCGTATCTCAGGCCTCATGTCACCTGCGCTCGTTACACCTGAAAACTCTACCGTTACGTAGCGAAAGCCCCGTAGGACGGCCTCTCGTCCTCGTGAATTGCGTTGGTCAGGGCCGGTTTTTGACCGCTGGTCCACTGTCCAGCCACTTTTGGCGGCGTTCGCGACTATAGCAGCAATGATTAAGTGCTTCAATTCCATAAAAAATTGTTATGATCGCCGCCATGACAACTACTGCCCCTTCGACCCCTGGCGTTCAACTGCTCGAGGTCTCGCCGGAATATGCCGGCCAACGAATCGATAATTTCCTGCTGGCCCGGCTCAAAGGCGTGCCCAAGACCTTGATCTACCGCATTTTGCGCAAAGGCGAAGTGCGGGTGAACAAAGGTCGGATAAAGCCCGAATACAAGCTCCAGGCCGGCGACATCGTGCGCGTGCCCCCGGTTCGCGTGCCCGAGCGCGATGAGCCGGTACCGCTGGCCCAGGGATTGTTGCAACGCCTTGAAGCGTCGATCATCTATGAAGACAAGGCCCTGATCGTGATCAACAAGCCCGCGGGCATTGCGGTCCACGGTGGCAGCGGCCTGAATTTCGGCGTGATCGAAGCCTTTCGTCAGTTGCGTCCGGACGCCAAGGAGCTGGAGTTGGTCCATCGCCTCGACCGCGACACCTCCGGCCTGCTGATGATTGCCAAGAAACGCAGCATGTTGCGCCATCTGCACGAGCAGTTGCGCGGCGATGGTGTCGACAAGCGCTACATGGCGCTGGTGCGTGGGCGCTGGGAGACCTCCATCAAGCAGGTCCGTGCGCCGCTGCTCAAGAGCAACCTGCGTTCCGGCGAGCGCATGGTGGAAGTCAACGAGGAGGGCAAGGAGGCGCTGACGGTGTTCAAGGTATTGCGCCGTTTCGACGACTTCGCCACCTTGGTCGAGGCCAAGCCGGTGACTGGGCGTACGCACCAGATCCGCGTCCATACCCTGCACGCCGGCCACTGCATTGCCGGTGACAGCAAATACGGCGACGACGATTTCACCAAGGAAATCCGCGACCTGGGCGGCAAGCGCCTGTTTCTCCATGCCTATATGCTCACCGTGCCGCTGCCCGATGGTGGCGAGCTGAAGTTGCAGGCCCCGGTGGATGACATGTGGGCCAAGACCGTGGAGCGGTTGAGTGCATCCTGACTACAAATTGCTGATCTTCGATTGGGACGGCACTCTGGCGAACTCTATTGGTCGGATTGTCGAGGCGATGCATGTCGCATCGGATCGTTCGGGTTTGGCCCGGTGCGACGATTTTGCAGTGAAGGGCATCATTGGCCTGGGATTGCCGGAAGCGATTCGCAGCTTGTATCCGGGGATCGATGACGAAGCGCTGGTGGTTTTTCGCCAGCACTATGCCGATCACTACATCGCGCTGGAGGCTGAGCCTTCGCCGTTGTTCGAGGGCGTGGTTCATACCCTTGAAACCTTGAAGGGCGAGGGTTATCGCTTGGCGGTCGCGACCGGCAAGGCTCGTCGGGGGCTGGATCGGGTATTGAAGGCCCATGGTTGGGACGATTATTTCGATATCACTCGTGCCGCCGATGAGACGGCCAGCAAACCGCATCCGTTGATGCTCGAACAGATACTGGCCCATTGTGGGGCAGAGCCTGCGCAAGCGTTGATGGTGGGGGATTCCTCGTTCGACCTGCAGATGGCGCGTAACGCCGGCATGGGTTCGGTGGCTGTCAGCTATGGTGCGCAGTCCATCGAGGCGCTCAAGGCGTTCGAGCCGCGACTGGCGATCGACCATTTTCCTGAGTTGCACGCCTGGCTGAGCCGGCGCGCTGATTAAAGTCTGTTGAGGATGCATGTATGACCGATGAATGGAAGGCACCGGCCAAAGCGAGCGCTGACAACGGTGACGAAAAAAGCTGGAAGCTGTTGGAAAAGACCCTGCTGGCCGGGGTGGAAGAGCAGCGTCGTGCGCGCCGGTGGGGGATCTTCTTCAAGTGCCTGGTCTTTATCTATCTGTTCTTCGGCTTGGCGCTGATCTACCAGGCGGTTGACGGGAAAACGAGTCCGGGAGGCGGTGCAGCCTATACGGCGGTCATCGATATTGAAGGCATGATCGCCGACAAGGAAGCGGCTAGCGCGGACAACATCATCGGTAGCCTGCGAGCTGCGTTCGAAGACTCGAAAGTCAAAGGGGTGGTGCTGCGCATCAATAGCCCGGGCGGCAGTCCGGTACAGGCCGGCTACGTCTATGACGAAATCGTTCGTTTGCGTGCGGCGCACCCGGATACCAAGCTCTACGCGGTGATTTCCGACCTTGGCGCTTCCGGTGCTTATTACATCGCCAGTGCGGCGGACCAGATCTACGCCGACAAGGCCAGTCTGGTGGGTTCCATTGGCGTGACGGCGGCCGGTTATGGCTTCGTCGAGACGCTGGGCAAGCTCGGGGTGGAGCGCCGGGTCTACACCGCGGGCGAGCATAAATCCTTCCTTGATCCGTTCCAGCCGCAAAAGCCCGAGGAAACGGCGTTCTGGCAGGGCGTGCTTGACACCACTCACAAGCAGTTCATCGCCAGCGTCAAGAAAGGGCGGGGCGAGCGCCTGAAAGACAAAGAGCATCCAGAGTTGTTCTCCGGGCTGGTCTGGTCGGGCGAGCAGGCGTTGCCGCTGGGCTTGATCGATGGCTTGGGCAGCGCCAGTTCGGTGGCTCGGGATGTGATCGGTGAGAAGGAGTTGGTGGATTTCACCGTCGAAGAGTCGCCGATCGACCGCTTCTCGAAGAGGTTGGGTGCCAGTGTCGCCCAGCATCTGGCGATGTGGATGGGGCTCCAGGGGCCTGCGTTGCGCTAGGCGTCTCGCGATATAGTGGGTGCAAGTTCCCCTGTGGCGAGGGAGCTTGCTCCCGCTGGGCTGCGAAGCGGCCCCAGATTTTGCGGTCGCTGCGCAACCGAACGGGAGCAAGCTCCCTCGCCACGGATTTTAGCGTTAGGGAACCTGCACGCCCTCGGCCAGCAACATATCCACAAGACGAATCAGCGGCAGCCCGATCAGGCTGGTGGCGTCCGTCCCTTCGGTGCTCTGGAACAGGCTTACGCCAAGCCCTTCGGCCTTGAAGCTGCCGGCGCAGTCGTAGGGTTGTTCGGCGCGCAGGTAGCGTTCGACGCGCTCTGGGTCCAGGGTGCGCATGTTGACGGTAAACGGAACGCAATCGACCTGGCAGGCGCCGGTCTGGCTGTTGAGCAGCGCCAGGCCGGTCAGGAACGTGACCCTGGCGCCGCTGGCGGCCAGCAGTTGTTCGCGCGCATTGTCGAAGGTGTGGGGCTTGCCCAGGATGCGCTCGCCGAGTACGGCGACCTGGTCCGAGCCGATGATCAGGTGTGCCGGATGGCTGTCGGCCAGCGCCCGGGCTTTTTCCTGGGCCAGGCGTTTGACCAGCTCGACGGCGGGCTCGCCAGGGCGATGGCTTTCGTCGATATCGGGTGAGCTGCAGACGAACGGCAGTCCCAGGCGGGCAAGCAATTCCCGGCGATAGGTCGAGCTCGAGGCAAGTAATAAAGGCAGCATGGACGTCTCCAGGAGGCAGGGGTGAATTCTAGCGAGGCACGCAAGTGACGGACAGGGCTGAATTTCCTTTGACATGGCTGGGGGCATCCCTATAATGCTGCGCCTATGTTGAATGACCCGATTCCACCTCACGTTGACCCGCGCAAATTGGCTGACCGTGGCACCACCCTTCAAGGTGAACTGCTGCTGGCCGATTTGAAGAGACTCTGCGACCCGCTTTCCGACGATGTCGGTACGGTCCAGGCCAAATTCGTTTTTGAACGAGATGAACGTAAATCTGTGGTGATCCACAGCTTTATCGACACTGAAGTCAAAATGATTTGCCAGCGTTGTCTTGAGCTGGTCACCCTGCCGATCCACAGCGAATGCAGTTACGCCGTGGTGAAGGAGGGTGCGAATACCCAGTCGTTGCCGAAAGGTTATGACGTGCTGGAACTGGGCGAAGATCCATTGGATCTGCAGTCACTGATCGAGGAGGAGCTTCTGCTCGCCTTGCCCATTGTGCCTGCTCATCATCCGGAAGAATGCCAGCAGCCGGCGGGAGCAGATGAGCCCGAACCGAGCGAGGACGAGGTAACGCGGTCCAACCCGTTCAGTGTATTGGCGCAGTTAAAGCGTGACCCAAACGTTTAGGAGTTAATCAATTATGGCTGT
This sequence comes from Pseudomonas sp. OA65, assembly GCF_017498305.1. Lineage (NCBI taxonomy): Bacteria > Pseudomonadati > Pseudomonadota > Gammaproteobacteria > Pseudomonadales > Pseudomonadaceae > Pseudomonas > Pseudomonas sp. OA65. The sequence goes on from NZ_JAGDEZ010000011.1 coordinate 119,393, forward strand.
TCAGCAGAACAAAAAATCCCGCTCTGCCCGTGACATGCGCCGTTCGCACGACGCTCTCGAGGCTAGCACCCTGTCCGTAGAAAAGACCACCGGTGAAGTTCACCTGCGTCACCACGTATCGCCAGAAGGCGTATACCGTGGCCGTAAAGTGATCGACAAGGGCGCCGACGAGTAATCACTTGTCCGCTCAAGTCATCGCGATTGACGCAATGGGCGGGGACTTCGGTCCCCGCAGCATTGTTCAGGCCAGCCTTGCTTGCCTGAATGCTACTCCCTCGCTGCACCTGACCCTCGTCGGTCAATCCCCCCTCCTGGAAGACATGCTCAGCGGCCAATCGGCTGTGGATCGCGCGCGCCTGACGATTGTCCCGGCGTCCGAAATCATCACCATGGACGAAAAACCAGCCCAGGCCCTGCGCGGCAAGCCTGACGCCTCGATGCGGGTGGCCCTTGAGCTGCTGCGCGATGGCAAGGTCCAGGCCTGTGTCAGCGCCGGCAATACCGGTGCGCTGATGGCACTGTCGCGCTACGTACTCAAGACCTTGCCGGGTATCGACCGGCCCGCGATGGTGGCGGCGATCCCGACCCAACGTGGGTTCTGTCAGTTGCTCGACCTGGGGGCGAACGTCGATTGCAGTGCCGAGCATTTGCTGCAATTTGCGGTGATGGGCTCGGTCGCGGCTGAAACCCTGGGCATCGTGCGTCCTCGCGTGGCGCTGTTGAATATCGGCACCGAAGACATCAAGGGTAACCAGCAGGTCAAGCTGGCGGCCACGTTGTTGCAGGCTGCGCGGGGTATCAACTACATCGGTTTCGTCGAAGGCGATGGCTTGTACCGTGGCGAGGCCGATGTGGTGGTCTGTGACGGCTTCGTGGGCAATATCCTGCTCAAATCCAGCGAGGGGCTGGCGACTATGATCGGCCAGCGCATCGAGACCTTGTTCAGGCAAAGCCTCGCCTCGCGTATGGTCGGCGCCTTGGCGCTGCCGTTGATGCGCCGGTTGCAGGCGGACCTGGCGCCGGCGCGGCACAACGGTGCGAGTTTCCTCGGGCTGCAAGGTATCGTGATCAAGAGTCACGGATCGGCGGGCGTGCTGGGGTTCCAAAGTGCGATCAACCGAGCGGTGATCGAGATCCAGGAGAACCTGCCGGAACGCTTGCACGGCCGCCTCGAGGATTTGTTAACTTAGGCGTTTTCGTCCGACAATGCTTAAATGTGACCGGTCGGTTCAACCCGCCATCCAATGTGCAGTTTGCTAGCGCCCCCAGGGGCGTCAATTTTTGACGACAAGATCATTAGGGGCTTTGTTTTCATGTCTGCTTCCCTCGCATTCGTCTTTCCAGGGCAGGGCTCGCAGTCCCTCGGCATGCTGGCCGAGCTGGGCGCGCAATACCCGCTGGTCCTCGAAACATTCAAAGAAGCTTCCGATGCGCTCGGCTATGACCTGTGGGCATTGACCCAGCAAGGGCCGGAAGAGCAGCTCAATCAAACTGATAAAACCCAGCCCGCCATCCTCACCGCCTCGATCGCCTTGTGGCGCTTGTGGCTGGCTGAAGGCGGCGCGCGCCCGGCGTTCGTCGCCGGTCACAGCTTGGGCGAATACAGCGCCCTGGTGGCCGCTGGCAGCCTGAGCCTGGGCGCCGCGGTGAAACTGGTAGAGCGTCGTGGCCAGTTGATGCAGGAAGCCGTTCCGGCCGGGCAGGGCGGCATGGCCGCGATCCTGGGGCTGGAAGACACTGATGTGCTCGCGGCCTGTGCAGAAGCGGCACAAGGCGATGTGGTCAGCGCGGTGAACTTCAATTCCCCGGGCCAGGTGGTTATCGCCGGAGCCAAGGCGGCTGTCGAGCGTGCCATCGAAGGCTGCAAGGCGCTTGGCGCCAAGCGCGCCATGCCACTGCCAGTCAGCGTGCCGTCGCACTGTGAACTGATGCGTCCGGCCGCCGAGCGCTTTGCCGAATCCATCGCTGCCATCGATTGGCAGGCTCCGCAGATTCCCGTGGTGCAGAATGTCAGCGCCAACGTGGCGCCAGATCTCGAGACCCTCAAGCGTGATCTGCTGGAGCAACTCTACAAGCCGGTTCGCTGGGTCGAATCGGTACAGACCCTGGCAGCCAAGGGCGCGACCGAACTGGTCGAATGCGGCCCTGGCAAGGTGCTGGCAGGTCTGAACAAACGCTGCGCCGAAGGCGTGTCGACTTCCAATCTCAATACCCCAGATGCCTTCGCTGCCGCCCGTGCAGCGCAGGCCTGAACAGGAGAAGCTTGCATGAGTCTGCAAGGTAAAGTTGCACTGGTGACCGGTGCAAGCCGTGGCATCGGCCAGGCCATTGCCCTGGAACTGGGTCGTCAAGGCGCCATCGTCATCGGCACCGCGACTTCCGCTTCGGGCGCCGAGCGCATCGCCGCGACCCTGAAGGAAAACGACATCCAAGGCACCGGCCTTGAGCTGAACGTCACCAGCGACGAATCCGTTGCGGCGGTGCTGGCGAGCATTCAGGCGCAGTTCGGTGCGCCGGCGATCCTGGTCAATAATGCCGGCATCACCCGCGATAACCTGATGATGCGCATGAAAGATGACGAATGGTTCGACGTGGTCGACACCAACCTGAACAGTCTGTACCGGCTGTCCAAGGGCGTTCTGCGTGGCATGACCAAGGCGCGCTGGGGTCGAATTATCAGTATCGGCTCGGTTGTGGGTGCCATGGGCAACGCAGGCCAAGTAAACTATGCTGCGGCGAAGGCCGGTCTGGAAGGTTTCAGCCGTGCGCTGGCGCGTGAAGTGGGTTCGCGCTCGATTACGGTAAACTCGGTTGCACCGGGTTTTATCGATACCGACATGACCCGTGAACTGCCGGAAGCACAGCGTGAAGCCTTGTTGACGCAGATTCCGCTGGGTCGTCTGGGGCAAGCTCAAGAAATCGCGTCCGTGGTCGCTTTTCTTGCGTCGGACGGTGCGGCATACGTGACCGGGGCTACAATCCCGGTGAACGGCGGGATGTACATGAGTTAAATGTGACGGATTGCTTCAAAAAAATGTCATACGAGCTGTCTAAAATCCGTTATAAAGCTGCAACCAATTTATAGACGGCGGGCCGCGGGGTTTGAGGAGTGAAGCTTTCGGTTGAAAAATCGAAAAGTTCTTCTATACACTTACCCACCGGCCAGCTGCCTGAATTTGTCCATTAGGAGTGAAAACAAGGTATGAGCACCATCGAAGAGCGCGTCAAGAAAATCGTTGCCGAGCAACTGGGCGTTAAAGAAGAAGAAGTTGTGAACACCGCTTCCTTCGTAGAAGACCTGGGTGCCGACTCCCTTGACACCGTTGAGCTGGTGATGGCTCTGGAAGAGGAATTCGAGACTGAGATTCCTGACGAAGAAGCTGAGAAGATCACTACTGTACAAGCTGCTATCGACTACGTTACCAGCCACCAGGCGTAATCGTTTTTAGTCGTCGCTAGCTGTCATGGAAAAACCGCACTGCCGTCACGGCGTGCGGTTTTTTCTTTAGGCCTGATGCAAAGTCGTCATTTGAAAAAGGAGAGTGCTGTGTCGCGTAGACGCGTCGTAGTCACCGGTATGGGTATGTTGTCGCCACTGGGCACGGATGTGCCGAGCAGTTGGCAGGGCATTCTGGCTGGCCGCAGTGGCATTGGTCTGATCGAACACACCGACCTTTCTGCCTATTCCACCCGTTTTGGCGGCTCGGTAAAGGGCTTCAATGTCGAGGAATACCTGTCGGTCAAGGAAGCCCGCAAGCTTGACCTGTTCATTCAATACGGCTTGGCAGCCGGTTTCCAGGCCGTGCGCAACGCCGGGCTGGAAGTCACCGACGCCAACCGTGAACGCATCGGCGTGGCCATGGGCTCGGGTATTGGTGGCTTGACCAATATCGAAGAAACCAGCCGCACGCTGCACGAGTCGGGACCGCGACGGATTTCTCCGTTTTTCGTGCCGGGCTCGATCATCAACATGATTTCCGGTTTCCTGTCCATCCACCTCGGTGCACAGGGACCCAACTACGCCATCGCGACCGCCTGCACCACCGGTACCCACTGCATCGGCATGGCCGCGCGCAACATCATGTACGACGAAGCCGACGTGATGATTGCCGGCGGTGCTGAAATGGCCGCTTGCGGCCTCGGCATGGGCGGTTTCGGCGCATCCCGCGCGCTGTCGACCCGCAACGATGAGCCCGCCCGCGCGAGCCGGCCGTGGGACAAGGGCCGTGATGGCTTCGTATTGTCCGATGGTGCCGGTGCGCTGGTGCTCGAGGAACTGGAGCACGCCAAGGCGCGCGGCGCGACCATCTATGCCGAGCTGATCGGCTTTGGCACCAGTGGCGATGCCTATCACATGACGTCGCCACCGGCCGATGGCGCCGGTGCGGCCCGTTGCATCGCCAACGCGTTGCGTGACGCGAAGCTCAACGGCGAGCAGGTGCAGTACATCAACGCCCACGGCACGTCGACCCCGGCCGGCGACCTGGCCGAAGCCCAGGCGATCAAGACCGTGTTCGGCGAGCACGCCTACAAGCTGGCGGTCAGCTCGACCAAGTCCATGACCGGTCACCTGCTGGGTGCGGCAGGGGCGGTGGAAGCGATCTTCAGCGTACTGGCAATCAACAGCCAGACGGCGCCGCCGACCATCAACCTCGATGAGCCGGACGAGGGCTGCGACCTGGACTTCGTGCCGCACACTGCCCGCAGCATGGACATCGATGTGGTGCTGTCAAACTCCTTCGGTTTTGGCGGAACCAACGGTTCGCTGGTGTTCCGCCGGTTCGCCGGTTGATGGAAAGCTGGGTCGACGGTCAGCCGGCCGACCTCCTGTCGCTGAAAGATCGCGGCCTGGCCTACGGCGATGGGTTGTTCGAAACCATCGCCGTGCACGATGGCACCCCGGTGCTGTTGGAGCGCCATCTGCAGCGCCTGGAAGCAGGTTGCCAGCGGTTGGCGCTCAACGTCGACATGGGCGTACTGAGCACAGAGCTGGACGCCTTCGCCCGCTACCTGGGCGATGGCGTGCTAAAACTGATCGTGACCCGTGGCGACAGCCTGCGCGGTTATGCCGCTGATCCTTCGGTGCCGGCCAGGCGCATCCTGCAAGGCAGCCCGCCGGCCGCCTATCCCGCTACCCATGCCGAACAAGGCATTCTTCTGTTCCCCTGCACCGTGCGTTTGTCCGAACAGCCCTTGCTCGCCGGTCTCAAGCACCTCAACCGCCTGGAACAAGTGCTGGCCCGTGCCGAATGGCGCGATGGTCAGTACGCTGAAGGTTTGATGTTGGACACGTCCGGACGGGTGATCGAAGGCGTATTCAGCAATCTGTTCCTGGTGCGCGATGGCGTTTTGTTCACAGCAGACCTGAGCCGTTGCGGCGTGGCCGGCGTGATGCGCGCGGAATTATTGTTTCAAGCCAAGTCCCAGGGCATCGCCACGCAAATCACCGACATCGGCCTCGAACAACTGCAGCAGGCCGATGAAGTCTTCGTCTGCAACAGCGTTTATGGCGTGTGGCCGGTACGCGGATGCGGTTCGGCGCGCTGGTCGGTTGGCCCGCTCACCCGTAAACTGCAAACCCTTGCCCGTGCGCTATTGGATGTTTGATTCGTGAGACGTAAATTCTTGCTGCTGCTGGAGACCGGACTGGTCCTGGCAGGGCTGTTGTTGGGCGCTTCGGCCTGGAAGATTCATTCGGCGCTGCAACAGCCGCTGAACATCACCCAGGAAGAGTTGCTGGACGTGCCCAACGGAACCACCCCCACCGGAACCCTCAAGCGCCTCGAAGCCGATGGCTTGATCAAGGACGCCTTCTGGCTGCGGGTCTATTGGCGCTTCAATCTCGCCGGCCAGCCGTTGCACTCCGGTGAGTATCGGATGGTGCCAGGCATGACCATGGAAGGCCTGATCGGTGTCTGGAAACGCGGTGAGGTGGTGCAGTACAGCGTAACGCTGGTGGAGGGCTGGAATTTCCGCCAGGTGCGCGCCGCACTGGCCAAGGATGAAAAACTCCAGCAGACCCTCGCCAACCTGAGCGACAGCCAGGTCATGGACCGTCTGGGTCATTCGGGGGTATTTCCCGAAGGCCGGTTCTTCCCGGACACCTATCGCTTCGTGCGCGGTACCTCGGATGTCGACTTGCTGAAGAAAGCCTACGACCGTCTGGAAGACGTGCTCGCCAAGGAGTGGGCACAGCGTGCCGCCGATGTGCCTTACACCATGCCGTACCAGGCGCTGATCATGGCGTCCTTGGTGGAGAAGGAAACTGGCGTCCCCCAGGAGCGCGGGCAAATTGCCGGCGTCTTTGTGCGGCGCATGCGCCTGGGCATGCTGCTGCAGACCGATCCCACGGTGATCTACGGCCTGGGCGAGCGCTACACCGGCAAGCTCACCCGCGCCCATTTGAAAGAAGAAAACCCCTATAACACCTACCTGATCCCGGGCCTGCCGCCGACGCCGATTGCGATGGTGGGGCGCGAAGCGATTCATGCCGCGTTGAACCCGGCGCCGGGTAACAGTCTGTATTTTGTCGCCCGTGGCGATGGTAGCCATGTGTTTTCCGATGACCTGGAATCGCACAACAACGCGGTGCGCGAGTTCCAGCTCAAGCGCCGTGCCGATTACCGCTCCAGTCCGGCGCCGGTAACGCCGGACGAGCAGGCGCCGATCCCGGCGGCATCGCCCGACACGGCACCTGAAGCGGTGCCCCATGTGCCACCCCAGGTACCTGCCCCCGAGCCGGACGCCAGCGAGCCATCGAGCCCGCAATGACTTTGATTAAGGATCGCCCCGTGACTGGCTTGTTTATAACGCTGGAAGGCCCGGAAGGCGCCGGCAAGAGCACCAACCGCGAATATTTGGCCGAACGCCTGCGGGCCGCCGGCATCGAGGTGGTATTGACCCGCGAGCCGGGCGGTACGCCGCTGGCTGAGCGAATTCGCGAGGTGCTGCTGGCGCCCCTCGAAGAAGTCATGAACCCTGACACTGAGCTATTGCTGGTGTTCGCCGCCAGGGCGCAGCATCTGGCCGAGGTGATTCGCCCGGCGCTGGCCCGTGGCGCCGTGGTGCTCTGCGATCGTTTTACCGATTCGACCTATGCCTACCAGGGCGGCGGTCGGGGCTTGTCCGTGGAGCGCATCGCCGCGCTGGAAAGCTTCGTCCAAGGTGACCTGCGGCCAGACCTGACCCTGGTGTTCGACCTGCCGGTGGAAATCGGCCTGGCCCGCGCCAGCGCCCGTGGCCGGCTGGATCGTTTCGAGCTTGAAGGCCAGGCTTTCTTCAATGCCGTGCGCAATGCCTTCCTGGGGCGCGCCAAGGCCGATCCGGCGCGTTACCTGCTGATCGATGCCGCGCAGCCGCTGACCCAGGTCCAGCAGTCCCTGGACGGCTTGCTGCCACGTTTGCTGGAGCGTGTCCGTGGCTGAAGCCTATCCCTGGCAAGACGGTCTCTGGCAGCAACTGGCCGGTCGTGCCCAGCATGCCCATGCTTATCTGCTGCACGGTCCGGTCGGCATCGGCAAGCGGGCGCTGGCCGAGCGGCTGATGGCCAGCCTGCTATGCCAGCGCCCGGGAGTCTCCAACGCCTGCGGCGAATGCAAGTCCTGCCTGCTGCTCAAGGCCGGCAGCCATCCCGACAATTACGTGCTGGAGCCGGAAGAGGCGGACAAGGCGATCAAGGTCGACCAGGTTCGCGACCTGGTCAGCTTCGTGGTCCAGACCTCGCAGATGGGGGGGCGCAAAGTGGTGCTGATCGAGCCGGTCGAGTCGATGAACATCAACGCTGCCAACGCCTTGCTCAAGAGCCTCGAAGAGCCTTCCGGCGATACCGTGTTGTTGCTGGTCAGCCACCAGCCGAGTCGCTTGCTGCCGACCATCAAGAGCCGTTGCGTACAACAGGCCTGCCCGCTGCCGAGCGAGGCGATGAGCTTGCAATGGTTGGCCCAGGCCCTGCCTGACAGCAGCGACGAAGAGCGTATCGAGCTGCTGACCCTCGCGGCCGGCTCGCCCCTGGCGGCTGTCAGCCTCCAGGCCCAGGGCGTGCGTGAACAGCGGGCCTTGGTGGTGGACGGGGTCAAGAAGCTGCTCAAGCAGCAACAATCCCCCACGCAACTGGCCGAGGGCTGGAACGCCATCCCGCTACTGCTGCTGTTTGACTGGTTCTGCGACTGGTCGAGCCTGATCCTGCGTTACCAGTTGACCGAAGACGAGGCCGGCCTGGGGTTGGCGGACATGCGCAAGGTGATCCAGTACCTGGCGCAAAAAAGCAGCCAGGATAAAATCTTGAACATCCAGGACTGGATTCTTGCCCAACGTCAAAAGGTGCTGAGCAAGGCGAACCTCAATCGAGTGCTGTTGCTCGAGGCGCTGTTGGTGCAGTGGGCGAGTTTGCCTGGTCGAAGTTGACAGGTACCGCCTAGACTCAGCTCAATCGCAGCGGAGATCAGCATGAACGAACCTGTCAGTCCCGGGCCACGCAACGGCATCCTGTCCCTGACCATCAAGGACAAGTCGGTGCTTTATGCCGCCTACATGCCCTTCATCAAGAACGGCGGCCTGTTCATCCCGACCAACAAGAATTACCGTTTGGGCGATGAAGTGTTCATGCTCTTGAGCCTGATGGATGAGCCGGAGAAAATTCCGGTCGCCGGCAAGGTGATCTGGCTGACTCCCAAGGGCGCCCAGGGCAATCGGGCCGCCGGCGTGGGCGTGCAGTTCAGCGACGGTGATAATTCGGCCCGCAATCAGATTGAAACCCACTTGGCCGGCTCCCTGAAGTCCGACCGTCCCACCCATACGATGTAGCCTGGCCTTTTATGCTTGTAGATTCCCATTGTCACCTCGATCGTCTCGACCTTGCTGCCCATGGCGGTTCCCTGGATGCCGCGCTGGACGCGGCCCGGGAACGTGGCGTCGGTCACTTCCTGTGCATCGGCGTCAGTGCCGACAACGCCGCCGATGTGAAAGCGCTGGCGGAGCGTTATGCCGACGTCGATTGTTCGGTCGGCATCCACCCATTGGACGTCCAGCCCGGTGCCGCGCCGGCGCTCGACTGGCTGTTGCGTGAGCTCGATCATCCACGGGTGGTCGCCATTGGCGAAACCGGCCTGGACTATCACTACGAGCCGGAAGCTGCCGATGTGCAGCAGGCGTCGTTCCGGTTGCACCTGGAGGCCGCCCGGCAGACGGGTAAACCGGTGATCATCCACACCCGCGGCGCCCGGGCCGATACCCTGGCCTTGCTGCGTGACGCCGCGCTGCCCCAGGCCGGTGTGCTGCATTGCTTTACCGAAGACTGGGACATGGCCAAGGCTGCCCTGGACATGGGCTATTACATTTCCTTGTCCGGGATTGTCACGTTCCGTAATGCCGATGCCCTGCGCGACGTTGCGAGCAAGGTGCCGGCTGACCGGCTGTTGGTGGAAACCGACTCGCCTTACCTGGCGCCGATCCCGTATCGCGGCAAGCCGAACCTTCCGCAATACGTGCGGGAAGTGGCGGAGTTTCTGGCGATGTTGCGAGGCGAGTCCTACGAGCGGTTTGCCGAGCAGACGACGGAAAATTTTAAGCAATTGTTTCCGCTGGCTCACGTCCGTTCGGCGATCAGCTGAATTTCATGCAAAAAAAACCCGGGTTCTGGGGGGTGAATCCGGGTTAAGACCATTAGGAGTAAAACAAAGGCACGCGGTCCGTTGGCACCTTTATCAGCGCGTCACTTGGGGGAGATGTCGCGCCGACAGTTCAAGTATTGATCAGTATGCCAACCCGTCCAGTCTGGTCGGGCCGGTTTTTAAACAAATTTGGAATACGCCCGCTTCGGATAAGTTCTCACTGTCGTCAAAGCTCGCCAGTGCGGCCCGTTGGCAAGGGAAACGGCGAGCCGGGTGAGCACGGTTTTGTGAAGAACGGTGGCCGAGAATGGATGATCCGTGCATTTTTGCGTAAGTTAGGCATAATACCCGGCTTCGAATTTTGACCCTTCAGACCTTTTTCTTATGCACAAAGAACCCCGTAAGGTCCGTGAGTTTCGCCGCCGCGAGCAGGAAATTCTCGACACCGCGCTCAAGTTGTTCCTCGACCAAGGTGAAGACAGTGTCACCGTCGAGATGATTGCGGATGCCGTGGGTATCGGCAAAGGCACGATTTATAAACACTTCAAATCCAAGGCGGAGATCTACCTGCGCCTGATGCTCGACTACGAGCGCGATCTGAACGAGCTGCTGCATTCGGCCGATGTGGACAAGGACAAGGAAGCCCTGTCCCGGGCCTACTTCGAGTTCCGCATGCGCGACCCGCAGCGCTACCGCTTGTTTGACCGTTTGGAAGAGAAAGTGGTCAAGGGCAACCAGGTGCCGGAGATGGTCGAGGAACTGCACAAGATCCGCGCCTCCAATTTCGAACGCCTGACCCTACTGATCAAGGGCCGGATCAGCGAAGGCAAGCTCGAGGACGTTCCACCTTATTTCCACTACTGCGCTGCCTGGGCGTTGGTGCACGGCGCGGTGGCGCTGTATCACTCGCCGTTCTGGAGCAACGTGCTGGAGGATCAGGAAGGTTTCTTCCAGTTCCTGATGGATATTGGCGTGCGCATGGGTAACAAGCGCAAGCGCGATCCCGACCACCCGAGCAACTGACTGAGCCGCACCGGCAACAAGACATTCAGCTGCCTTATTGCGCCATGTCCGCTTACATGGCGCAGTGCCCCAGTAATATACTCAGGCTTGGGTCTTGCGAAATCTTGATTTCTAGGTCAATTTTCGCGAGTCCGATTTTTCTTGTGCCGGAGTGATCCATGATCGTTGACCGTCAAGGCAGGCGTTTCCGCAATTTGCGGATCAGCCTGACCTCAGCCTGCAATTACGCCTGTACCTACTGCGTGCCTGACGGCAAGCGGTTGGTGGCTGCGCAGGATGAACTGTCGGCCGAGGCCATGGCGCGCGGCGTGGCGTATTTGATCGAGGCCGCCGGTATCGAGCGGCTGCGCATCACGGGCGGCGAGCCGCTGGTCAGCCCCAAGCTCGAGCGTTTCATGACGGCGGTGGGGCAGATGGGGCTGGAGGACATCAGCCTGACCACCAATGGCCAGTTGCTCGCGAAAAAACTGCCGTTGCTGGTGGATGCCGGTATCCGTCGCATCAACGTTTCCCTCGACACCTTGGACCCCGCCGCGTTTCGCAGTATCGCCCGTGGCGGCGACCTGGCGACCGTGCTCGATGGCATGGAGCAGGCCCGGGCCGCCGGGATGAAGATCAAGGTCAACATGGTGCCGTTGCGCGGGCAAAACCTCGACCAGGTGATGCCGCTGCTCGAGTACTGCCTGGAGCGTGGTTATGAGTTGCGTTTCATCGAGTTGATGCGCATGGGCCACCTGGCCAGCGATTCCAACGCCTTCCTGCAGCAGTTCGTCAGCCTCCAGCAACTGCTCAGCCTGATCGGCGACCAGTACGAATACCTGCAAGCCGACGCGCCAGTGGACGCCACGGCGGTGCGTTATGAGATACCGGGGATGGGGCACTTCGGTGTGATCGCCAACGAAAGCGTGCCTTTTTGCCGTACCTGTTCGCGACTGCGGCTGTCCTCCACGGGCTGGCTGCACGGCTGCCTGTCGTCGAGTAACCGTCACTTCGTCGGTGATCTTCTGGACAAGCCACGCCATCAGGCCTTGCCGGCGCTTCAGCGCTTGTTGGTCAAGGCGCTGGGGGACAAGCAGGAAGTGGCGTTCTCCGGCGGTGCGACCGTCATGAAAATCATTGGCGGCTGATCTATTGCTATCGCAGGCAAGCCTTGCTCCCACGAGGAAGACGCTTACCATGTGGGAGCAAGGCTTGCCCGCGATAGCAATTTTCCACTCGCTTGGATACATCTGACCCCCATCTCGATGAGCTGGCGCAAAAGCTGCATCCCACGACCATTCGCCGGTTTTCCGACACCGGTTTTTGGAGGGATAGGATGCGTAGCCTGGTTTTGCTGCTGGCCGTTTTGGTGCTTGGCGGTTGCATGAATGTCAGCGACATGGGGGAGGGCGTTCGTTATCACATGAGCGATGCCGGCCTGCTGGACCATAGCGACAGCCGTCGTGTGAACAACCTGCGAATCCAGCCCGACTCGTTTATCTACATCGCCCAGGGCGCCTTCGCTCCGCCGGGCAGTGCCTATCCACGTCCCAATGTCGTGGCCGAAGAAGCCTTCAATGGCTTCATCGAATATTTCCCCATGGTCCGTCGTGCCCGTGTTCCCGAAGGCCTCGATCAGGCCATGGGCGAAGCCCGTGCCGCCGGTGCCCATTACCTGTTGTATACCCGGTTCGCCAAGGCCGATAACCGCATCGGCAACTCAGACGAATGGCTGGATGAAGAAGCCGTGGATCGCCTCGGTGTCGATACCGGCGTGATTCAAATCATGTTGATCGAGACCAGCACCCAGTATTTGATTGATACTGCACGGATCAAGAGTCGTGGCGGTTTACTGACGTTCCACGACAAACAGCCCCAAGACCTCATCGCCGCGCCTCTGCGTGAATATGCCCGCAGCCTGTTGGGGATGAGCGACCAGTAACTACAAGGAGTCACCATGAGCGGACCGCAAAAAGCCAATGACTTGCTGGGGCAGATCCCCAAGACCAAAGGCCTGCCGCCGGTCCACTTGTGGAACCCCGACTTCTGCGGCGACATCGACATGCGCATCGCCCGGGACGGTACCTGGTACTACCTGGGTACGCCCATCGGACGAAAACCGATGGTCAAGCTGTTCTCCACCATCATCCGCCGCGACGGCGATGATTATTTCCTGATCACCCCTGTGGAAAAAGTCGGTATCAAGGTCGATGACGCGCCGTTCGTGGCCGTGACCCTTGAGGTAGAAGGGCAAGGAGAAGGACAGCTGTTGCGCTTCACCACCAATGTCGAGGAAACCACCGAGGCCGGCGCCGAGCACCCGCTACGGGTGGAGATCGATCCCCAGACCCAGGAGCCGGCGCCCTACGTGCATGTGCGCAGCAACCTCGAAGCACTGATCCATCGCAATGTGTTCTATCAACTGGTGGAACTGGCGGTCGGCCGCGAGATTGATGGGCAGCGCTGGCTGGGTGTGTGGAGCGGCGGCGAATTTTTCCCCATCGGCCTGGAGCCCTGATCGCTTGTGGAAGTGAGGGTTGATCCAACATCCGCGACGGCTGAAGGATCGCTATCGCGAGCAAGCTCCCACAGTAAATTTGGAGCGCCTGCACTATCTGTGTGCACCACCAAACCTGTGGGAGCGAGCTTGCTCGCGAAAGCGCCGGCACAGCCAACATCTCCTCAGCTGACCCACCGCTATCGCGAGCAGGCTCGCTCCCACATGCGCTGTGGTGAACGCGAATAATGTGAACGCCCAGAATCTACTGTGGGAGCGAGCCTGCTCGCGAAGGCGCCGGCAAATCCAACATCTTCTTAGCTGACCCACCGCTATCGCGAGCAGGCTCGCACACATGCGCTGTGGTGAACGCGAATAATGTGAACGCCCAGAATCTACTGTGGGAGCGGGGTTGCTCGCGAAGGCGCCAGCACAGCCAACATCTCCTCAGCTGACCCACCGCTATCGCGAGCAGGCTCGCTCCCACATGCGCTGTGGTGAACGCGAATAATGTGAACGCCCAGAACCTACTGTGGGAGCGGGGTTGCTCGCGAAGGCGCCAGCACAGCCAACATCTCCTCAGTTGACCCACCGCTATCGCGAGCAGGCTCGCTCCCACATGCGCTGTGGTGAACGCGAATAATGTGAACGCCCAGAAACTACTGTGGGAGCGGGCTTGCTCGCGAAGGCGCCGGCACATCCAACATCTTCTTAGCTGACCCACCGCTATCGCGAGCAGGCTCGCTCCCACATGCGCTGTGGTGAACGCGAATAATGTGAACGCCCAGAAACTACTGTGGGAGCGAGCTTGCTCGCGATAGCGCCAGCACAGCCAACATCTCCTCAGCTGACCCACCGCTTTCGCGAGCAAGCTCGCTCCCACAGGGATTTGCAAAATTCAAATTGACACCCAATCGTATGATGATTAGCGTGGGCCTCCAATAAGAGTGGCCCGCGGGGTTTTCATGTCCAGCAGTTTTCACGCATCGACCGTCGATTGGCTGGGGGGCTGGATCGCCGCCGGCCAGGTCAAGCCTGGGCAAACCATCAAGGTCGAAGCGGACTTGGGCGAGCAACTGGGCGTCAGTCGCACGGTGATTCGCGAGGCGATCAAGACCCTGGTGGCCAAAGGCATGCTGGAAGTCGGGCCGAAAGTCGGCACGCGGGTATTGCCGGTGCGCCGCTGGAACCTGTTCGACCCTCAAGTGGTGGGCTGGCTGTCACGCAGCGGCCTGCCGGAAAACTTCGTCGATGACTTGCTGGACCTGCGCCGTACCATCGAGCCGATGGCGGTGCGCTGGGCCTGTGAGCGGGCCTCGGCCGACCAGGTGCAGGCGATCCGCCTGGCCTATCATGCCCTGGAAAGGGCAGTGGACAGCGGCGCCGATTACAACCGCGCCGATCAGTTTTTCCATGAGTGCATCCTGGCCGCCAGCCATAATCAATTCATCGAACAAATGGTCCCGGCCCTCGGTGCATTGCTGGCGGTGTCGTTCGAGGTGTCGGCGGCCGACCCGGATGAGTTGCGCCGCACCTTGCCCATCCACAAGGACATCGCCGACGCCATCGCTGCCCGTGACGCGGCCCGGGGCGTCTGGGCCTGCATGACCCTGATCGATAACGCTGACCTGGCGATCAAACGCTTTTACCCCAATGTCATGGCCGGTCGAACAGACGCCGCCGGGCAAGTCGGGAACGGGAGGATTCAATGAAGTGGACGGCTGTGACGGAACATCGGGCGAAGTTGGGCGAGGGGCCCTTTTGGGATGCGCCGACTCAAGCGTTGTATTGGGTCGATATCGCCGGCAAGCAGGCACTGCGGCTGATTGGCGCCAATGTGGAGATCTGGCAGATGCCCGAGCATGTCTCTGCCTTCATACCGACCCAAAGTGGCGACGCGTTGGTGACTCTGAGCAGTGGCGTCTATCGCCTGGATCTTGATTCGCCAGGCCTGGAGCCGCGCCTGACGCTGCTGTGCATGGCCGACCCCCAGCCCGGCAATCGCGCCAACGAAGCCCGTTGCGACCCCCTGGGCCAACTCTGGCTCGGCACCATGCAGAACAACATCGGTGCCGACGGCGAGGATTTGCCGATCGAGCACCGCTCTGGCGGCCTGTTTCGCGTCGGGGGCGACGGCCGGGTCCAGCCCTTGTTGCGTGGGCTGGGCATCCCCAACACCTTGCTCTGGAGCCCCGATGGCACCACGGTGTATTTCGGCGACAGCCTGGACGGCACGGTGTATCGGCACTTCATCTATCCAGAAGGCAACCTGGCGCCGGCCGAGGTCTGGTTCGGCCCACACCCGCGTGGCGGCCCGGATGGCTCGGCGATGGATGCCCGGGGCTATATCTGGAACGCCCGCTGGGACGGCAGTTGCCTGTTGCGACTGACCCCGGACGGCCAGGTCGACCGGGTGATCGAATTGCCCGTCAGCCGCCCGACCAGTTGTGTGTTCGGCGGCGAAGACCTCAAGACGTTGTACATCACCAGCGCGGCGAGCCCCTTGGGTCATCCGCTGGACGGTGCGCTGCTGTCGATGCGTGTCGATGTGCCTGGCGTGGTCTGTACGAGGTTTGCGGGATGAATCCCAAAATATGGGATGTAAATATATATATTGAGATTATTTGGCGGCCGGGTTTATAGTCGGCTCCATCGGCAATACGCACTCACACTAAAAAAACAAGACAGGTGAAGTGATGCAACGATCTTTCCCCGTACGCCCCGGCGGCGTACGCCGGCCACTGTGCTTTCAAGCGCCTTCGCGCCGGTCATCCGTGGATGCCCGGTTTTCGTCGTGCCCGCGCACCGGAGTCTTGAGCCATGGCTGAGCCCTTGGTCTTGCCACCCGTGCCGGAGCCACCGAAGGGCGAACGCCTGAAGGACAAGGTCGTGCTGTTGACCGGTGCCGCCCAAGGCATTGGCGAAGCCATCGTCGCGGCGTTCGCCTCGCAACAGGCCCGGTTGGTGATCAGTGATATCCAGGCGCAGAAGGTCGAGGCGGTGGCCGCCCATTGGCGTGAGCGTGGCGCCGATGTGCAAGCGTTGCAGGCCGATGTGTCGAAGCAACAAGACTTGCAGGCCATGGCCCGTCGCGCCGTCGAGCTGCACGGTCGCATCGATGTGCTGGTCAACTGCGCCGGCGTCAACGTCTTCCGCGACCCGCTGGAAATGACCGAAGAGGACTGGCGCCGCTGCTTCGCCATCGACCTGGATGGCGCCTGGTACGGCTGCAAGGCGGTGCTGCCACAGATGATCGAGCAGGGCGTGGGAAGCATCATCAACATTGCCTCCGTCCATTCGTCCCACATCATTCCCGGCTGTTTCCCTTACCCGGTGGCCAAGCACGGCCTGCTCGGCCTGACTCGCGCCCTGGGCATCGAATACGCGCCCAAAGGGGTACGCGTCAACGCCATCGCCCCGGGTTATATCGAAACCCAACTGAACGTCGACTACTGGAACGGCTTTGCCGATCCACATGCCGAACGCCAGCGCGCGCTGGATCTGCACCCGCCACGGCGCGTCGGGCAACCGATCGAAGTGGCAATGACGGCCGTGTTCCTGGCCAGTGACGAAGCACCGTTTATCAATGCCTCATGCATCACCATCGATGGAGGACGTTCAGTCATGTACCACGACTGAATGTTCTTGGATTGCAATGGGAAACTTCGCCTGTAATCCAATCATCATACGATATGACTATTTAGGCCTATGCTGTGTAGCAACTTGATGTAACCGCCCAGCCTGCGCATTTCCACCGTCGGTGGAGCAGGCCTTGGACGTTTGGCTTTCAATAAAAAAAACAAGGAGTCAACTATGAAACATCGTCGTGGGATCCGTTCCCTGTGTCGCGCCGCCCTGGCGGTTACCGCGGTCAGCCTCAGCAGCCACTTGCTGGCGGCCGATGCGGTAAAAATTGGTTTCCTGGTCAAGCAGGCCGAGGAGCCTTGGTTCCAGACCGAATGGGCGTTTGCCGAGAAGGCGGCCAAGGACAAAGGCTTCGAATTGATCAAGATCGCCGTGCCCGACGGCGAGAAAACCCTCTCGGCCATCGACAGCCTGGCCGCCAACGGCGCCAAGGGCTTCGTGATCTGCCCGCCGGACGTGTCCCTCGGCCCGGCCATCATGGCCAAGGCCAAGCTTAACGATCTCAAGGTGATTGCCGTGGACGACCGTTTCGTCGACGCCAACGGCAAGTTCATGGAAGACGTGCCGTACCTGGGCATGGCCGCGTTCGAAGTGGGCCAGAAGCAGGGCGCCGCCATGGCTGCTGAAGCGAAAAAACGCGGCTGGGATTGGAAAGAAACCTATGCGGTGATCAACACCTACAACGAACTGGACACTGGCAAGAAGCGCACCGACGGTTCGGTCAAATCCCTTGAGGAGGCCGGTATCCCGAAAGACCACATCCTCTTCGCCGCCCTGAAAACCCTCGACGTACCCGGCAGCATGGACTCCACCAACTCGGCCCTGGTGAAACTGCCAAGCGCCGCGAAAAACCTGATCATCGGTGGCATGAATGACAACACCGTGCTGGGCGGCGTGCGCGCCACTGAAGCGGCCGGGTTCAAGGCGGCCAATGTGATTGGTATCGGCATCAACGGCACCGACGCTATCGGTGAGCTGAAAAAGCCCAACAGCGGCTTCTTCGGTTCGATGCTGCCAAGCCCGCACATCGAAGGCTACAAGACCGCCGAAATGATGTACGAGTGGATCACCACCGGCAAGGAACCGCCGAAGTACACCGCCATGGACGAGGTGACGCTGATCACCCGGGAGAACTTCAAGCAAGAGCTGGAAAAGATCGGCCTGTGGAACTGACGGTCGGTTGATTCAAAAGCGGCCCTGGCCACATGAGTGGCGGGGCCGCTTGATCTCTGTAAGTTCGAGGTGGTTATGCAAGCGCAAACAGCGACACGGCAACACAACATCGGCGGCAGCTTGCGGTTCAACGGGATCGGCAAATCCTTTCCCGGCGTGCAGGCGCTGGCCAATATCAGTTTCGTCGCGCATCCGGGGCAGGTGCATGCCTTGATGGGCGAGAACGGCGCGGGCAAGTCCACGTTGCTGAAGATCCTCGGTGGCGCCTACATCCCAAGCAGTGGCGACCTGCAGATCGGCGAACAGACGATGGCCTTCAAAGGCACCGCCGACAGCATCGCCAGCGGGGTGGCGGTGATTCACCAGGAGCTGCACCTGGTGCCGGAAATGACCGTCGCGGAAAACCTGTTTCTTGGCCATTTGCCGGCGCGTTTCGGCCTGGTCAACCGTGGCGTATTGCGCCAGCAGGCGCTGGCGCTGCTCAAAGGCCTGGCCGACGAAATCGACCCGCAGGAAAAAGTCGGTCGCCTGTCCCTCGGCCAACGGCAATTGGTGGAAATCGCCAAGGCCTTGTCCCGTGGCGCCCATGTCATTGCCTTCGACGAACCCACCAGTAGCCTGTCGGCCCGGGAAATCGACCGCTTGATGGCGATCATCGCCCGCTTGCGAGATGAGGGCAAAGTGGTGCTGTACGTCAGCCACCGCATGGAAGAGGTGTTCCGTATCTGTAATGCGGTGACCGTGTTCAAGGACGGTCGTTATGTCCGGACCTTCGAGAACATGAGCGAGCTGACCCACGATCAGTTGGTCACCTGCATGGTCGGCCGCGATATCCAGGACATCTATGATTACCGGCCTCGGGAACGCGGCGATGTGGCGCTGCAAGTGAAGGACCTGCTGGGGCCAGGCTTGCGCGAACCGGTGAGTTTCCAGGTGCACAAGGGCGAGATCCTCGGCTTGTTCGGGTTGGTCGGCGCCGGTCGTACCGAACTGTTTCGCTTGCTCAGTGGCCTGGAGCGCCAGAGCGAGGGCAGCCTCGTGTTGCACGGCAAGGAGCTGAAACTGCGTTCGCCGCGGGATGCCATCGCCGCTGGCGTGCTGCTGTGCCCGGAAGATCGCAAGAAGGAAGGCATCATCCCGTTGGGCAGCGTGGGCGAGAACATCAACATCAGCGCCCGACCGTCCCACTCGACCCTCGGCTGCCTGTTGCGCGGTGATTGGGAACGGGGCAATGCCGACAAGCAAATCAAGTCGCTGAAGGTGAAGACCCCGGCGGCCAGCCAGAAAATCATGTACCTGTCCGGCGGCAATCAGCAGAAGGCGATTCTCGGTCGCTGGCTGTCGATGCCGATGAAAGTCCTGCTGCTGGACGAACCGACCCGGGGCATCGATATCGGCGCCAAGGCGGAGATCTACCAGATTATCCACAACCTGGCGGCCGACGGTATCGCGGTGATTGTGGTGTCCAGCGACTTAATGGAAGTGATGGGCATTTCCGACCGAATCCTGGTGCTTTGCGAAGGGGCCATGCGTGGCGAACTGTCGCGCGACCAGGCCAACGAATCCAACCTGCTGCAACTGGCGCTGCCGCGCCAACGCGTTGCCGACGCGGCGAACTGAGAGGTAAATCATGACCATTCAAAACAATGCACTGCCAACGGCACGCAAACCCCTGGACCTGCGCCGTTTCCTGGATGACTGGGTCATGCTGCTGGCGGCCATCGGCATCTTCGTGCTTTGCACCCTGATGATCGACAACTTCCTGTCGCCGCTGAACATGCGCGGCCTGGGCCTGGCCATTTCCACCACCGGCATCGCCGCGTGCACCATGTTGTATTGCCTGGCGTCCGGGCACTTCGACTTGTCGGTCGGCTCGGTGATTGCCTGTGCCGGCGTGGTCGCGGCGGTGGTGATGCGCGACACCAACAGCGTGTTCCTCGGCGTCAGCGCGGCGCTGGCGATGGGGCTGATCGTCGGCCTGATCAACGGCATCGTCATCGCCAAGTTGCGGGTCAACGCCTTGATCACCACCCTGGCGACGATGCAGATCGTCCGGGGCCTGGCCTACATTTTTGCCAACGGCAAGGCGGTGGGGGTGTCGCAGGAATCGTTCTTCGTCTTCGGTAACGGCCAGTTGTTTGGCGTGCCGGTGCCGATTTTGATCACCATCGTCTGCTTCCTGTTTTTCGGCTGGCTGCTGAATTACACCACTTATGGGCGCAACACCATGGCCATTGGTGGCAATCAGGAAGCGGCATTGTTGGCAGGGGTGAACGTTGATCGGACCAAGATCATCATCTTCGCCGTGCATGGCTTGATTGGCGCTCTGGCTGGGGTGATCCTGGCATCGCGCATGACCTCGGGCCAACCGATGATCGGCCAGGGCTTCGAGTTGACCGTGATCTCGGCGTGCGTGCTGGGTGGGGTGTCGTTGAGCGGCGGCATCGGCATGATTCGCCACGTCATCGCCGGCGTGCTGATTTTGGCGATCATCGAAAACGCGATGAACCTGAAGAACATCGACACCTTCTACCAATACGTCATCCGCGGCTCGATCCTGCTGCTGGCGGTGGTGATTGACCGCTTGAAACAACGCTAGACGGCAGGCTTACTGGCGACTGATCCACCGCCCTCGCGAGCAGGCTCGCTCCCACAGGGTTTTTGTGCCAGGGCCAGAAACCTCGGCACAGCACAGACCCATGTGGGAGCGGGCTTGCTCGCGAAGGCGTCGACACATCCAACAACTTCATAGCTGACCCACCGCTTTCGCGAGCAAGCCCGCTCCCACAGGGTTTTTAGTGTCAGGCTCAGGACCTAGGCACAGCGCAGAACCAGTGTGGGAGCGGGCTTGCTCGCGAAGGCGTCGACACATCCAACAACTTCATAGCTGACCCACCGCTTTCGCGAGCAAGCCCGCTCCCACAGGGTTTTTAGTGTCAGGCTCAGGACCGCGGCACAGCGCAGAACCAGTGTGGGAGCGAGCCTGCTCGCGAAGGCGTCGACACATCCAACAACTTCATAGCTGACCCACCGCTTTCGCGAGCAAGCCCGCTCCCACAGGGTTTTTTGTGTCAGGCTCAGGACCTAGGCACAGCGCAGAACCAGTGTGGGAGCGGGCTTTCGCGAAGGCGTCGACACATCCAACACCTCCATAGCTGACCCACCGCTTTCGCGAGCAGGCTCGCTCCCACAGGGTTTTTGTGCCAGGGCCAGAAACCTCGGCACAGCACAGACCCATGTGGGAGCGGGCTTGCTCGCGAAGGCGTCGACACATCCAGCACTTCCTTAGCTGACCCACCGCTTTCGCGAGCAAGCCCGCTCCCACAGGGTTTTTAGTGTCAGGCTCAGGACCTAGGCACAGCGCAGAACCAGTGTGGGGGGAGCCTGCTCGCGAAGGCGTCGACACATCCAGCACTTCCTTAGCTGACCCACCGCTTTCGCGAGCAAGCCCGCTCCCACAGGGTTTTTAGTGTCAGGCTCAGGACCTAGGCACAGCGCATACCTATGTGGGAGCGAGCCTGCTCGCGATAGCGCCCTCCCTAGCGCCAATAGTCATCCCTCCTTGCGCAACGCTTCGACCAGCTCCTGCTTGCGCATCTTCGAACGCCCGGGAATGTTCTTCGCCCGGGCTTCCTTCATCAGGCTGTCCACCGTCTGGGCCCCATGGGAGGCTTTGCTGGTGCGTGGGTGACCCTCGCGGGTCTTGGCGGCGCGGCGGGCTGATTCCTTGCGGTCGGTTTTCTTGGCCGCCGCCGGTTTTTCCTTGCCTGAGCCACCGGAGCGTTCGCCGCCACCGGACTGCTTGTTCACCGTCGCCCAGGCCCGAGCTTCGGCCTCGCCCTCCGACACACCTTTTTGCTCATAACTTTCTTCGATGTGCTCGGCCTTGCGTTTTTGCTTGTCGGTGTATTTGTCTTTGCTTCCACGAGGCATGGGATGTTCCTCCTCAAATGTCTGAGCAGAGGCTATTGGCTGGCGGCGCCACCTTCGGAGCCCGAACCCCCGGTCGTGGTTTTCGAGCCCACCCCAGTCTCTGCGTTATCAGGCGCGGTCGAGTCCGGCGTATTCATGCCACCCTGGCGCCCCGTGTCATTACCCTGCACGCGCGGATCGGTGCCAGTGGCCGGTGGCTGGCCATTGTTCAGGCTACCGCCGCCAGTGCCGTCGGTATTCAACTTGGGCAGGCCTTGCGTGGCGGGGGAGTTGGGCGCTTGCACGGGGTCGGTCGGCCCGGTGCCGTCGGTAGAGGCCGCGAAGGCCACCGAGGACAGCAGCGCGGCGAAGGTGAATGCGGTCAGCCTTGAAGTGATCATGGTGTCGCCTCCATTTTTTGGAATGCTTGCCTGATTTTTGGCCGTGCTGGCGCGGGGTTGGTGCCTGGGGGGCGACGAACGGTGCTATGAGCGTTGTTTTTCAGAACATGTGACGAGCGCCGCTTGGCGGCTTAGTATGGCGCTTTCAATTGGCTACAAGGCCTGTTCATGTCGATCGAGATCCGTCCTGCGCAACCCAGCGATGCGCCTCAAATCCTTGCCTTCATCACCGAGTTGGCCGATTACGAAAAGGCTCGCCACGAAGTCATCGCCGGTGTGGCCGACATCGAGCGCAGCCTGTTCAGCGAAGGCGCGACCGCTCACGGGTTGATCTGCCTGCGTGATGGCGTGCCCATCGGTTTCGCGGTGTTCTTCTTCAGCTATTCCACCTGGCTGGGCAGCAACTGCCTGTACCTCGAAGACCTGTACATCACGCCCGAACAGCGCGGCGGCGGGGCAGGCAAGACCTTGCTGCGCCATCTGGCGAAAATCGCCTGTGACAACGATTGCGGTCGCTTCGAATGGAGCGTGCTGGACTGGAACACGCCGGCCATCGAGTTCTACAAATCCCTCGGCGCGCAACCACAGGAAGAGTGGGTGCGCTACCGAATGGACGGCAAGGTGCTACGGGATTTCGCCCACGGCAATTGATGCTCATGAGTACGCATTGGAGGCGTATTCGGCAAATCCAGGGCGTTGCTCGAGCCGCTTGCAATAAGCGGCCACAGCCGGATAGTCAGGACGCTCCATCGGCGTCTGGCGCCACCGGTGTGCGGACAGCCCGATAAGCACATCCGCAAGGGAAAATGCCGTACCGGCCACGTAGGCGCCGGTGCGGTTCAACTGTTGTTCCAGCAAACCCATCTTCTCGTTCCAGCCTTTGACGCCAGCGGCGATGAGCTTTGGGTCCTGGAAATCCGGGTGTTTGCGCACCAATCCGTAAAACGCATCCCCCCATGACGGGTTGAGCTCCGTGGCCTGCCAGTCCATCCACTGCTCGATGCGCGCCCGTGCGGCAGGCTCGACGGGCAGCAGATCGCTGCGCCCATGCTTGCCCACCAGGTAGCGACAAATAGTGTTCGACTCCCAGAGCACACCATTCTCATCAATGATCACCGGCACCTGGGCATTGGGATTCAAGGCCAGGAACGCCGGGTCGTGGGTCGAGGCAAAACCGATGCCCCAGTCTTCGCGCTCGTAGGCGATGTCCAGTTCCTGGCAGGTCCACAGCACTTTTCTGACGTTGATCGAAGAAGTGCGACCGAGGATTTTCAGCAGTTGTCCCATCACTTTTTCCCTAGTTGGTTGGCGTCCGGTCAGAAAACGTAGCAGGGTCTTGGGCGGATGGCGATTGGCTTTGTGGTTGGCTTGCGATATCCCAATATATGGGAGTGATATTTATATATTGAGATTTTATTGCCCTCAGGTTTATAGTCCGTTCCACTCACTGCCAAAAAACAGAACAGGTGAAGCGGATGCAGGCGCAATTGATCGCGCTCGATTGGGGGACCACCTCTTTACGGGCTTACAAACTCGCAGCCGGTGGCGAGGTGCTCGAGCAGCGTTCGCTGTCATCGGGGATCATGCAGTTGCCGTCCGGGCCGCGAAGCGTGGCCGGACGGGTGTGCATCGACGGTTTTGAACTGGCCTTCGACGAGGCTTGTGGCGACTGGCTCGATGCGCAGCCTGGCCTGCCTGTGATTGCCTGCGGCATGGTGGGCAGCGCCCAAGGCTGGCGTGAAGCGCCGTACTGCGACACACCCGCCAACGTCGCCAATCTCGGACATTCCCTACAAACCGTTCGCAGCCTTCGCGGAGTCGATGTGCACATCGTGCCCGGCGTGATCCAGCGTTCACGTTTGCCCAATGTCATGCGCGGCGAAGAAACCCAGGTCCTCGGTGCCTTGCACAGCCTGCCGGACGAAGCGGTGCTGATCGGCCTGCCTGGCAGTCATTCGAAATGGGTGGAAGTGGCCGATGGCTGCATTGTGCATTTCGATACCTTCATGACCGGCGAGATCTTCGCCGTCCTCAGTGACCACAGCATTCTCGGCCGCACCCAGCAACGGGGGACGACCTTCGATGGCGTGGCGTTTGACCGTGGCGTGCAAGTGGCGCTGTCGGTGGACGGCCAGATCGGCCCGTTGTCTACCGTGTTCAGCGCCCGCAGCCTGGGCTTGACCGGCGAGCTGGCGGCCAGTGCCCAGGCGGATTACCTCTCGGGCCTGTTGATCGGCCATGAGCTGGCAGCGCTGGCCGAGGTGCAGCGCCGTCGCCGCGACAGCCTGCACCTGCCGACGGTGGTGCTGATCGGCAACTCCCAACTCTGTGTCCGTTATCAACGGGCCCTCGACGCCTGCGGCTTCGCCCGGGTGGTCCTGGCCGAACAGGCCACCGAACGCGGTTTGTGGCAACTGGCCGTGGCGGCCGGGCTGCTCGATTCCACCGCCCCCTGAACCTGACTGGAGGTCTGACATGCTCACACAAGCACTGGCGCACAACGGGTTGATCGCGATCCTGCGTGGCCTGCGTCCCGAAGAGGCGGCGGCCATCGGCGAGGTCCTGTACAGCGCCGGATTTCGTGTCATTGAAGTGCCGCTCAATTCCCCCGAGCCGTACGAAAGTATCCGCATCCTGCGCAGCACTTTGCCCGCCGATTGCCTGATCGGTGCCGGCACCGTGCTCACGCCGGAACAGGTGGAGCAGGTGAAAGCCGCTGGCGGCCAAGTGATCGTCATGCCCCACAGCGACCCGAAGGTGCTGCGTGCGGCGAAAGCGGCGGGCTTGTATCTGTCGCCCGGCGTCGCCACGCCCACCGAAGCCTTTGCCGCGCTGGCCGAGGGCGCTCATGTATTGAAGATGTTTCCCGCCGAGCAAATGGGTCCGGCGGTGGTCAAGGCCTGGCTCGCGGTGTTGCCGGCCGGGACCGTGCTGTTGCCGGTGGGCGGGATTACGCCGGACAACATGGCGGTGTTCGTCGAAGCCGGCGTCAAGGGTTTCGGCCTCGGTTCCGGGCTGTTCAAGCCAGGCCTGACAGCGGATGAAGTGGCGGTACGCGCCAAGGCCTACGTGGCCGCATGGAATGCCTTGAACTGAAGACTTTTCCAGCGCCCGTGCGCTGCATCTGACAAGAGAGACAACAAGATGAAAATCACCAAGCTGACCACGTTTATCGTTCCGCCGCGCTGGTGCTTCCTCAAGGTCGAAACCGACGAGGGCGTGACCGGTTGGGGCGAGCCTGTGGTGGAGGGGCGTGCCCACACGGTGGCGGCGGCCGTCGAGGAATTGTCCGACTACCTGATCGGCAAGGACCCACGCAACATCGAAGACATCTGGACCGTGCTCTATCGCGGCGGCTTCTACCGCGGCGGCGCCATCCACATGAGCGCCCTGGCCGGTATCGACCAGGCGTTGTGGGACATCAAGGGCAAGGCCCTGGGCGTGTCGGTCAGCGATTTGTTGGGCGGCCAGGTGCGGGACAAGATCCGTGTGTATTCGTGGATCGGCGGCGACCGCCCGGCGGACACCGCCCGCGCGGCGAAAGAGGCCGTAGGGCGAGGCTTCACCGCCGTGAAGATGAATGGCACCGAAGAGTTGCAGTTTCTCGACACCTTCGAAAAAGTCGACCTGGCCCTGGCCAACGTGGCGGCGGTGCGCGATGCGGTCGGACCGAACGTCGGCATTGGCGTGGACTTCCACGGCCGCGTGCACAAGCCGATGGCCAAGGTGCTGATGAAGGAACTCGACCCTTACAAACTGATGTTCATCGAAGAACCGGTGCTCAGCGAAAACTACGAAGCCCTCAAGGAACTGGCACCGCTGACCAGCACCCCGATTGCCCTGGGCGAGCGATTGTTCTCGCGCTGGGATTTCAAGCGCGTACTCAGCGAAGGCTACGTGGACATCATCCAGCCGGATGCGTCCCACGCCGGCGGCATCACCGAAACCCGCAAGATCGCCAACATGGCCGAGGCCTATGACGTAGCGCTGGCGCTGCACTGCCCGCTGGGCCCCATCGCCCTGGCGGCGTGCCTGCAACTGGACGCGGTCTGCTACAACGCGTTCATCCAGGAGCAGAGCCTGGGCATCCACTACAACGAGAGCAACGACCTGCTGGACTACATCAAGGATCCGCAGGTGTTCGACTACGACAAGGGCTTCGTGAAGATCCCGAATGGCCCGGGCCTGGGCATCGAGATCAACGAGGAATACGTCATCGAACGCGCGGCCATCGGCCACCGCTGGCGCAACCCGATCTGGCGCCATGCCGATGGCAGTTTTGCCGAGTGGTGATTTGCGGCTGATCACTGCGCAGGAGCAAAAGAATCTTGTGGGAGCAAGGCCCTGTGGGAGTAAGGGGTTCTGTGGGAGCAAGGCTTGCCCGCGATGAACGATGACGCGGTTTGACTGGAAAACGCATCGTCTGCATCGCGGGCAAGCCTTGCTCCCACAGGTCTTGCTCCCACAGGGTCTAGCTCAATCCTTGCCGTATTCGACAAACATAAAAAGAGGCACCTCACATGCAAGCGCACACCCTGAGCGCGCAGGCGTCGTTGGTGACGCCCAGCCGCAAGCGTTTTTTCATCATGGTCCTGCTGTTCATCACCGTGGTGATCAATTACCTGGACCGCAGTAACCTCTCGATTGCCGCCCCCGCGCTGACCACTGACTTGGGCATCGACCCGATCCACGTCGGGCTGATTTTTTCCGCGTTCGGCTGGACCTACGCCGCCATGCAGATCCCCGGTGGCTGGCTGGTGGACCGGGTGCCGCCGCGTATCCTCTACAGCGTGGCGTTGCTGCTGTGGTCGGTGGCGACGGTGATGCTGGGGTTCGTCTCCAGCTTCATTGCGTTGTTCGTGCTGCGCATGGCGGTCGGTGCCCTGGAAGCGCCGGCCTATCCAATCAACAGTCGTGTGGTGACGACCTGGTTTCCCGAGCGCGAGCGGGCCACTGCCATCGGTTTCTACACGTCCGGGCAATTCGTCGGGCTGGCTTTTCTGACCCCGGTATTGGCTTGGCTGCAACACGCCTTCGGTTGGCACATGGTGTTTGTCGCCACAGGCGCGGTGGGCATTCTCTGGGCAGTGATCTGGTACGCGGTGTATCGCGAGCCGCGGGATTTCAAAGGCGCCAACGCCGCTGAGATCGAACTGATCCGCGAAGGCGGCGGGCTGGTGGACATCCAGGCCGAGACTGCCAAGGTAAAGGCGAAATTCAGCTGGACCGACCTGGGCATCGTCCTGACCCAACGCAAGTTGTGGGGCATTTACTTGGGGCAGTTCTGCCTCAACTCCACGCTGTGGTTTTTCCTGACATGGTTTCCGACCTACCTGGTGAAATATCGCGGCATGGACTTCATTAAGTCTGGCTTGCTGGCGTCGTTGCCGTTCCTCGCGGCGTTTGTCGGCGTGCTGTGCTCCGGGTTCTTCTCCGATTGGCTGATTCGCCGCGGCGCCACGGTGGGCTTCGCGCGCAAGCTGCCGATCATTGGCGGGTTGCTGATCTCGACTGCGATCATCGGCGCCAACTTCGTCGAGTCGACGCCGCTGGTGATCGCCTTCCTGGCCCTGGCGTTCTTCGGCAATGGCCTGGCGTCGATCACCTGGTCGCTGGTTTCCACCCTGGCGCCGGCACGACTGCTCGGGTTGACTGGCGGGGTGTTCAACTTCATCGGTAACCTGGCGGCCATCGCCACGCCGATTGTCATTGGCTTCCTCGCCAGCGGCGATTCGTTTGCTCCGGCCATTACCTATATTGCGGTCCTGGCATTGGCTGGCGCGCTGTCCTACATCCTGCTGGTCGGGAAGGTCGAGCGTATCGAGTTGTAGTCCGACGGGGCGGGCGACCATAATGCCGCCCGTTCCCGCTCACTGTTGAAGGCCGGCTATGCAGCAAGACGATCCAAAAATCACCAAGGACGCCGCGCCTACCGGCACGCAGACATTGCTGCGTGGCCTGGGCGTGGTCCAGGCGGTCGCCAGTGGCGCCCGTGACTTGAAGGAAATCGCTCGGCTGATCGGCACCACCCGCAGCACCACCCATCGCCTGGCCAGTTGCCTGGTGGATGAGCGTTACCTGCGCGTCGTGCCGCAAGTGGGTTACCTGCTGGGGCCGAAGTTGATCGAGCTGGGTTTCCAGGCCCGGGAAGAGCTGCCCCTGGTGAGCCTGGCAGGGCCGTACCTGGACGAGCTGTCGGCATTGACCGGGGACACCGTTCACCTGGCGATTCGCGAGGGCGACGAAGTCTTGTACCTGCTGAAGAATCCGGGGCGCAACGGCCCGGAAATGCGTTCGCGCGTAGGCCATCGCATGCCGTTGGCGCGTACCGGGATCGGCAAGGCGCTGATGCTCGATGATTCGCAGGAACAATGGAAGCGGCTGTATGAAATCAGCCTGCCGGCGGGAGGGAAGAATCAGTTCTGGCCCCAGCATCAGGAGCAATCCTGGGAACAGTTCCAGCAACGGATGGTGGAATACGTGGCGGGGGGCTATGCCTTCGACCTGGAGGACAACGAGCCGTCGATTCGTTGTGTGGCGGCGCCGATTCGAGACGCGGGCAAGCGCATCGTCGCCGGTATCAGCATCGCCAGCACCGTGCCGTACATGCCGCTGGAAAAGATGGCCGAGCTGATTCCCCTGGTCAAAGGGGTTACAGCCCGGCTGTCGGCGGAACTGGGCGCCAAGGTTTGACGAGCGTCAGGCCTTGAGCGTGGCCATGTCGATGACGAAGCGGTACTTCACATCCCCGGCGATCATGCGGCTGTAGGCTTCGTTGATCTGGCGGATGTCGAGCATTTCAATGTCGCAACTGATGTTGTGCTCGGCGCAGAAATCCAGCATTTCCTGGGTTTCTGCGATACCGCCGATCAGCGAGCCGGCCAGCACTCGGCGACCCATGATCAGTTTTGCCGCGTGTACCGGTGGGTCGACCGGCTCGACCAGGCCCACGATGATGTGCACACCGTCGAAATGCAGCGTGTCGAGGTAGGGGTTGAGGTCGTGCTGCACCGGGATGGTGTCCAGCAGGAAGTTGAAACGTCCGGCGGCAGCCGCCATCTGTTCGGCGTCGGTGGACACGATCACATGGTCTGCGCCCTGACGACGGGCTTCTTCGGCCTTGCTCGCCGAGCGGGTGAACAAGGTCACTTCTGCGCCCATGGCCTTGGCGAACTTGATGCCCATATGGCCCAGGCCGCCCATGCCCAGCACGCCGACCTTGTCGCCAGCCTTCACACCGTAGTGTTTGAGGGGCGAGTAAGTGGTGATGCCGGCGCACAGAAGCGGTGCGGCGCTGGCCGGGTCGAGTGTTTGCGGGATGCGCAACACAAAGTGCTCGCTGACCACGATGCTGTCGGAATAACCGCCCATGGTGTGGCCACCACTGACGCGGTCCGGGCTGGCGTACGTCTGGGTCATGCCTTCGAAACAGTATTGCTCCAAGTCAGCCCGACACGCTTCGCACTCGCGGCAGGAGTCGACCATGCAGCCCACGCCGACCAAGTCGCCGACTTTGTGAGCGGTAACATTCGCACCGACGGCGGTGACTTTTCCGATGATTTCGTGGCCGGGCATCAGCGGGTAGACGGCAATGCCCCATTCATTGCGGGCCTGGTGGATGTCGGAGTGGCAGACCCCGCAGTAGAGAATATCGATCGCCACATCGTCGGCTCGCGGGCTGCGACGCTCGAACTTCATGGGGGCGAGGGGAGTGGTGGCCGATTGGGCGGCATATCCGATGGCTGTGTACATGATGGACCTCGCTAAGCAGTGAACGGTGAGGGAATCCATTCTGGGAGTCATGGCGGCAGGCGGCGATGGCGATTCCTCCGCCTGTCATGCCTAATCCTCCGGCATTGGCCAGGATTTGATTCCATGTGACGCCAGACCTGCGATGATGGTTTCATCCCATTTTCCGTGAAGTTTTCGACCATGTTGTTGACCCGCCATCTCGATGCCAACGCCACGTTGGTTTCACTGATAGAACCCTTGGCGACTCGCGACGGTTTCGTCCCAACGAGACTGCCTGGCGTGCACGCGCTGCGTGCCAGCCAGGATGTCGCTCGTGGCCCGCAGCTCTACGAACCGAGCCTGGTGATCATCGCCCAAGGCAGCAAACTGGCCTACCTGGGGCCACGCACAATGGAATATGGCGCCGGGCATTATCTGATCCAGGCCTTGCCGGTGCCGTTCGAATGCGAAACCTACGCCATGCCCAATGCTCCGCTGTATGGCGTTTCCGTTGCGATCGATCGAGCGATGTTGGGGGAATTGGTGCTTTCCATGGGGTTGATGCCAGGTCGGAATCTACCGCCCCAGACACCGGAATCCATGACCTGCGCAGTGCTCGATGACGCCATGCGTGGGTGTGTCGAACGCTTGTTGCGCTGCCTGCACGATCCGCTGGAATGCCAGGTCATGGGCCAGGCACGATTGCGGGAGTTGCTGTTCGTCGCGTTGCGCGGTCCCCAGGCTGATGTGCTGCGGGCGCTGGTGGAACAGCAAGGCCAGTTCGCTCGGATTGCCGCAGCCCTGAGCCATCTGCATGCGCATTTCACCGAACCACTGAACGTCGAGACCTTGGCCAGTTGCGCGAACATGAGCGCTTCGACCTTCCATGAGCATTTCAAGCGCAGCACCTTGCTGTCGCCGGTGCAGTACCTCAAGCGGTTGCGCCTGCTCAAGGCCCAGCGCCTGCTGATGTGCGAGGGCATGAGCGTGGCCCACGTCGCGCATCAAGTGGGGTATCAGAGCCCGTCGCAGTTCAGTCGCGAATACAAGCGCTACTTCGAGCGCAATCCCGGGGAAGAGCGCGCGGCCTGATCCACTCAGGATCCCTGTGGGAGCGAGCCTGCTCGCGAAAGCGGTTTATCATCCAACACAAATGGCGACTGAGACACCGCTTTCGCGAGCAGGCTCGCTCCCACATTGGTTCGGCGTGGTTGCCAGAATCGGGGGCAACAAAAAGGCCCCCATTACGGGAGCCTTGATGTTCAGCGCAGCGGCTTACATGTTCGGGTAAGTCGGCCCGCCAGCGCCTTCCGGCGATACCCAGGTGATGTTCTGCGCAGGGTCCTTGATGTCGCAGGTCTTGCAGTGGACGCAGTTCTGGGCGTTGATCTGGAAGCGCTTCTCGCCGTCTTCCTTGGTCACCACTTCGTACACGCCAGCCGGGCAGTAGCGCTGGGCCGGTTCGTCGTACAGCGGCAGGTTCTTGCTGATCGGGATGCTCGGGTCGGTCAGCTTCAGGTGGCAGGGTTGTTCTTCTTCATGGTTGGTACCGGAGATGAACACCGAGCTGAGTTTGTCGAAGCTGATCTTGCCGTCCGGTTTCGGGTAGTCGATCTTCTTGCAATCGGCCGCCAGTTTCAGGCACGCGTAGTCGGGCTTGTTGTCATGCAGGGTGAACGGAATCTTGCCGCCGAAGATGTTCTGGTCGAGCCAGTTGAAACCGCCACCCATGATCGCACCGAACTTGTGGATCGCCGCACCGAAGTTACGGCTGGCGAACAGCTCTTCGTACAGCCAACTGTTCTTGAAGCTGTCGACGTAGGCGGTCAGTTCATCACCGCCTTCGGACTCGGCGAACAGGCGATCGGCCACGGCCTCGGCGGCGAGCATGCCGGATTTCATGGCGGTGTGGCTGCCCTTGATCTTGGCGAAGTTCAGGGTGCCGAGGTCGCAACCGATCAGCGCACCGCCCTTGAAGACCATTTTCGGCAGCGAGTTCAGGCCGCCCTTGCAGATGGCACGGGCGCCGTAGCTGACGCGCTTGCCGCCTTCCAGGTACTGCTTGAGCACCGGGTGGTGCTTGAGGCGCTGGAACTCGTCGAACGGCGACAGGAAAGTGTTGCTATAGGACAGGTCGACGATCAGGCCGACCACCACCTGGTTGTTTTCCAGGTGATAGAGGAAGGAGCCGCCGGTGTTCTCGGTGCCCATGATGTCCAGCGGCCAGCCAGCGGTGTGCACCACCAGGCCAGGTTGATGCTTGGCCGGGTCGATTTCCCAGATTTCCTTCAAGCCAATGCCGTAGTGCTGGGCATCGGCCTCGCTGTCCAGGTTGAAGCGCTTGATCAGTTGCTTGCCGATGTGACCACGGCAGCCTTCGGCGAACAGCGTGTATTTGCCACGCAATTCCATGCCGGGGGTGTAGAGGCCTTCCTTTGGGTTGCCTTCGCGGTCGACACCCAAGTCGCCGGTGATGATTCCGCGAACCACACCGTTTTCGTCGAACAGCGCTTCCTGGGCGGCGAAGCCTGGGTAAATTTCCACGCCCAGGTTCTCGGCTTGCTGGGCCAGCCAGCGGCACAGATTGCCCAGGGAAATAATATAGTTGCCTTCGTTGTGCATGGTCTTGGGCACAAAGAAGTCAGGGATTTTGCTCGCGGCCTCGGCGTTTCTCAGGACATAAATGTCATCGCGTACGACGGGCGTGTTCAACGGTGCGCCGAGTTCTTTCCAGTCCGGGAACAGCTCATTCAAGGCGCGGGGCTCGAACACCGCGCCGGAGAGGATGTGCGCGCCGACTTCGGAACCTTTTTCGACCACGCAGACGCTGATTTCCTTACCGGCTTCGGCGGCCTTCTGTTTCAGTCGGCAAGCGGCAGACAGGCCAGCGGGGCCGGCACCGACGATGACCACGTCGAATTCCATGTATTCGCGTTCCACAGGCTATCTCCTACTCAAGGCTCACAGTTTTTCTAATTGGAGGTTTGGCGTTGCATCCGTTGTTTCCTTCGCGAAAAGCGACGAAAGCGACAATGGATGAAACGCGGGTCTCTCTTAAGCGGCGCATTATATCTACACCACTCTCAGGGTCCAATACAAACGTTTGTTTGAAATTGCCGCAGCCCAGATAAATCACTGACGTACGGCTTATGACTGGCCATTTTGCCGTATTGACCGGAATAGGCGTTCCGGTCAAGATACGGGCGGTTTTGCGCTCGCCGTAGGCTGACTGTTGGTTTCAAGAGCACCTCTAAAGACAGGGCGAAGGCAGCACAAAGTGACGTATTGCGCGGTTCCGAGGCGCAGTTTACACGCCGCGATAATGAATGACTCATCGGTCATCACTGACGAATGGTCTTCACTCCCGTGAGCTGGGTCATGTGTGGTTCATGCCGGCGTTTTTAGAGGTGCCCTTGCGCCCACGAGCATCAACCGCCAGGTTCGCCTAGGCGACTTTTTTTCACCGGAGAGTAACGAGGAATCCATGAAGGTTCTTGTAGCTGTCAAACGAGTGGTCGACTATAACGTCAAGGTTCGCGTCAAGGCGGACAACTCCGGCGTCGACCTCGCCAACGTCAAGATGTCGATGAACCCCTTCTGCGAAATCGCCGTGGAAGAAGCCGTACGCCTGAAAGAGAAAGGCGTGGCAACGGAAATCGTCGTCGTCTCCATCGGCCCGACCACCGCCCAGGAACAACTGCGCACCGCGCTGGCCCTGGGTGCCGATCGCGCCATCCTCGTCGAATCCGCCGAAGACCTGACTTCCCTGGCCGTGGCCAAGCTGCTCAAGGCCGTTGTCGACAAGGAACAGCCACAGCTGGTGATCCTCGGCAAGCAGGCCATCGACAGCGACAACAACCAGACCGGCCAGATGCTCGCGGCATTGAGCGGCTACGGTCAGGGCACCTTCGCTTCGAAAGTCGAAGTGTCCGGCGACAGCGTTGCAGTGACCCGCGAGATCGACGGCGGCGCGCAGACCGTTTCCCTGAAACTGCCGGCCATCGTCACCACCGACCTGCGTTTGAACGAGCCGCGTTATGCGTCGCTGCCAAACATCATGAAAGCCAAGAAGAAGCCGCTTGAAGTGCTGACTCCGGATGCTTTGGGCGTTTCCACCGCCTCCACCAACAAGACCGTCAAAGTCGAAGCGCCGGCTGCACGCAGCGCGGGCATCAAGGTCAAGTCGGTGGCTGAACTGGTCGAGAAACTGAAAAACGAAGCGAAGGTAATCTGACTATGACTATCTTGGTAATCGCCGAACACGATAACAAGGCGCTGGCTCCGGCCACGCTGAACACCGTTGCTGCCGCTGCCAAAATCGGTGGTGACGTGCACGTCCTGGTGGCCGGGCAGGGCGCAAGCGCCGTTGCCGAAGCCGCTGCGAAAATCGCTGGCGTGACAAAAGTGCTGTCGGCCGACAACGCCGCCTATGCGCACCAGTTGCCGGAAAACGTTGCTCCGCTGGTAGCTGAGCTGGGCAAGGGCTACAGCCACATCCTGGCTGCCGCCACCTCCAACGGCAAAAACATCCTGCCGCGCGTTGCTGCCGCACTGGACGTCGACCAGATCTCCGAGATCATCTCGGTAGAAAGCGCTGACACCTTCAAGCGTCCGATCTACGCCGGCAACGCCATTGCCACCGTGCAATCGACCGCTGCGATCAAGGTCATCACCGTCCGTGCCACCGGTTTCGACCCGGTTGCCGCCGAAGGTGGCTCGGCTGCCGTTGAAGCCGTAGGCGCTGCTCACGACGCCGGCATCTCCAGCTTCGTCAACGAAGAACTGGCCAAGTCCGACCGTCCTGAACTGACCGCTGCCAAGATCGTCGTTTCGGGCGGTCGCGGCATGCAGAACGGTGACAACTTCAAGCACCTGTACGCCCTGGCCGACAAGCTGGGCGCCGCCGTCGGTGCTTCCCGCGCCGCGGTCGACGCCGGTTTCGTGCCGAACGACATGCAGGTCGGCCAGACCGGCAAGATCGTTGCGCCACAGCTGTACATCGCCGTCGGTATCTCCGGCGCGATCCAGCACCTGGCCGGCATGAAAGACTCCAAGGTGATCGTTGCGATCAACAAGGATGAAGAAGCGCCGATCTTCCAGGTGGCTGACTACGGTTTGGTAGCGGACTTGTTCGAAGCCATTCCTGAGCTGGAGAAGCTGGTCTAATCCGGCGTCTTCACTTATAAAGAGCCCGGCCCTTTGGCCGGGCTTTTTATTTTCCGCATCAGAGGAGCTTATCGCCATGGATCTGCGTCGTTTGACCGGCTGTTCGTTGCTGTGCACGTTGGCGTTCGTGCCGGGCCTGTCTTTCGCCGCCGGCAAATGTGAACGACTGATCGCCACCGGCAGCCCGGACGCACCGCCTTACCTCTGGCAAGACCCCCAAGATCCCAAGCACCTGATCGGTGCCGGTGCCGATCTGCTGGCGCACGTCGCGGCGGAGCTGGGGATCAAAATCGAACTGCTGTATGCCGGCAAGCGCGCCCAGGCGCTGGACGAAGTGCGCAGTGGGCGCATGGACCTGCTCACCGACGCTCCGCTGACCGCCACCGGGCTTGAAGCGTTGGATTACGTTCATCCGCCCTTGCTGGAAAACGATTACTTGGTCTGGACCCGCAAGGACTCGACGCTGGTCGTCAACCAGCCCGAAGATCTTCACGGTCATCCCGGGGCCTTGTCGGAAAAAGCCTCAATGACCCAGGGATTCGGCGTTTTTGCCGAGCAGCAATTATCCCTGGTGCGCACGTCCAACCTGACCCAGGCCTTTCAGAAGTTGCTGCTGGGAGAGGTGGAATATGTCCTGGCGGGGCGTTATTCGGGCCTGGCGATGGCGCAGACACTGGGGATGGCTAACGATCTGCAAGCCGCACCGCAACCGGTGGACAAACCCGGACTGTTTCTCGCGGTTTCCCATAACTCCGCCTGCAATGACCCATGGTTACGCGGACAGCTGGCGCAAAAGATGACAGAATTGGCCGCGTCCGGTCTGACGGAGGCTGTGTTGCAGCGCAATCTAGAGCGTTGGAAAACACAGTTGCAGCCACCTGTCAGTGCCCCAAAACAGTAGGGAACATTAGTGACTATTCGACCTCTTTTCGCTGCCCTGGCCGTTCTGGCTCTGGCGGGCTGCGCAGCCGATCCGGCGCCGAATGAACAGATCCGCCTGACCGAACAGGCATTGCAGCAAGCCCGGGCCGTTGGCGCCACAGCCGACGAAGTGCCGGAATTGAAACTGGCTGAAGAAAAATTCGCCCGCGCTAAATCCAACATGGCCGACGAATCCTACAAGAAGGCGCGCATGCGGGCCGAACAGGCTGAACTCGACGCCAGACTGGCCGAAGCGAAGGTGCTGACCCTCAAGAGCCAGGAGCAACTGAACGTGCTCGACACCCGCATCAAGCGCTTGCGCAAACAATTGAGGGAGGATGCCCAATGAAGCACTCCCACGTATTGGGCGGCCTGGTCCTCGCCGGCCTGGCCAGCTTGTATGGCTGCGCTGGCCAGCGCAGCGAAGCGGCGCTCGAGCAGGCCAGCACCGATTTCCAGAAGGTCAAGGAAGACGCCAACGTATTGCGTGCCGCGCCTCGGGACGTGATCCGCGCCGGCGAGTCCCTGGCCCGTGCCGATCGCCTGTCCAGCTACTGGGGCAGCGGCGAGGATGTGCAACATTACGCCTACCTGAGCCAGCGCTACAGTGCGATCGCCCGAGAGCACAGTAACCAGGTGCTTAACGAAGAGCGCGCGGCGAAGCTCGAGTTGGAGCGCCAGCGCCTGCAGTTGGCCTTGCGTGAGTCCAAATTGTTGAGCGTGCAGCAGCAGGGCAAATGGCTCGAAGAACAGATCATGGCGATGGCGACCACCCAGACCGATCGCGGTCTGGTGATGACCTTGGGCGACGTACTGTTCGACACCGGCGAAGCGGAACTGAAAAACTCGGCCAACCGGGTCGTGCTCAAGATCGTGCAGTTCTTGCAGCTCAACCCCAAGCGCGTGGTGCGTATCGAGGGGTACACCGACAGTACCGGCGGCAAACAGGAAAACCTCAAGTTGTCCCGCGACCGCGCACAGTCAGTGGCGGATGTGCTGGTGGACTTGGGGATTGATGAAAAACGCATCCAGGTCGAAGGCTACGGTGATGAGTATCCCGTAGACGTCAACGCTTCCGAGCGTGGCCGGGCACAGAACCGTCGCGTTGAAATTGTGTTCTCCGACGAAAAAGGCCAGCTCGGCGCCGCCCGCTAAGGGCTGCGTCACTGGAAAACCCGGCCCCTGTAAAAGGCGCCGGGTTTTTTTGGCCCTTCGGTCGATGCAGGATGAGTACAGTTAGAGCTGTCACTCCACTGTACTGTCGAGTAATCTGGCAACTGTCCCAGTACACTTCTAAACTGTTCCGGTATCGTTTCCGACAAGAATAAAATGCCCGTGAAATCGAGTGCTGCGTCATGACCAACCTCCTGCTCTATCAACGTATTGCTCAACAGCTGGCTGAAGACATCCGGCGCGGTGTGTATCAGCCCGGTGAACGCGTGCCGTCGGTGCGCAAGATGAGCTCGCAGCTCAACGTCAGCCACGCCACGGTGCTGCAGGCCTACGCCAACCTCGAAGATCAGGGGCTGATTCGCGCGCGGCCGCAATCGGGCTACTACGTGCACCAGACGCCGGCCCTGACGGCACCGACGCCGGACATTGCCCGGGTAGAGCGTCCGGGGCTGGTCACGCGCAGCAGTATCATCCAGCAGGTGTTGGTCGAGTCGCGCCGCGAAGGGGTGTTCCCCCTGGGCGCGGCCGTGCCGAGCGTCGACTATCTGCCGGTTCGGGCCTTGCATCAGCAATTGGCCAAGGTCACGCGTTTCCACAGCCCACGGGCGTTCAGCTACATGTTCAGCCCGGGCTTCGAGCCGTTGCGGCGCCAAGTGGCGATTCGCATGCGCGATGCCGGTGTCGTGGTGGACCCTTCCGAGGTCGTGGTCACCCACGGTTGTGTCGATGCATTGCAGATGTCCTTGCGGGTACTGACGCGGCCGGGGGACTTGATCGCCGCCGAGTCGCCGACCTACTACGGCTTGCTGCAACTGGCGGATCTGTTGGGCCTCAAGGTCATCGAGATTCCCAGCGATCCGGTCACTGGGATGAGCCTGGAAGCCTTGCAACTGGCCGCCAACCAGTGGTCTATCAAGGCGTTGGTGCTGACCACGCGCCTGAGCAATCCCCTCGGCGGCACCATGCCCGAAGAACGGCAAAAGCAATTGCTGCGCCTGGCGTCGGACTTCGATATCCAGATCGTCGAGGACGATATCTACGGCGAGCTGATGTTCGAGCAGGGGCGCACCAAGGCCCTCAAGGCCTACGACCGGCTGGATCGAGTCATATACTGTTCGAGTTTTTCCAAGACATTGTCGCCAGGCGTGCGCATCGGCTGGATGATCGCAGGGAAGTTCCAGCAGGAAATACAGCGGCTCCAGACCTTCAGCACGCACTCGGCATGCAGCGTCACGCAAATGGGCATTGCCGCGTACCTGGAAAACGGGGGCTATGACCGACACCTGCGCTATATCCGCCAGGAGTACCGCAAGAACCTCAGCGCTTTCCAGCTGGCGGTGCAACAGTACTTTCCCGAAGGCACGCAAATGAGCCGTCCCACTGGTGGGTTCATCCTGTGGGTCAGTCTGCCGGGACGGGTCAATACCCAGGAATTGCATGTGCGGGCGTTGCAACAAGGCATCAGCATCGCGCCAGGGCTCATTTTCAGTAACACCGAGCAGTTCAATCACTGTATTCGCTTGAATTGCGGTACACCTTGGAACCGCGAGGCAGAGCGGGCCCTGATGACGCTGGGGTTGTTGGCGACGCAATTGTGCCAAGAGACGGCCAACGGGTTCTTATAGAAATCAGCGGGTTAGCTTGATGTGCTTGTCAGCGCCTCATTATCAGGCGAGCATGGGGATCTCTGCCGTCAGTGCTGTAGTGTCTATGAAAGCCATTGTCCCGGTTGCCTGGGTTTTGATCGGCCTATTGAGTGCCTTCCAAATGGGAGGCGTTGCCGTGGCGGCTCCGGCGCAGGAAAAACCGGCGGTCAGTGCCACGAAAGACGTGCCAAAAAAAACCGCAGTGGCCAAGAAGCCTTCCCCTAAAAAGGCGACCGCCGCGAAGAAAAAACGCGCGCCCATCGCGTCCAAGAGCAAATCCGCCCGAGAGGTCGCCAGGACCCCATTGCCACCGGCCAAGCTGGACTTGAGCCTGCCCCATGACATGGTCGAGGAACTGCAGCCACCGGGTAAGGTGCCGCTACCCAAGCGTGAACCGCTCTTGCCGTCAATGTTCGGAGATAAACCCGGACCGTTCCAGCTCAATGGCCGGTTGTTGAGCAATGAAATGCAGCTGCCACTGCGTAATCAGGAGCGCAATGAGGTAGAAGGCGCGGCGCTGGATTTCGAATTCAAGCAATAGACCTTCGACAAACCTGCAGTTCGTCGCTGACCGTTCGGTCATCTTGTCCGAGGCAAAAAAACACGCAGACGGTAATTTAAAACGAGTGTTTTAGCCGTTACTCTGTGGACTGTTACTCATCATTACCTGTCGCGAGGATGTGGTCGTCGTGAAATGCCGTGAAGGCTGTGGTGCCTGTTGCATCGCCCCCTCTATCAGCTCGCCAATCCCTGGCATGCCCCAAGGCAAGCCGGCGGGAGAACGTTGTGTGCAATTGTCAGTCGATAACCTGTGCCAGATTTTCGGCCAGCCGGAGCGTCCGGCCGTGTGCTCGGCGTTCGAAGCCGACATCGAGGTGTGCGGCGACAGCAGTCAAGAGGCGATCCGCCTGATCGGTTGGTGGGAGCAAGTCACGGCAGCGTGATGGGTCAATGAACGGATCCGAAATGAACGAACTTGGACAATAAGGAAAACACTATGGGTTCGCTGCATCGTATGGCTGTGTTGTGTGGATTGACCGTGTTGCTGGCAACGGCCACCGCTCAGGCAGAGGATTGGCAGGTTGCCAAGGAGAAGGACGGCATCAAGGTTTCCCTCAGTGAAGTGGCGGGCTCCGAGTACAAGGCTTATCGCGGCGAAACAGTGATGAAAACCTCCATGGCCAAGCTGCGTAGCTTGCAAGAGGACGTTGCGGGCGCCTGCGCCTGGATTCATGAGTGCAAGAGCCAGAAATTGCTCAAGCACGAAGGCAATCAGAGCTGGACCTACACCCAGTTCAACACGCCATGGCCGGTGACGCCCCGGGACTCGGTGCTGGAAGTCACGACCGAGGAGGGCGCCGATGGCAGCCTGACCCGTAAGCTCAAGGGCTTGCCTGAGTACTTGCCTGAGGAGAAGGGTTTTGTGCGCGTGACCAAGGTCGAGGGTTTCTGGACGTTCACCCCCAAGGGCGCGGACCAGGTCGAAGTGATCTATCAGGTCCATACCGAGCCGGGTGGTAGCGTACCGTCCATGGTGGCCAACAAGTTCGTGGTGGATGCGCCGTTCAATACATTGAAAGCGTTGAAAGAGCGCGCTGAAAAATAAACAGTATTCGCTGATGAAAAGACCGCCCCCGAGGCGGTCTTTTCATGTGTGCCGTCCGAGCACCCAGCGGAACGATTGTCCCACCGCCAATGTCGAGATAGAGGTAAGCCAGGTCCTGAATTGATCAAGGAGACACTGATGCAAAAGTGGGAAATCACTTTCATTGACGATCACGGTGAAACCACCGTCGAGCAGTTCGACTATGACCAGAAGCCCACCATGGAGCAGGCTGCCCAACTGATTCGCGAAAGGTTGCTTCCAGTGCTCAACAAGCTGGATATGAACGACTTGGAGAACCGCACCGAAGACCCGACGGTCAAGAATCTCAAGTCCCAGAACAGTATCGAAATCGTCAGCATTACACCAATTTCATGAAACCTTGCCTGGTCTCGCTTGGCAGTGGCCATCACTTGCGGCTACTCTGCAATTGAGATCAGCGAAAGGATCGCCAAGGTCCGGTCTTGTCAGCTACATGCTTGTGTCCCGACGGCCATTTGAT
The DNA here is from genome assembly GCF_017498305.1 of Pseudomonas sp. OA65. Classification (NCBI taxonomy): domain Bacteria; kingdom Pseudomonadati; phylum Pseudomonadota; class Gammaproteobacteria; order Pseudomonadales; family Pseudomonadaceae; genus Pseudomonas; species Pseudomonas sp. OA65. Next base: position 160,373 of record NZ_JAGDEZ010000011.1, read on the forward strand.
GCCGTATCGCTTGCAGCCTGAGGGCTTCTCGCACGGGAAGACGGAAAGTCTATCCATCGGTTTTAGGAGGACGTTTCATGAGCACAGCCTATCAAGAAGACATCAGCACCAGCGTATTGCGCCGCATGAAAGAAGGCGGTTTCGATTTTTCCCGATTCCATCCCATTGAGTTCTACGCCATTTTCCCGGACGAGGAGCGGGCGCGCAGGGCGGCAGGTCATTTTCGGGGCGAATCGTTGAACGCGCAGATCAGTGCACGGGACGACGGGGCTTGGTCATTGGAACTGAGCAGGGTGATGTACGCCACTTACGATGATATTGGCGACTTCGAGCAAGACTTCGAGGCCGTCGTCGAACCTTTGGGTGGTGTGATCGAAGGGTGGGGCGTCAAGCAAGAGATCCGGCGCCTGCAGGCCTGACAATCACTTACCGCAGCCACAGCAACGGCTGACCTTTGTGTCGGCCGTTTTCATGTGCGCATCTGATCCACCGCTATCGCGAGCAGGCTCGCTCCCACAGTTGAGCTCAAGCAGTCACAAAATCTGCATTCACCACGGATCCCTTGTGGGAGCGAGCCTGCTCGCGATGGCGATGGCACAGCCAACCACCGTCAAAGAGTCGACTATGCTCAGGAGAGCGACGCCCCTGCGTCGCAATGAAGCGGGGGCAGCGGGTTGGGGGGATTTGCCGCACCATAAAAGTGCGCGACCTGTAAGTGGAGAATCCAACCCGTTGATCATAAAGCGTTTATGCCGATGGCACGGGGCTTGCGAAGCTTGCTGCCAGGGTGACAAGGAGTACGGCATGATCCGCAGCGGTTTTGATGAAATGTACGATGCCAACGGCCAGGTCCGCCCGCACTACCAGGCATTCGCCCGCTGGCTGGCCGACACGCCAGACGAGCTGCTGGCGCAACGCAGACGCGAAGCCGACCTGTTGTTTCATCGTGCCGGCATTACGTTCACGCTCTACGGCGACGAGCAGGGGACCGAGCGCCTGATTCCGTTCGACACGATCCCGCGCAGCATCCCTGCCAGTGAATGGCGGGTGGTCGAGCGCGGCTGCATCCAGCGGGTCAAGGCGCTGAACATGTTCCTGGCCGACCTCTACCATGAACAACGGATCATCCGTGCCGGCATCATTCCCGCCGAGCAGGTGCTGGCCAACGAGCAATACCAACTGGCGATGCAGGGGCAGGACCTGCATCGTGACATCTATGCGCACATTTGCGGTGTCGATCTGGTGCGCGACGGTGACGGTACGTACTACGTGCTCGAAGACAATCTTCGTACGCCCAGCGGTGTCAGCTACATGCTCGAAGACCGCAAGATGATGATGCGCCTGTTCCCCGAACTGTTCGCCGCCCAGCGCATCGCTCCCATTGACCATTATCCGAACCTGCTGCTCGACACCCTGAAAAGCTCCAGCCCACTGGACGACCCCAGCGTCGTGGTGCTGACGCCGGGGCGTTTCAACAGCGCGTTCTTCGAGCACGCGTTCCTCGCTCGGGAAATGGGTGTGGAGTTGGTGGAAGGCGCCGACCTGTTCGTACGGGATGACAAAGTGTACATGCGCACCACCGACGGCCCGAAAGCGGTGGATGTGATCTACCGGCGCCTCGACGATGCATTCCTCGATCCCCTGGCCTTCAACCCGGATTCGATGCTCGGCGTACCGGGTCTGTTGTCCTCCTACCGTTCCGGCAACGTGGTGCTGGCCAATGCCATCGGCACAGGTGTAGCAGACGACAAATCGGTGTACCCGTTCGTCACCGACATGATCCGTTTTTACCTGGACGAAGAGCCGATCCTGAAGAACGTTCCTACCTGGCAGTGCCGTAATCCCGCTGAACTTTCCCACGTACTGGCGAACCTTCCCGACCTGGTGGTCAAGGAAACCCAGGGTTCCGGCGGTTATGGAATGCTGGTGGGGCCAGCCGCGACCACGGCGCAGATCGATGCCTTTCGCGAGCGGATCAAGGCCAAGCCGCACGCCTACATCGCCCAGCCGACGTTGTCGCTCTCGACCTGCCCGACCTTTGTCGAAAATGGCATCGCCCCGCGCCACATCGACTTGCGTCCGTTCGTGCTGGCCGGCCGCGAGACCCGCGTGGTCCCTGGCGGGCTGACACGGGTGGCGTTGCGCGAAGGCTCCTTGGTGGTGAATTCATCCCAGGGTGGCGGCACCAAGGACACTTGGGTGGTCGAGGATTGAGGAACTGCCATGCTGAGTAGAACCGCCTCGGACTTGTACTGGATGTCGCGCTACCTGGAGCGAGCGGAAAACCTCGCGCGGATGCTCGACGTCAGCTATTCGTTGTCGTTGATGCCCCAGGACGGGCGTGGCGACGGCCTGCACGAGCTGGCCATGCCTTTGCTGATCACCGGCACGCTGGACGATTACCGGGAGCGACACGGTGATCTGCACGCCGAGCGCCTGCTGCACTTCTTTGCCCTGGAAGCGGCCAACCCGGCCAGCATCTACAGTTGCCTCGGCGCCGCGCGAGCCAGTGCCCACGCGGTACGTGGCCGAATCACCGCCGACATGTGGGAAAACATCAACGCCACCTGGCTGGAAATCCGCGGTATCGCCGAGCAAGGCTTGAATCGCTACGGCATGAGCCGTTTCTGCGAGTGGATCAAGGAGCGCTCGCACCTGTTTCGCGGCGCCACCTACGGCACCATCATGCGTAACGACGCGTTCCGGTTCATTCGCCTGGGGACCTTTATCGAAAGGGCCGATAACACCCTGCGCTTGCTCGATGCGCGTTACGAAATGGCCGGCGACCAGGCCGACGAGGTCAGCGATGGCACGGCCCACGCGTACTACCAATGGAGCGCCTTGTTGCGGGCCTTGTCGTCCTTCGAGGCCTATACCGAGATTTACCGTGAAGCCCCGGGCGCTCGCCATGTGGCGGAGTTGCTGCTGTTGCGCGCCGACGTGCCGCGCTCGCTGCGCGCCTGCACCGAGGAAATCAACCAAATCCTCGCCAGCCTGCCGGGCACCAACGGCCGGCAGGCACAACGGCTGGCGGCGGAAATGGACGCACGCCTGCGCTACACCGGCATCACCGAAATCCTCGACGGGGGCCTGCATGCCTGGCTCACCGAATTCATCCCACTGGTCCGTGAACTGGGCGACGCCATTCACAGTTCCTACCTGGAGATCATATGAGACTCTCGATCAGCCACGAAACGGCCTACCACTATGAAGACCAGGTTCGCGCCAGCATCCAGTACCTGCGCCTGACGCCCCACGACAGCGAACGCCAGCACGTGCTGAGCTGGCAGCTTGATTTGCCACGGCCAGTGCGGGCGCAACTGGATCCGTTCGGCAACATCCTGCACGTACTGACCCTGGATGAGCCCCACGAAACGGTGATCATCGGCGCCCGCGGGCAGGTGGATATCGATCCGTCGCGCGAAGCCGAACATGAAAGCCAGTCGGCGCTGCCGTTCCTGCGTTTCACCCGGCTGACCGAGGCGGACGAAGACCTTCGAGCCTTCGCCGCGCAGCAATGCCAGCAGCGCCGCGATCGTACGGCGCTGATCGACCTGATGCATGGGCTGAACCAGCACATGATCTATACCCCTGGCACCACGGCAATCGAGACCAGTGCGGCCCAGGCTTTTGCCGGTCGTAGCGGGGTGTGCCAGGACCATACCCATGCCTTCCTGGCCTGCGCGCGTAGCCTGGGCGTGCCGGCGCGTTATGTGTCGGGGTATCTGTTCAGCGAAGAAAGCGAACACCTGGCGAGCCATGCCTGGGCCGAAGCCTGGCTGGACGATGCCTGGTACAGCTTTGACGTGACCAACCAATTGGCCCGTCCGGAGCGGCACCTGAAACTGGCCGTGGGCCTGGATTACCTGGACGCCTGTCCGGTTCGAGGCATGCGCCGCGGCGGCGGTTGCGAGCAGATGCACGCCAAGTTGGTCGTGACAGCGGCGCCGGTGATCACGGTGCAACAGCAGTAGCCGCTTGGTGAGCGAACTCTTGTGGCGAGGGAGCTTGCTCCCGCTCGAGTGCGAAGCGCTCGCAAGCTTTTAGGGGCCGCTACGCAGCCCAGCGGGAGCAAGCTCCCTCGCAACAAAAAAGCGATCTCACGGGGCCAATGGCTGCTTGCGCCCCGCCATATGCTTCAAATACCCCACCAACAAATCCAGCTCCGAATCCGGCAATACCGCTGCCGAGAACCCGGGCATCTTGCCCTGGGGCCAGCGACGCAGCGCTTGCGGGTCGCGAATGTAGCGCTTGAGGAAGTCCCCGGAGAAGTATTCGGTCGGATTGAAAGGAATGTTCAGGTCAGGACCGAACTGCGCATCGCCGGCACCATTGAGCCGATGACACGCCAGGCAGTTTTTCTGGAACAGTGCGAAACCTTTATTGACCGGATCGTCCTTGGCCAGGTTGGGCGCCGGCAGCAGGGCCGGGAAGCGTTCGGCCACGGCCGAGAGGCGCTTGATGCTCGCCACCGCGTAGGGCCATTGTTCCGGGCTGATATGACCCGCCTGGGGATCGGTCCAGACCAGATAAAAAGGCCCGGCACTGGATTTGCCTTCTCCCAGCGACGGCCAAGGCTTGGCCGGGTCCTCGATCGCCAGCCAGGCCCGGGCTCCGCTTTTGCCGAGGAGTGGCGCCGCGGGCATTTCGGCAGCGAAGCCGTCCAGGGCAACGGCTTGCAGATGATCGTCCGGCTGGATGCCCGTCAACAGTGACGTCAGCGGCACGGCTCGATAACTCATGGGTTTCTTGTAGGAAACGTCCTCAGCGATCTGGACCGTCCGCGCGTCCGGGTGCTTGAGCAGTTCTTCGGTTTGCCAGGTGCGCGTGCTCTCGCCCAACTCCAGCACCAGTTGCGCGGCATAAAGGGGCGTGCTGAGCAGCAACGCCCCGAACACAATGAGAGCTTTCAAATCGTTCGCCTTCCATGTCGAGGGGGCCGCAAAGGTTGGCATAGCCATCGCAGCTCGAACAGAGGACCCATCACATTTTTTGGCGACACAACGTATTGGATAATGCAGATGCCCTCGCGCAGTATTCAGCCGATCACCTTGGTGATATTCGGCAAAATCAACAGCAGCGTCGTGGCAAAGAGAATGAGTCCGGCTTGGCGAACTTTCGAATGTTTGAACATGGCTGACCCGCCTTTTTTGTTATGTCCTAAAAACCAGCCTGCATATCCATGACGGCTGGTGGTGCACTTCCTGTTCCGACAAGCGCCTCGGCAAAACCCGACGACTTACTTGTACAAGGATTACATTAGGGGCCGCGGCCGCCTTGGCTTAGATCCAATTCGTATCAGCTTGTCGCACGGCGCTATTAAAAAGGCATGAGGCCTAATGCCACCTTCCTGCCGGCCCTTTTGCTAGACAGCTCGCCCTCCTGAATCGGTTAACCCGATAGCTCGCTACCGTTCGTCTGAGCGTGGCCGTCAACGTCATTGAGCGCTGTGGTCATTGAATCCAGCGCCGCTGGGCTTATGGTTGAGGCATCGCATTACGCCCGTGGTTTCGAGGATGGTCATGACCCAAGCTTTGATTTTCGACGCATTACGCACGCCTCGCGGCAAGGGCAAGGCCGATGGTGCCTTGCACAGCGTCAAGCCGGTGAACCTGATGGGCGGCCTGCTCAGGGCCTTGCAGCAGCGTATGGACCTGGACACCAGCCAGGTCGACGATATCGTGCTCGGTTGCGTGACGCCGGTCGGCGAGCAGGGCGCCGATATCGCCAAGACGGCAGCGCTGGTGGCCGATTGGGATGTCAGTGTGGCCGGCGTGCAACTCAATCGGTTTTGCGCCTCGGGCCTGGAAGCGGTGAACCTGGCGGCCATGAAAGTGAGATCCGGGTTCGAAGACCTGGTGGTGGCCGGCGGCGTCGAGTCCATGTCCCGGGTACCCATGGGCAGCGATGGCGGCGCATGGGCGCTGGACCCGCAGTCCAACCTGCACGGCCACTTCATTCCCCAGGGCATCGGCGCGGACCTGATCGCCACCCTGGAAGGCTTCAGCCGCGAGGACGTCGACGGTTACGCACTGCACTCCCAGCAAAAAGCCGCACGCGCCCGGGCCGACGGTTCGTTCGATAAATCCCTGGTGGCCGTGCGGGACCAGAATGGCATCGTGCTGCTGGACCACGACGAATTCATCCGCGCCGACTCCACGCTCGACGGCTTGGGCAAGCTCAAGCCGAGTTTCGAAGCCATGGGCCAGATGGGCTTCGATGGCACGGCGCTGCGGGTGTATAGCCATGTCGAGCGAATCAATCATGTTCACACGCCGGGCAACAGTTCCGGCATCGTCGACGGTGCGGCGCTGATGTTGATCGGTTCAGAAGCCAAGGGGCGCGCCATGGGCCTGCAGCCCCGGGCGCGAATCGTCGCCACGGCGGTCACCAGCACCGACCCGACCATCATGCTCACCGGGCCGGCACCAGCTACGCGCAAGGCGCTGGCCAAGGCGGGGCTGCGGGTGGAGGACATCGACCTGTTCGAAGTCAACGAAGCCTTCGCCTCGGTGGTGCTCAAGTTCATCCGCGACATGGCCATCGATCCCGCCAGGGTCAACGTCAATGGGGGCTCCATCGCCCTGGGGCATCCCTTGGGGGCCACCGGTTGCGCAATCCTCGGCACGCTGCTCGACGAATTGGAGGCACGTCGCCTGCGCTATGGCCTGGCGACCCTCTGTGTCGGCGGCGGCATGGGCATTGCCACCGTCATCGAACGCCTCTGAGCCCGACTTCAAGGAACACCTTTCATGACCGATGCCATCCGTTACGAAACCGGCCAGGACCGGATCGTCGTCCTGACCCTGGACATGCCGGGCCAGAGCGCCAACACCATGAATGCGCGCTACCGCGAGGCCATGGCCGCTTGCGTCGCCCGTTTGAAGGTTGAAAAGGACTCGATTGCCGGTGTGATCATCACCTCGGCCAAGCACACGTTTTTTGCCGGTGGTGACCTCAACGAGCTGGTCAAGGTCGGCAAGCCCGAGGCCAAGGCTTTTTATGACATGGTCTTGCTGCTCAAGGCGCAACTGCGTGCCTTGGAAACCCTGGGCAAGCCCGTGGTGGCGGCCATCAATGGCGCGGCCCTTGGCGGTGGTTGGGAGATCTGCCTGGCCTGCCATCATCGTGTGGCGCTGGACCTGCCATCGGTGCAGCTCGGCTTGCCGGAGGTCACCCTCGGCCTGTTGCCGGGCGGCGGCGGGGTGGTGCGGATGGTGCGCCTGCTCGGCTTGGAAAAGGCTTTGCCCTACCTGCTCGAGGGCAAGAAGGTCAGTGCGCAACAAGCGCTGCAGGCGGGTTTGATCGATGAGCTGGCGAAGGATCGTGACGAACTGCTGGCCAAGGCCCGGGCCTGGATTCTCGCCAACCCCAGCATCGTGCAACCCTGGGACGCAAAGGGCTATCGGCTGCCGGGCGGCACGCCTTCCGACCCGAAGGTCGCGCAAATGTTGGCAATCGCCCCCTCGATCCTGCGCAACAAGACCCAGGGCTGCCTGCCGGCACCGGAGAAGATCCTCTGCGCCGCGGTGGAGGGCGCCCAGGTGGATTTCGATACTGCCCACCTGATCGAAACCCGCTACTTCACCGAACTGACCACCGGCCAGGTGGCGAAGAACCTGATCGGCAGCTTCTGGTTCCAGCTCAACGAGATCAAGGCCGGCGGCTCTCGCCCACAAGGTTTGGCGCCTTATCTGACGAAAAAAGTCGGCGTGCTCGGTGCGGGCATGATGGGGGCAGGTATTGCTTACGTTAGCGCCGCGGCCGGCATTGCGGTGGTGCTGAAAGATGTCGATCTGGCGGCAGCCGAGAAGGGCAAGGCCCGTTCGGCGGCGTTGCTGGATAAAAAGGTCGCCCGCGGACAACTCACTGCCGAGCAGCGCGAAGCCACACTGGCGCGGATTCACCCTACCGAGAGCAACGCGGACCTGGCCGGTTGCGACCTGATCATCGAAGCGGTATTTGAGGATCGTGCCCTGAAAGCCAGCGTGTCGGCCGCCGCCCAGGCAGTGGCGGGAGATGATGCGGTGATCGCTTCCAACACCTCGACCTTGCCTATCACCGGCCTGGCCATGGCCGTGCCGGACCCGACGAAGTTCATCGGCCTGCACTTCTTCAGCCCAGTGGAAAAAATGCCCCTGGTGGAGATCATCAGGGGCGCTCATACCAGTGACGCGACCCTGGCCCGGGGTTTCGATTTTGTCCTGCAGATCAACAAGACGCCGATTGTGGTCAACGACAGTCGCGGTTTCTTCACGTCGCGGGTATTCGGCACCTTTACCAGTGAAGGCATCGCCATGCTCGGCGAGGGTGTGAGCGCGCCGATGATCGAGACCGAAGCGCGCAAGGCCGGGATGCCGGTCGGGCCTCTGGCGATCTCTGACGAAGTTTCCCTCGGCTTGATGAGCCATATCCGCGCGCAAACCGCCAAGGACTTGCATGCAGAAGGGAAAACGCCGATTGAGCACCCTGCATTCGCCGTGATTGACTTGCTGCTCAACGAATACAAGCGTCCGGGCAAGGCCGCTGGCGCCGGCTTCTACGAATACCCGGCCAATGGACAAAAGTATCTTTGGCCGCAGCTAAAGAGCCGCTTCGAGAAAGGTGACGGACAGATTTCCCCGCAGGATATCCGTGATCGCCTGCTGTTCATCCAGGCCCTGGAAACCGTGCGCTGTGTGGAGGAGGGCGTGCTGACCTCGACGGCCGACGCCAACATCGGCTCGGTCTTCGGTATTGGTTTCGCGACCTGGACTGGCGGTGCGTTGCAGTTCATCAACCAATACGGCCTGCAAGACTTTGTCGGTCGTGCCCAATACCTGGCCGAGCAATACGGCGAACGCTTCTCACCGCCAGCCTTGTTGTTGGAGAAAGCCGCCCGGCACGAACTGTTCTGACAGACCAGGGAAGGGGCTTGCCTTGGGACCGTGTTTCAGGGCAGGCTCTGGGGTGTGCAATATTCCCATCACGTGTCAGGTATTTTTTATGTCGTTACGCATCTGCATTCTGGAAACCGATATCCTGCGTCCGGAACTGGTCGACCAATATCAGGGTTACGGGCAGATGTTCCAGCGCCTGTTTTCACAGCAGCCCATCGCGGCCGAATTCATCGTGTACAACGTGATGGAGGGGCATTACCCCAGCGATGACGAGGCGTTCGACGCTTACCTGGTGACCGGCAGCAAGGCGGACTCCTTTGGCACTGATCCTTGGATTCAAACCCTGAAGACCTACCTGCTGGAGCGCTACCAGCGCGGCGACAAATTGCTCGGTGTGTGCTTCGGTCATCAATTGCTGGCGCTGTTGCTGGGCGGCAAGACCGAACGCGCCACCCAAGGCTGGGGCGTTGGCACCCATCGCTACAAACTCGCCGCCAAGGCGCCGTGGATGAGCCCGGTGATGGAAGAATTGACCTTGCTGATCAGCCATCAGGACCAAGTCACCGAACTGCCCGAAAATGCGACCGTCATCGCCTCCAGCGATTTCTGCCCCTTCGCCGCCTACCACATCAACGACCAGGTGCTGTGCTTCCAGGGCCACCCGGAGTTCATCCACGATTATTCCCGGGCCTTGCTGGAGATCCGCCAGCAACACCTCGGCGAGCAGATCTACAGCCAGGGCGTGGCGAGCCTGGCCCATGAGCATCACGGCACCACCGTGGCGGAGTGGATGATGCGTTTTGTGGCTCAGAAGCAGCTACAAGCTGCAAGTTAAGAGCTGCAAGTTATGAGCTTGAAGCTTGAAGCTTGCAGCTGCTCCCCTCCTACAACCACCCCGACCGCTTGAAGCTCGCCCACAATGCGGTGCAGCCTACCCCGATGAATCCAAGCACCAGGAAATACCCATAGTGCCAGGCCAACTCCGGCATATTTTCGAAGTTCATCCCATAGATGCCGGCCACGGCTGTGGGAAACGCCAGGATGGCCGCCCAAGCGGCAAACTTGCGCTGCACCACGCTCTGGCGCGACGCTTCGAGCAGCACGCCGACTTCGATGGTCTGGCTGGCGATGTCGGCCAGGGTCGCCAGGTCTTCCATTTGCCGCGTGACATGAATCTGCACATCGCGGAAATACGGACTCATGTTCTTGTCGATGAAGGGGAAGTCGAGTCGCTGCAGCTCTTCGCTGATTTCCACCATGGGGGCTGCATAGCGACGCAGGCGCAACACGTCGCGGCGCAAGCTGTGCAGGTTCTGGATATCCCGCTCGTTCAGTGAGCTGCACAACACGTTACGTTCCAGCTCGTCGATTTCGGCGTGAATGGCTTCACCTACCGGCTGGTAGTTTTCAATCACAAAATCAAGGATGGCGTAGAGGACGAAATCTTCCCCATGCTTTAGCAAGAGAGGACGTGCCTCACAACGCTGTCGGACGTAGGCGTAAGACGCTGAGTGGCCGTTGCGAGCGGTGATGATGTAGCCCTTGCCGGCAAAGATATGGGTTTCGATGAACTCCAGCTTGCCGTCCTTGCGTATCGGCGAATAGGTGACGATAAACAGCGCATCGCCAAAGGTCTCCAGCTTGGGACGGCTGTGTTTTTCCATAGCGTCTTCAATCGCCAGTTCGTGCAGGTTGAATTGACGCTGCAGGTTGGTCAGTTCCAGCGTGCTGGGCTCTTCGAGACCGATCCACACAAAGTGACCCGGTTTGGCAGCCCAGGTGCTGCCTTCGTCGAGGGTGATATTGGTGACTTTCTTACCGGCGCTGTAAACCGCAGCAGCAACGACTCTACCCATAATGGTGGTTCACTTCTTATTGGAAAATGGCAGTGGCAGGCAACATCCAGCTTAACGCGCCCCGTTGCATGAGAGTCAGTGAAATCTGTGGAGTTCGGCGGTAAAAGAAAACCCGCCGGAGGGCGGGTTTTCATTCAAGCGGCTTGCAACTGCCGGTCCATTGTCGCGATGCATTCGCGCATCTGCTCGCGGCACTCGGCGATGAGCCGTGGCAGGTCATCCATGCTCAATCCGGCCGTAGGAATCGCCGGCAACGAGCGTATGAGAATGTCACCGCTGCGCCAGCGATTGAGGCGCATGTGCTTGATGTAGCTGCTGACGCACACCGGAATAATCGGGACCCCGGCGGCGATGGCCATCTGGAATGCACCTTTCTTGAACGGCAGCAGGTCCTCGCCCAGGTTGCGCGTGCCTTCCGGGAAAACCCAGATCGACGTGTCCTCATGCTGCAACGTATGAGTGGTGGTCAGCATCGATTGTCGCGCCTTGATCGCGTTGCCGCGGTCGATCAACACATTGCCCGCCAGCCAGAACAACTGCCCGAACAGCGGCACCCATTTCAGGCTCTTCTTGCCAATGCACACGGTACGGCGCGGCACCACGTTGCCGAACATGAACAGGTCATAGTTGGATTGGTGATTGGCGATGATCACGCAGCCGTTGGGCTTGTTCACCAGCGTGTTGACCTGCGTCCGTACCCGCAGGCGCAAAATGCACATGGCCGGCAACGCGTACAGCCTGGCGCATAAACGACTGTTGTCCGGATTGAACGGCCGGCACAGGCCCAAAAGGACACCGAGCACACCCGCCAGGACAAAATGCAGGCCCAACAACAACATACGCAATACAAACAACATCTACAGGCCCCATCGGGACAAAAGGTGGCGCAGTGTACGGATGTGCACTGTTTTCAGCAATTGCCCCTATAGAGGTAGGAAATGGACGATGTTTAAGCGCATGTTTCTAAATAGTGCGCCAGAAGCGTCCTAGAGCAGTTGGAGATTTTTAAGCGGCCCATGTAGGAAAAAGCCCAACGCTAGGGGAGGGGCTTAAATCCGTGGCGAGGGAGCTTGCTCCCTCTGGGCTGCGCAGCAGCCCCAAACCATTCCACACGGTGTATCAGGAAAAACGGCTGGCAGTTTTTTACGACTGCTGCGCAGCCGAGCGGGAGCAAGCTCCCTCGCCACAATGATGTTTGAGTGATTTGTGAGCGTCAGCCCATATGCTCCTGATCCAGCAGAATCGCACTGTCCAGCGTTTCCAGTAGCGCCTTGCGAACTTTCAGCTTGGTGTTCTTGTGGGCTGACATATTGATTTTTTTCAGCTGACGCGCTGCTTCCAGGGCTGCGCCCTGCAGTTCTTCGGCCGACACCACCTTGTCGAGGAAACCGGCATCCACAGCGCCCTGGGGATTGAACATCTCGGCATTGATCACCGAACGGTGAAACGCCGACTTGCGCAGGCGGTCACGGGCCAGCTCAATCCCGGCATGGTGCATGGTCATGCCGATCTGCACTTCGTTCAGGCCAATGCTGAACGGGCCTTCAACACCAATGCGGTAATCCGCCGACAGCAGCAGGAACGCACCCTTGGCCACCGCATGCCCAGGGCAAGCGACCACGACAGGGAAGGGGTGCGACAGCAGGCGACGGGCCAGGGTCGAGCCGGCCGTGACCAGGCTCACTGCTTCCTTGGGACCGGCGGTCATCACCTTCAAATCGTAACCACCCGACAAAATCCCCGGCTGCCCGGTAATGATCACCACCGCCCGATCCGCCGTCGCCTGGTCCAGCGCAGCGTTGAACGCGGCAATTACATCCGGCGAGATGGCATTGACCTTGCCGTTGTTCAAGGTCAGGGTCGCGATACCGTCTTCGAGATGGTAGGCAATCAAGTCGCTCATGACGCTATTCCTTGTAAGAGAAGTGTCGCAGACGTTACCCACCGCCGCAGGCCAGGTAAAGCGCCGTGACTGACTCACCGGTCAGCCCCAAACTCGACAAACAGCCTGGCCCGCCCATCCCGCCACGCCTTCATCTATAGAGCAGCGCCTGCGTAGCCCCGAAGATTGGCCGGTTTGCCCTGCCCGGGCGCGTTTGAATGCCCGACGAAGCTTAACCGCATGAAAATTCTGAAAAAAACCTTTGCCATCGGAAAAGCTTTCGACTACATTAGCGCGCCTCGACAGACTGAACAGTTTAGCGAGATACGGTGAAGTGTCCGAGTGGCTTAAGGAGCACGCCTGGAAAGTGTGTATACAGGAAACTGTATCGAGAGTTCGAATCTCTCCTTCACCGCCACATTCGATACACACAAAACCCCTGGTTTTCCAAGAAAACCAGGGGTTTTGTGGTTTCTGCCGTCTTAAAAAAATGACGATGGGGGCAATGGCACCCAGGTGATACGCCGTCAGCGCAAAGTTGCAAACTTCCTAACCTTGACTCCGCCACCCAAACGACTATCCCCGCCTGTAGCCGTGCTACAAAAAGACCTGTTCAGCGCGTGGAAAAACACCGATGTCACCGCTCTCCAACGGCAAGTCCTCCAATCGCTTCGGCCTGTTTTGCGTAGCCAGTTTCCTTCTGTCCATTTCTTATGGCGCCACTTTCCTGGTCTCGCTGCTGGTGTCCTCCCTGGGGGGAACTGAGCGCGATGCGGGGCAAGTCTTTGCCGTTGCCATGACGAGTACCCTGGTCGCGGTGGTCGCCTCGGGGCATTTGATGCAGCGCATAGGTGCAGCACTGTGCATGGCCCTTGGCGCTGTATTTCTGGTCATTGCGTCCATGGGGTTTGCGCTGATATCGGGCCTTGGCATCGGTTTGTTGGCCTGCGGTTTGATGCTGGGGATCGGGTGGGGGCTGTTTTACACGGTTGGGCCCATTATGGTTGCAGCGATGGTCGAGCCAGCCAGGCGGACTCATTGCTTCGCGCTTTTGTCGGGCAGCATGTTGACGGGGATCGGTAGTGGCCCTCTTTCAGGCAAGCTGGCCAGTTCCGTCGGGCTACCCATCCAGACGGCTTTCTTCTTTGCCGCCGCCGCGGCATTGCTGGGTGGGGTGTATTTTTGGTGGCTGAGAACGGGCTTTGCCGAAGTGGAGCGCCGGTCTGGCAATAAGGCACGGATGGGGCTGAGATCGGCGACGGATGTGCTGCGCTCACGTTCAGCGTTGTCCATTTTGATGGTGGGGCTGGGGGGCGCGATCTTCGGCGGCCTGGGCAGTTTCCAGACCAGTTATGCCGCCAGTCAGGGGCTTGACTACTCCCTGTTTTTCGTCGGTTTCATGGGGGCGGCTATCGCTTGTCGGTTGTTGATTGCCGGGTGGGTGGTCCGCCGTGACCCCTTTGCGACTTCTTGCCTGTTGACCACGCTGATGTTGGTCGCCGTGACGGGGTTCGGTGTGTGGGTTCATGACAGTCTTAGTTACGCGTTGACTGCGGCCTTGCTTGGGGTCGGTTATGGTCTCAACTATTCGGTCATTAATGGCTTGGCTGCCAACGAGGCGCCACCTGGACTGACCGCCCAGGCACTGCTGCTTTTCAGCCTGTCCTACTTCATTGGCGTATTCGGGTTTCCCTTTATCGCCGGCAAGCTCATCAGCAGCACGGGCGTGAATGGGATGCTGCTTAGTGTCGGATTGATCGCTATGTTGGCCTGGGCCTTGAGTGTCGGTCGCTGGCTGGCCGGGCGATTCTGGAAACCAGCCTCTCTCATGGAATGAGCATAAGGGCATGAAGGTAGTTACGCTGAAGGAAAAAATTGCTTGATGAGCGGCTGGTCGTTGCACCTCTCCAGTGAACAGCATCGGGCAACCTCACAGCAGCATCGGGCAAAAGCTTCTGGGCACACGCCGTTAAGGTTCTCTTGGAAGAGCGTCTTATCAACTGCATTGCTGTGAGAGAACATCATGACCATATGGATGAGTTTGGCTTGGCGCGTCCAGGCTCTTGCACTGTCTTTAGTGTTTTTCACGAGTAACGTCTGGGCTTCGGAACCTATTCAAAACGCCAATACGGATCTGGTCCGCCAGGCCTTCGCGAATTGGCAACAAGGCAAAGGCACGGTATTCGATCTGCTGGCGCCCAATGCGAAATGGACCGTGGCCGGGACGAGTCCTGTTTCTGGTGTCTATAACAACAAGGCTGAGCTGGCCCATGTCGTGCGGTCGATTACCGCTCGGCTGGCAACACCGATTGTCCCCACGGTGCAGAACATCGTTGCTCAGGATGATGTCGTGGTTGTGATGTGGGACGGAACAGCCACGGCGCTTGATCATAAACCCTACAACAACACCTACCTGTGGCACATGACCTTCAAGAATGGTCAGATCATTGAAGTCACAGCCTTTCTGGACACCTACGTGCTGGACGACCTTATCCGGCGCGTAAAACCTGCACAGTAGTGGCTGGGCTATCCTGTTGGCTGTGAAGCAGTTCGCTTTTCCGGGGCGTGCTCTCCAAAAGGTTTACTCGATTCAGAACAAAAACCGGCAATGCATGGTCTTTGTCAGTACCCCAAGTTCGTCTCTTCCTGAGGTCACGCAATGAGTCTGATCGATTGCCCTGAATGCGCATCCCGAATTTCCGACAAGGCCTACGCTTGTCCACATTGCGGCAATCCTTTCCGGGAGCCGAGTTTCCGCCTGACCGAGAAGAACGTGGGGCAGATTGCCGGGGTAACCGGCGTCTGGCTCACCGCGCCCTGGATCGCGCGGATGGTCTTTGGTGTGGTGGCCGTGATTGCGGTGGCGGCGGTGTTGATCTTGCGGTGATCGGTCTCCGTGATCGCTGGCTTATGTCCTGGCTCATCTGGCCCAATGCTTCCGGCCAAATCGCCGGCTCGCCACAGCATGAGTCCCGCCATCGCCCATAAATCGGAGTTGTGAAAAAACACAACCAGAGTACCATCGGCTCAAAGACAAGGAAGCCCATGGATATATTCACGCCATCACGTTTTGACGACGCTGCGATTTTGTATCCCGACGATAAGGCCGGGCTTGATCGATGCCTGCACATTCTGAGGATGGCGCGCCCCAAGGCGTTCGCCGACCTGCAAAAGCTATTCGGTACGCACGGTGTCGACTTGTTCAAGCCCAGAGCGGCGATGAACTGGGTGGTGATCGACGTAGGCGGCAATAATCTCAGGGTGATAGGCGGCGTCAACTATGCCCGGCAGAAGTTCTACGTCAAACACATCTACACGCATGCCGATTACGACGTTGCCAACAGCTGGTATGCAAGAAACAAAGGGGTAAGACGATGAGCGCAGCCCGGAACGACTTTCAAACCGTGATCGCGACGCTTGGCGAGCTACACGCCGTACTGGATCGCCTGCGCGGTGAGTTTGTGCATGGCATCAAGACCCCTGCCGACTATGCGCGCGCGACGGCCCTGCTCGATGCGCTTACCGACGGGCGCGAGCTGAGCAGGACCGAGGAGAGGATTCTCGTTGAGCTCGAGGACGAAATCCTGGCCTATCAGCGCGATTCTGACCAGTTTCGCGAATCGAATGCCGCCTTTGAGGCGAGCTGCACGCCTGTGCAGTTGATCAAGGACTTGATGGAGACGCTCGGGCTCACCGGTTCAGACCTCCCTGAAATCGGTGATAAAACGGCGGTGTCCAAGGTGCTCAATGGAGATCGGCCTATCAGTCACAAGATGGCGTACGCGCTGGCAGAGCGGTTTGCGCTGGAGCCGAGCGCTTTCTTGCCAGCGGCCTCTGCAAAGGTGGCCGCTCATATCGAAACTGTTCCTCTTACTGTCAGTAAAACTTCCACCCATTATGTTTTGCACGAGGACGCCCTGACCGCATATTCAGTGGAAGAGGCCGGTGCCGGTGAATACAAAGTGGTGACTTCGAAGGGGCGCAGAAAGACAGCCAAAGGGACGGACAAGGGGTAGGGCAATCATCTGTTGATCAAGGGGCCGCGTTGGTTGTCGATTCACGCGAGTTGAGGATGATCCGCACCCCCATGACCACCCCAACCAGCACAGCCGCAAGACCTGACGTCTCCAGCAGTGTCGGCAGCCGATGATGAAACCACAAGCCCAGCTCAGCGTCGCGACCACGGCGAGGGCCAATCCGGTGATGAGGTTTGAGTGGGCCTGGATCATCAGGGGTGCGCCCCGGTACGTCGGCTATTGCAGCCAATCCCTGAACCCTCTATAAAATCTCGCGCTGACATCGCGTTCCTCTTGACCGTTGTTGGCCCTGGATATCTGACCCGCATGGAGCATCATCGTGAGCCAATCGCCACACCCCCTCATCTCCCAAACTGATATTTGCCCGGGCACTACCTACCGCTTCCTGCGACATGCCTTGAACTTCACCTTATTGACGCTGCTCACCGGCTGCGGAGCGCTGTCGGATGTCCGCTCTTTCTCCACCCCTTATTCAACGCCTGACGGTGGTGAGACCGCACGCTTGCGGGTGATCAGCGATGGCATGGTCAGGGCCGTACCCAAGTCCGATTGTGTGGACTTCCGCCTGCCGGGCGCGGGCGTCATGGTGGCGTTCCGGGATGGCTACGCCAATCGCAACGGCGAACGACTGGGCATGCCAGACGACGACAAACATTCATCTTCCACGGTAATGACTGAGCTGCTGGTGCCTGCCGGGCAGCCCATCGCTTTTCATTACATCGGTGCTCAATGCTACAACATGTTCCGCTTTGTCCCTAAAGCAGGGGCGGATTACCAACTGGAGGCCGCGGGGCGCTACAAGTGCACGGTCACCCTCAAGCAACTGTCCGTGAAAACGACTGAGCCTCCCCCCTTATCCTTGGAGGACAGCAAGCTGTGCAGGATCACGGATAACTTTTAGCGTGAAAACTTTTCAAGGACGCCATAACGTTTGAAAAGGAATCTTCATCATGGACCCCATCCCCACGCTCCAAACCCGCCGCCTCATCCTCACACCCCTTGAACTGACGGACGCACCGGCGATTCAACGATTATTCCCACACTGGGAAGTGGTCCGTTACCTGGACAGCCGCGTGCCTTGGCCGTACCCGGATGACGGCGCGCTGACCTACGTGCGCGACCATGCGCTCCCCGCTGTCGCCGCCGGGCGCGAGTGGCATTGGATGATCCGTATTGCCGAGGCCCCGGCACAGAGCATCGGCAGCATCAGCCTCTACGATCAGCCAGGCAACAACCGCGGTTTCTGGCTGGCGCCGCAGTGGCAGGGGAAAGGCTATATGCGGGAGGCGTGCCAGGCGATCAATGCCTATTGGTTCGAAACCCTGGAACGCCCCGTCATGCAGGTGCCCAAGGCCGTGGGCAACCTGGCTTCGCGCAGGGTGTCGGAGCGCGAAGGCATGCACATGATCGGGACGCAGCAGGGGGAGTTTGTCTGTGGGCCGTTGCTTAAAGAAGTCTGGGAAATGACGCGTGAGGCGTGGCTTAAAGCGAAAGCTTCATCGAACACCTGATTCCCACGCCGGCCAGAGCAACCCATCGAGACAGTCACTGACTCGCCAACGGACGCCACGGGGTGGTCTGCAGATAAGGCCACTGTTTAAACAGTAGACCCCGCGTTGTTTCCACGTCCTGCAAGGTTTCGGTGCAATTGACCATCGCGGTAAAGCTGCGCTCGGTCAGCATGAAACTCTCCGACCCCAGCGCCTGGCACTGTTCGCTGGCACCGATTGGCTGGCAGAACATCGGTTGCATTTTCACGTCGTAGCCTTGGGACCGAGTGAATGCCTGGAACTCCGGCATGGCGAGGCGAGCCGGCGTGCCGCTCAGTGCCGGGCCTTGCCAGATGGCGGTGATGAGGCCCCTTGATGGATAGTCGCTCAGCCCCTGGACTTGCCTGGCCTCGAACAGGGCAAAACAGAACGAAGTATTGGCCGCGCTATTGCTTGCTGGCGATGTAACGGGAGCGGCCAGGGGGCGCGTCGGCGCGGCGGCTGCCGCAGGTGCAAGCGCTACCGAGGGTGCCAAGCCCGATGAGTCGCCTATTTCCACCAACGCGTCGATGGGGGCCCGGTTGCGCCACACCTTCAGCGGCGCCGCGAAGCCAGGTCGAATACGACTGGCGACAGCGGTCAGCTCGGCCGGGCTGTTGACCGGGGTCCCGGCAATTTGCAAAACGATATCGCCAGCCAACATGCCTGCTTTTTCTGCGCCGCTTCCTGGCACTGGCCTCACGACCAATACGCCGCTGGTAGCGGCTAAGCCAAATTGCTGAGCCACCGCCGGTGTAACGCTGGTGATGTGCAGGCCCAAGCCCCCAGACTGATTAGGTTCCGATGCGGGCATTGCCGCGGACATCCCGGGCGTCGGTGACACCGCAGCGGCAACTGGTGCTGGAGCGCTACCGGCTGAACAATCGCGTTGTCTGGCGACTTGTTGGATCACCAGGTTAACGGGATCGTCCGCCATGCTCGGATGCGTTTCCCAGCCCCGTTTGGTCGCCAGGAACGTTTCACAATCCATGGCGTAGTAGGTCGCCGGATCCTTGACCTTGCGCAGGTATTCCGCTGTTTCGGCTCGCTCGGCAGAGCTGTACATCGGGTTGACGCAAGACGCCAGGAGAGGGGAGAGCACCAGTATTGCGGCAAGGCATTTTGTCGACATGGGCTTCTCTGAGGTCGTGGCGTTTAGGCAGGTCCAGGCAAGGTACTATTTGGCCATCATCCTGTCCAACCTCAACCAGGCGCTTCGCTGCCGTAGTGATTGAGACGGGTGGCATCCGGGCAAATGTGCATTCGATATACAACTGAAAGGCACTTTGCCATGATGCGGCACGATCCACTCGAATCAATCACTGAGAAGCGAAATGTCCGCATCTGCCTTCAAATCAAGCACCAGGCTTGCCGTTGCACTTTCGCTCACTGCCTTGGCTGGCTGTGCCTCTGATGGCGGTCTCGGTGAGGCGGCGGTAGTCGGTGCGATGCTGCTGCCCATGGGAGGCGTCGACACCAGCGTAATGACCAGTGCCGTAGGCCTGGCGGCCGGCGCCTATGTAGTCTCCTCGGTCGCCACTGCGGACTCCGCCAGCGTCTCCCCCGCAACCTCCACCGTTGCCGCCCCCCAAGGCTTGCCACCCATTGACTTGCAAAAGCTGGTGGCCCGGGAAACGCCTGACCGGTATCGCTCCAAATCTTGCGAATACATCGAAATGTCCCTCAGCGAGGTGCCGATGTACCAAGCGAGCGCTGAGCCCATCCTGAAGCAGGTCGCCACGGCTCGAAAAGAAGCGGCCAGCCAGGTCTGGCTTGAAAAAAGCTGCCAGCCGGCCAATTTGCCTCGCGGCAGGATCGGCGCCAGCATCGAGACCATCGATCCGAAGCGGGCGATGGCGCTGTCAGCGCCTCCCGCCGGGGTTGTGGTGCAGGGGACTGTTCCGGGCAGCGGTGCGCAACAGGCCGGGATCTTGCCCCAAGACGTGATCGTGGCCGTGGATAACGGGCTTATCGCTGATTCAATCGATTTCAGGGTGGCCGTTGCCAAAGCGCCAATCGGCTCGCGGGTGAACCTGAAGGTCTGGCGAAACAACGCGTTTAGCATCGTTCCGGTTCTGGTGGGGCCTGGTGGGACGCAAGTCGCGATGACACCTACGGTGATGGCCAACGGTGCCACGGCGGTGGTCCCGGCCGCAGCCATGTATTGCACCGCCGTACTGTCCACCCAGCATACGTACGGCGCTGCGGTCAGCCCGGTCAAATTGATCGCCGGTGCCGCGAGCGACATGCAACCCTCGCTCAAAAGCTACATCGCCAAGGTGAAGCAGGAACAGCCCGGCGTTTGGGGTGATTTCAAACTCAACAGCGCCGTTTGCACACCGGGCGCCGTGGTGTGCATGGCCGAAGCCAAGGGGCCGACCGGCAAGACCCAGAACGCCTTCGAGTTCTGCCACGCGACGCAAGCCAAGGCGGATGCTGAACTGGCCCAGATGCGCCAGGGGGATCCGAAAGCGGTGCTTGTTGATTGGCCGTGAGTTGTGATTGTCCGTTGCGGTGCATGACTTGAGGAGCTGGCTAATCATGAGTACCTGTCAGCGACGATTGGTGTCCAAATCCGTTGACGACGATGTACAACAGCGGACCGACTGATACGAAGATGGCCGTGATCAGGAAGTAAGGCAGCAGCGATGTGAGCGACCGGCCTTTCGAACGTGCGTCCCGGTACATCCAGACGCAGGCCATGCAAGCGAGTAGATAAAGGTCGATGACAACCTGCGCGGTGTCTGGGCGCGACATGAGCCCGAGGCCGAACGCCAGGAGCGATTGCTCGGCGAGAAACAAAGTACTCGCCGTGTACACGGAAAAAAGCAGCAATGTCACCAGTGCGATGTAAGGTTTCTTCAAGTTGCCTCCCTGGACAAGTTCGTTGATCAGGGAGGTAGGCTAGTGATTTGACCGTCATGGTTTCAATGACCTCTGAGGTCATCGACGCCGTTCACCCGCAATGCCAGAGTCAACGATGACCAGTCGACCTTTCTCTCGAACAACGCCGCCAACCTCGGCCGGTGCCCAACTGCGTCACTTGCGCCAACAGGCCGGACTCAGTCAGTTGGACTGCGCGCTGATAACAGGGCTATCTCAGCGTCACCTTAGTTGCATCGAGACGGGACGCGCGAAGCCAAGTCCCGGCACCTTGCACAACTTATTGACTGCCTTGGATGTACCTTTGGAACGATGCAATGACATCTTCCTCGCCAGCGGCTACGCCCCTCGCTACGAAACGACGCCGCTCACATCATCGACAATGGAGGTGGTGCGTGCTGCCATTGATCACATCCTTCACGCCAATAACCCCGCCCCAGCAATTGTCTTGGATGCTCAATGGGACATCCTTGCCGCCAACGCCAGCGCGGGAGTCTTGTTCGATCTGGTGGGTCTTGCCAGAGAGGCGGCAGAGGGACTTAACCTGTTGGTGACACTGCTGCAACCCGGTGGCTTGGGTGATCATCTGAGTAACGCCGAGGAAATAAGATTAGTGGCTTGGCAACGCGCATCCAGGGAAGCCTTGAGTCATCCGGCGCTGGCTGAGATCCTGAAGAGCCTGCCGGCCCCACACAGCGCTGCGCTGGCTAACGAACTGCCTCCGCTGTTGTTGACGCGAGTCGACTCTTCCCAGGGTGAGCTTAAGTTCATGTCGACGTTCACCACCTTCGGTATGCCACTCGACATCACGATGAGCTCATTGCGTATCGAGCATCTGATTCCTGCCGACACTGGAACCTGGGAGGTCATGACGACGGCATATAAGAAGGCGCAACACTCACCCTGATCACGGATGAATACATGCAACTGTCACTCAATCGAATCATGTTGTATGTCCGGAACGCTCAGGCAACCTGCATTTTTTATTACGGTAATTCCATTTCCAGCAGAGCGTTTGCATGTCACTGAGCTTTCATAAGATGCATGCCAATGGCGACGACTTCATTATTGTCGACTCGCGCAATGCAGCCAGCCCAGTGACAAGTGCCATGGCCCGGCGTATGGGCGATAGGAACCGGGGCGTGGGCTTCAACCAGCTCGCGGTGTTGCTCGATTGCGACGATGCCGATGCGCGGGTGATGTTCTGGAACGCGGATGGCTCCCCGCTGGATGTTTGCGGCAGCGCGACGCGAGGAGCGGCGGATCTGCTGATGCGCGAAGCAAATGCTACTTCGCTGGTGCTGCGCACCAACCGTGGTCTGCTGACTTGCGAGCGTACTCCAACCGGCGACATTTCCGTCGCCATGGGCGTGCCGCTTTTCGGCTGGTCGGACATTCCTTTAGCGCAAGCACTCGACACCGCCGCCTTGCCACTGGCCGGCAGTCCCGCCGCGTGCAGCATGGGTAATCCGCACTGCACTTATTTTGTCGATGATCTGGCCAGCCTTGATATCGCGACGATCGGCCCGGCCATCGAAACCCACGCGCTGTTTCCGCTCAAGACCAATGTTCATTTCGTCCAGATCATTGATCGCACGCATATTCGGTTGCGCATCTGGGAGCGTGGTGCAGGGATTGCGCAGGGGTCGGGATCCTGCTCGTGCGGTGCGGTTGTTAACGGCATTCGTCGTGGTTTGTTGGACAGCACCGTCGAGGTTGTATGTGATGGCGGAAGCGTGACGGTTCAGTGGGATGGCGTGGGTGCGGTCGTTCTTGTCGGGCCGGTGGAGGCAAGTTTTTCGGGAACGATGAGTCAAGGTTGAGTGGGTGGTGTTTAAACCCTGATACTGATATTTGCAGGACGTTGTGCATCATTAAATCAAAAGGAAGTTTTACTCATGTCGGAGCAACGCATTCGGCCCCTCGCTCTTTGTATCTTTCATCATCACGGAAAAATACTGGTCAATCAGTTTTACGATGCCAATAAAAAACAGATGTTTTTTCGTCCCGTTGGCGGTGGTATTGAGTTCGGCGAAAGAAGCCATGAGGCCATCGTCCGAGAAGTGCAAGAGGAGCTGGGTGCCTCGATCAGCGACCTTCGACTGATTGGCACCTTGGAAAGCATTTTCACCTACGCCGGCAAGCCTGGGCACGAGATCGTCCAAGTCTACGATGCAAGGTTTGACGACGCCGATCTCTACAAACAACCCTGGCTGGAAGGCTTTGAAAGCGACGGTGCATCGTTCAAGGCCACGTGGTGCTCCAGTGACAGTTTCACGGCTTTGTCACCGCTGGTGCCTGAAGGACTTTACGATTTGCTCAAGTCGGCTTCGCTCCTGGAATAAGTCGGATCAGTGAAGGTCATCCATAATCCGGAGCTACGGCTAAGATGCCTGGACCGGATCGTGCCGCAAAGGCAGCTCTCAACTGATAGCCCTGTGTTTTTTTACACATGATCCGCGAAGCCGGCAGCAAGTACACACATAATCTTAATAGATACACACTCCGTGGCGAGGGAGCTTGCTCCCGCTCGGCGGCGTAGCCGTCGTAGACCATTGACCTCGTTTTTTCTGGAAAGTACTTTGGGGCGGCTTCGCCACCCAGCGGGAGCAAGCTCCCTCGCCACGGGATTGTGGAGATTGGCATCATTTCTCCACAATCCTGAGCCACGGCCAGCGAGCCTGATAACTCTTCGCCTTCTCATCGAACAAATCCGGCTGCGGATTATTTGGATTGATACGCAGAAAGCCTTGCTCGATATCGTCCAGGCCAAAGGGCGCATAGACCTCACCGGTTTCAACGTCCAGCCCAATGCACGTACCCGCAATCAAGTAACGATCAATGCCATCCTTGGCCGACTGAAGCTGAGGATAAGGCTTGCCAAACCGCTGACCGTACCAGAGGTGGACGCGGGCCTGATTCTTGACCTCGATGTTGACGTCGAGGTCCTGGAAGAGTCGCTGGGCGGCGTTGATCACTTCGTTCTCGGCTTCCCAAGACAGGTCCGGGTCAAAGTAAAAAACATCGTAATCCTTAACGCCCCAAGAGGACGGTTGCTGCGTTTGATGATTCCAGACGGCTTGGAACAGGCAGCCAGCCGTGAGCATGCATTGATTTAAACCGAGCGCAGGCAAGCACGAAGTGATTTGTGCGTTGATTGGATTGGTCATTGCTATCCTGACCAGACTTTCGACCGTCAATGTCATGTTCATCCTTTGAAATCTATCCAGTCCTGCCGCCCGACAGATGCCTGAGCAAAATCAGCTGAGCTAAGATACCAAACGCATCAATCTCAAGGACGCCCAATGACATTACAAAGCAGGCCAGTGACGGCTGACGACATCAAGACGATTTGTAGCTTTGTGCTGGACGCTCGGGAACTGTTTTATATGTTCCCGAAAGCCCAATACCCTTTGACCAGTGCTCAGTTGGCTGACGCTATCGCTCAACGATTCGATTCGACCGTCGTGGTGGCAGGGAAGCGTGTCGTTGGTTTTGCTAACTTCTATCGGGCTGAAACCGGTGGAGTTTGCTGTATCGGTAATCTCATCGTCGCCCAAGAAGCGCGAGGTAAAGGAGTCGCAACCTTTCTGGTGGAAACGATGACGGCCCTGGCGTTCGACCGCTATGACGCCTCTGAGGTACAGATATCGTGTTTCAATGAAAACACGGCTGGCTTGCTGCTTTATCCAAAGCTGGGCTTTTTGCCCTTCGCTGTCGAAGAGCGAGTTTCTCCAGATCATCGTAGAACCGCACTTATCCATATGCGTCGCGGTAGAACGGGCGGGGCATAGGCCTGCGCCTCATCATCCTGACCACGTTTTCATATCTACTCCAACACGCCACAATGCAATCGACGCCTGCCACCGGATCAGCGAATGCTGACGCGGATGACGCCGAGCGAAAAACCAGCAAGGAACGCCCATGAATTTCTTCAAGAAGCTCTTCGGTTCACCAAAAGCCCCTGAAACTCAACACGACCAGCCCGCTCCGCAATTCCCTGAGCTTGTCGACCTGACTGAGGCTGAAGCCGCCAATCTGGCCGTCCGGGAAGCCGGCGCAGCGTGCCTGGATCGTCATTGGAGCGCTGTCGGCACGGTCGAGCGGGATGTCCTTGCCTACTTGATCAGCCCGACCTTTTCCGGCGGCCCGTACTGGCCTTCGACCCGCCAGGCCTACCGTGTGGTTCGCCGTGGCGACACGATCATCCTCGCCACCGAAGGCCTGTCCGATCCATTCGATGACACGGAAGGCATGGGCAACGGTTTCGAAATGGAGTTGTTCGTCGAAACCGCGGACATCCCCGAACACGCCCGTGGCCCCGTGGGCGAGGTCGATCCTTTCAAGGGCAGTTGGGCATTTGAATTGGTGGAACACGTCGCCAAGACGGTGGCCGACGCGGGCGGCATCACCCACCAACTCGACCAGTATGGGGCGCTGTCCCTTGAACTTCCCGGGCTCAGCCAATCGCACCACATGAGCGACCAATTGCCCAAACACTTCGTGACCGATGACGACTCCACCGGCGTTCTGCTCGGTGCCCCGGCGCCGGATTTCCCGACCCAACTGGATGACATGCCGTTGTCGCCGGTCAGATTGGTGCCGGTGGTATTGATCACCGCGGCGGAGCTGGAGTACGTGCGTTCGGGTGGGCGAGCGGCGCGGGAGGATCTGGTGAGTCGTTTGCAGGCGGCAGGGGTTGGGCATTTGAGCAGCTTGCATCGGGCGAGCGTGGTGTGATGGCGCAGGGGTACCTTCTTGGACGCTGCAGTGCTACAGGTCCAAGGTTTTCGTCATGATGATCGTGCGCTCTGACTTGTGGAACTCATCCCGGACTTTTTCAAAGCCAAGCGAAGCATAAAAGCCTTCTGCGGTGATTGAAGAGGGAACCCGCAGCAGGTTCAGGCCTGCGTTGATGGCGATCGATTGAATCCTCGCCATCAGGTGTCTTCCGAGACCCTTCCCTTGATAGCTCGGGTCGACAAACACGCTTCGGACCACGTCCTGATCGAGGCTCGCCGTTGCAACGATATGATTGTCGACTGTTGCTACGAGTATCTGGCGTTGAGCCAATAATTGAAGAATTGCCGGCGGGGAAAAATTTTGCGCCACTTGATCGATAATTTCGGGTGAGTAGTCTTGGGCATTGGACTGGCGCAAGGCATTGATAATCGTTTGACTGATGGCCGGGGCATCGGCGGCCATAGCGTTTCGAATCAGATAATCCATCAAGGTAGCTCCTTGCGCATAGTCGCTTGAGCATAGAAGGATTCGGCTTCACTGACCAAAACGGAAGGCGCAATGGCTGATTATCGCGGACTCATCCTCGAAGACACCCGTGAAGGCGCCACTGACCGTGCCATCTCACAATTGGAAGCCAGCCTGGGTGCCCGCCTGCCGGACGACTATCGCCAGTTTCTCAAGACCTGCAACGGCGCCTACGTGGAATACGATGTGTTGGCCACGCTCGCCAATGGCTATGAGGAATTGCTCAGCTTTTCGCTGTACGGGCTGGATCTGGACGAAAAGTATGAATCCAACCCTTTTGAGCTGGAGCAACTGCGGGCCCAGCCCGGCTTCCCCGAGACGGGATTGTTGCCGATAGGTCGCGACGGCGGCGCGAGTATCTTGCTGCTGGATGTGCGGGAAGGGCGCCAGGACGTGGCGGCGATGGTGGCGGGTTTACCGGCCTGGACCGGGCGCCGTCAGCAGGGCGATGAGTACGTGGTGTTGGCGGATTCTTTCAATGGTTATCTGGACTTGCTGCATCTATCGGAAGAGCGGATCGAGGAGCATATCAATCACTTCATGATCAGCCCTGAGAGTGTTGAGGCGACGTTGGAGTGGTTGGATAAGGGGAGCCCGGGGTGGCGGGAGCGGTATCGGGAATTGTGGAATGCGCGGGTTTTGGATCGGTTGATTTGACGACTCGCCGGTGACTAACATCCTTAGATGTATACAGGCTCCTTTGGGGCGACTATGCCTGTCCTGAAGGGGCTGCAATCGACCCGAAGCGGACATCAGAATATCTGGCGACTCACGCAGAGGATAAGGTCGTAAGATGCGTGCTTCGTTGTCGATAAGGAAATCGCCATGTCACCGAACAAGGCTTGCCCCGTAATCCTCTCCAGCATTCCTGGCACACACATCCTTCTGTTCCGCCATCCAATAGCAGGCGTACAACTGGTCAAAGGAACAATCGAGAAAGGCGAAACTCCAGTTGAGACCGCTCTGCGCGAATTAAGCGAAGAGTCGGGCATTACGGACGCCTCGGTTGTCAGCGATATGGGCTGCTGGGACGCCGAGCATCTCGACCAGATATGGTCATTTCAGCTGTGTTTCACCCAGGCATCCTTGCCGGAGCAATGGACTCATCTCACGCTCGATGACCATGGCCATTTCTTTAGCTTTTTTTGGGCTCCGCTCGATAATTTGCCGTATGCCGACTGTCATCCGGTCTTCCGTAGAGCGTTAATGTTCCTAACTGCCAGGCTGACAGCGCGAGGTTTTGTGTTGGCTCATGAGCAAAGCAGAAATATGTGATCCGAAGCTTCGACTTTATGTCCTCAGACGTCTCTCCAGCGACCGCTTCTGGCCGATTTCAGCCTATCTCGAAGGGCTGCAGCCGACCCTTTACGGACTCTCAGCGTTATCCATATCGGTCTGTCCCCGATGCTTCGGGGTCTTGGCTCGATAGCTGCGTCGTAGCAGGCAGCAGACGGCAAATAACGGTCGGTCGACTGATTGGACTGGGACAGTTACGCTGGGGTTTCTTATCTGTACGGAAAGGCCTATGACACAGCTATACCAAGGAAGCTGCTTATGCGCTGCCGTCAGTTACGAGCTACTCGTCTCACCAAAAGCAGTGAGTCATTGTCATTGCAGCCAGTGTCGCAAGGGGCACGGGGCAGCATTCGCATCGTACGGCAGCATTCCCCGTAGCGCGCTTCGAGTACTTCGCGGTTCCACCAACATCAAAAGCTATGCTTCGTCAGAGGCCGTATTACGTGAGTTCTGCATCGATTGCGGTTCGACTCTGTTTTGGTCTCGATCTGAAGGTAAATTCTCCGACTGGGTCTCGATAGCGTTGGGCACGCTTGATACACCTTTCCTGCCTCAAAAGCAGAAGCATGTTCATGTCGACTCCGCAGTCCTCTGGTTCAAGCCATCTAACCTGTGTTCTCAGGTCGACTGACGGCTTTGATCGCTTTCTGCCGGTCTCAGTCACCCAGCGTGTTGGTTAAGTCCGATGCAAACGATAGGTCAAGTCGAATTCAAAGGGTGGACAAGCCTGTGCAATACCCAGTTGAGAGCAACATGAAAGTTCGAAAAGCCTTACTAACCGATGCAGAATCTGTGTCCAGACTCCTGGGCCAGTTAGGCTACCAAACCTCGCCGAAGCTAATCCGAGATAAGCTTGAAGCATTAGAACTTAGCGCTCGCGATACCGTGCTGCTGGCACAAGACGGTAAAAATATTATCGGTGTCATAAGCTTACATGTACTTGAGCTGTTTCATCAGCCGGGTAGGCTCGGACGCATTACCTCGCTTGTCATCGATGAAGACGCCCGAGGACAAGGAGTAGGGGCGATGCTAGTTTCCGCTGCTGATGCATTTTTTATAGAACAACTTTGCGTCCGGGCTGAGGTGACTAGCAGCGACCACCGAATGCAGGCTCACATTTTTTATCAACAGCAAGGTTACGCGGTCGACGAGCGTCGGTTTGTCAAACGGTATGATTCTTCCGGGGCATAGTAAGTTTAAATTCGACGAGCACGTCACCTTGATCAAGATTTGCAGCTTGATTAGATGGCTGAGTCCCGATTTTTCGAATGACGACGATCACCATGGTTGAGCGCCGGCGAATTTGAATATCCCTTCGCCGCTTGAATCCATTCTTCAGTCAAGACGGTCAATGGCTCGTGCAAGATTGGCGCGTGCCCGCTGCTCAAATGCATCGAAGTACGCTGCGGTCGTATAGATCCGTCCACGCGCCAGGAAACCTTCAAGGACCTGGCGCCGTTTCTGGCGGTACACAGGCAGAGGCACAAACGAGTACTCGCGGCGAATTTGTTGGTCGTATTCCTCGAACCGCTCGAACGATGCCCCAAGGATCGCCAGATCCGTGTCTACCAGCACCGCTTCGTCTACCGACGCTGGGGCGCCGTCGTGTCGCGTCACCATCACCAGGTCGTAAAGCCTGCGTCGCGTTTCTTCGCCCAAGCCGCTATTGCGTGCCACGTCATCCAACCATTGCGCACTGCGCAGCTCGTTGTCGCTGCGGAGGGGGTCGTAGATCGCGTCATGGAACCATAACGCGAGGTCGACTTCTGCGGGAGCCTGGCAGGCCGCGTTGACGTATCGGCGCACCTGAAGGCATTCCTTCAGATGCTGCAGGTTGTGGTACGCGCGGTGCGGCTCGCCGTAGTGTCGAAGGAGTTCTTCGTAGGTTTCTCGTGACGCGTCTCTGACGCCAAGCACCTCCCAGACGCGAGCCCAGGCGGCGAAAGCTGTGCCATCGGTCACGTCGAGGTCATCGTGTGTGCTGGCCGGGAATAGACCGTTCCTTTCTGCCGAACCCGTCATCGTTTCTCCTGCGGTTCAAAAATGGAAAAAGCGCAATTACCCATGTTCTGCTGCCAACATCGACCTGAACTCAGAAATGATCTCTGAAGATAACCCGGCACCTTCGAACACTGCGCAGGTGAAGCTTACGGGGGCAGGGCCTGGAGCAGTGATGATGCGGTCCGCAACCACAGCGACTGGGCTGCTTCGATAAAACTCATTTCCTTCATAACCCACGGCATTCTTGTGCAAAAAGTCTGCGCTGTTCGAGGTATGAGGAACCGTGTCGAGAAGCCCGGCCCTGGCAAGGGCTAGCGTTCCTCCGCAGATACCGGCAATTGTCGCGCCACTTGATCGACTCGCTTGAAGAAAATCGCGAATGTCGGGTGCTTCGGCACGTTCCCAGACCATTCCTCCAATGACGACGACAACGTCCGGTTTCCAATCCAGGCATTCTTGCAAACTGTTATCAACCGTTACGGCCAATCCACCCTGGGAACGGAACTGCCCCGTAGCGGGAGCGAAAAACCTGAGGTCGATCCCGTAAAAAGGGGACGCAGTTCCAGCGATGAAAGCATATTCCCAGTCCGCAAAACCGGGTGTCAGTATCAAACCCATGCGTGCCATCAGTCAGAATCCTCCATGAATGCCAAATGTCTACCACGGCATTTTCGTTAAGCCGCGGCAAGTCAGTACCACCGGTTACAAACTGGCTTTTTTGTCTGCTGGGGATTGCGCCAGAAACTCCGCGATCAGCGACACAACCTGCTGCTGAATCACCCCCCGAGCACGACCGCCATCACCATCCCGACAAATGATCCCATCCCCTGGCACTTCCTCTTCAAGCATTTCTTCCGCGCCAGGTTTGCACATCGACATGAAGCTGAAATGGCTCGCGTCTTTGATCTCGACGTAACGGCTTGTCGCCGATGAAAGTCGCTTGGCCAAATTGGCAGACTCCAACTCGGCGGGAAGTTCTTGCGACGGTACGCCGGCAGCGATCACCAGGGCGGGGACAGGCAGCGCGGCCAAGCTTTCATCGGTCAGGCCCCGTGACAGGCCCAAGTCCAATGTCACCACCGCAGTAACACGTTTATCGCGCCAATCAGCGGCCAGCTCGGCCTTTGCTTCAGCGGTGCTGGCGGGGTTCATCTGTGCGTAAACGGTGCAACTGGCTAACTGCGAATGAGCTTTGCAGTCTTGGGCGAAGCGCTCTGGATCGAAGCGGGCGCCGGCGATTTCCAGGGCGGTCCAGCCGCCGAGTGAATGGCCCACGGCTGCAATTCGGTCGTTGGCGACGCGGCCAAATTTTTCCGGTTGAGCCGTGACCGCATCGATGGCCCGACGCAGGTCAACGGGCCGCTGCCATAGCTGCGCCGCTGATTGCGGGCTGCGGTCATGGGTGGTGCTGCCGGGGTGGTTGATGGCGGCGACGATGTAACCCTTCTGGGCCAAGGCGCTGGCCAGCCAGATCTGGTTGCTCCAGTTGCCCCTGTAGCCGTGGGAGAGCACCACCAGTGGATGTTCGCCGGCAGTGGGCGGCGCGTTACGCACGGCAGAGGCGCCGACAAACACCGCGTTATCGGCGATCAATTGCGGGGTTGCGGTGGTTGCGCTGGGGTACCAGACGACCATCTCCAGGGCGCGGCCATTGTGCGGATCCGGCAGGGTGGAGGATTGGAAGCCGATGGGGTTTTCGTCAGCGAATGCGGTCGTTGTCAGGCAGGCCAACAGCAGGGCGCCGAGAGCTGTTTTCAATGTCGTTTCTTCCTTGATTAGACGAATGGGGCTGTCGATAAGCCCCGGCATTAAAGCTCAGATTCGAACCGCAGTGCATAACTTTTATCGACCCGAGAAACTAGCTCGAAGGCAAACTTCGAGAGGGAGAATTTATCACCGGTGTCCATACGAATATTGCGCAACGCCACTACGTTTCTTGGCGCGTCTTTTTTCTTGAAGGTACTCACCTTGGAGCGTCAGGATCTCAGACTTGCTCAGAATGCCCTTTCTCTTGAGATTGACGAGCAACTGTTCGACGTTATCCAGTTCGACGACGTCGCCGGTCAGACGGGTGATGGTCGCGGCCATACGACTGATGGCGTCAAGCTCAGCGGTGATATTGTGGGTTTCAGCAAGCCTGCGGACCTGAGTTGCGACACTGTCGGTAGCGGTGTGCGTCATTGGGGAGTTCTCTACCACAGCCAGACCCGGCATGGAGCTGTTTTCTTTTGTGGCGAGGGAGCTTGCTCCCGCTTGAGTGCGCAGCGCTCACAAAAAGGGGCCGCTGCGCAGCCCAGGGGGAGCAAGCTCCCTCGCCACAGGTTCATCATTTACTTAAGTGAACAGCAACTGGGACAACTGGATAGTACAGACAGTGTTCGCCCTCCCAATCCTGTT